>NZ_JBQHVO010000001.1:0-318208 GCF_052064465.1 Niallia sp. HCP3S3_B10 | reverse complement strand
CTTTATCCTACCATGAAAGGAGGTTTTTTTGTTACCTCGCTATAAGCTCTCCGGAACCCCCGGCATAGCCAGGGGTTTTCGAAACCATCAATAAAATAAAACCTCTGCACATATACAGAGGTTTTACGTGTCTATACTTTATTCTTAGCTTTTTGCGCTAATTTTAACAGTTCTTTTGCATGTTTTTTTGTTAATTCGGTAATTTCTGCTCCAGAAATCATTCGTCCTATCTCTTTTATCTTATCTTGCTGAACCAATGGGGTAACAGATGTAGAGGTTCTACCGTCTTCTATTTTTTTCGCAATAAATAAATGAGTATCTGCCATTGCAGCTACTTGAGGCAAGTGGGAAATGCATAATACTTGCGAATCGACTGAAACATGATGAATTTTTTCGGCAATCGCTTGAGCTACTCTTCCACTTACACCAGTATCTACTTCATCAAATATTATAGAAGTGACGCCTTGATGCTTAGAGAAAATGCTCTTTAGTGCAAGCATCATTCTCGATAGCTCTCCACCAGAAACGATTTTCGATAATGGCTTAAGAGGTTCACCAGGATTTGTGGAAATATAAAATTCTACCTCATCTATTCCTTTTTTCGTGACATTATTTTCATTAGCATTTATTCTTACTTCAAAAACTGTTTTTTCCATGTATAGCTCTTTTAGTTCTTGATGAATACTATTTGTTAGACGCTCTGCCGCTTTTCTTCTTAAAACATGCAGTTCCTTTGCTTCTACTAATAAATCTTTTTTTAGGGAAGCTAATTCGCGCTCTAATAAATCAATATGTGTCTCTTTATTTTGTATGGTTTCTAGTTCTTCTTCAATTTTAGCAGCATATTCTAAAATCTCCGATACCGTTTTGCCATATTTCCGCTTTAATGTATTAATTTCATTTAACCTTGCTTCAATTTCATTTAATCTTTCTGGGTCATATTCTAAATAATCTAAAGCACCCCGCATCTGTCTTGCAATATCTTCTAAAATATAATAACTATTGGAAACAGATTCAGCCATATCTTTATATTCAGTATCTAAGCTTGCAGCTTCCTCCATATTTCCCATTACTTCCCCAAGCCAATCCAAGCCCTTTTGTTCCCCTCTAAGAGCTGTATAGCCTGTTTGAATGCTATCATATATTTTTTCAAAATTACTTAACTTCTTTTTTTCTTCCAACAATTCTTCATCTTCATTTAATTTCAAATGAGCACTTTCAATTTCATTAAACTGAAATTGCAGTAAATCAAGCCTTTGTGCCATTTGCTGCTCATTTTCTGTTAAGTTCATTAATTTTTTTTGCGTTTGTGTATAAGAACGATAAATTTCTTCATATTCTTCCAAAACAGGAGCCAATTCTCCCATTGCAAAAGTATCCAATAATTGTAAATGTTTCGTTTCGTCCATTAATTCCTGATGTTCATGCTGTCCATGTATATCAATCAGTGTGGACCCTATTTCTCGTAAAACAGAAATCGTAATTAGTTTTCCATTTATTCGACAAACACTTTTACCAGATAGCGCAATATCTCTTCTTAATACAATTGTACCTTCATCTATATCTATTCCAAATTCATTCATTTTTCGAAAACATGGATGACCATCTTCTATATAAAATAATCCTTCAATTTCTGCCTTCTCTTCTCCATGTCGAACAAATTCGGCAGAACCACGGCCACCAACTAACAAATTAATTGCATCAATGATAATGGATTTCCCTGCACCTGTCTCACCAGTTAGTACAGTAAGTCCTTTATTATAGGAAATGGATAGACTATCTATGATTGCAAAATTTTTAATCGATAATTCACTTAGCAATTAATGTCCCCCCAAATTAAAGCATATCAAGAAAACGATCGCTAATTCTCTTGCCTTCTTCAGCAGAGCGGCAAATGATTAGACATGTATCATCTCCACATATTGTACCTAGTATTTCATCCCAATCTAAATTATCAATTAATGCACCAATGGCCTGTGCATTCCCAGGCAAAGATTTTAGAACGAGCAAATTTTCTGCTGAATCGATTTTAACAAAGGAGTCCATCAGCATTCTTTTTAATTTCTGCAATGGATTAAATCGTTGGTCAGCAGGAAGGCTATATTTATATCTACCATCTTGAAGGGGCACTTTAACTAAATGTAATTCTTTAATATCCCTTGAAACAGTAGCTTGTGTTACATTATAGCCGGCACTTTTCAATTCATCTACTAATTCATCTTGCGTTTCTATATCATTATTTGTAATAATTTCTCTTATTTTTATATGCCTTTGACCCTTATTCATATTTTCCATCCTTTATAGTGGTTATCATTTCATTATGTATAATGTTTATTGCTCTTTATATAAAAGTATTTGTTTCCTTTTATTCGTTCATTCGATTTTTTTAGACATTTTCCTTCTATCTTATTTTACCGTGTTTGTTCGCCTTTTTACAAGAACAAAGAATAAAACAACATTACTTTTGTATCTTCTATTGTACAGCAAAAAGGGTTAGCCAACATAAGAGATCTTCTACTAGCATTATTGTACTAGTTCTCTTCATGTAGTCAAACCCTTCTACCATTTGCTTATTTATCGGTTTCTTTATTTGCCTTCAATTCAGCGTGTGCCGCTTCCACAGTCTCTTTTATTTGATAAAAATGCTCATGTTTCTCCTCGCGTTCATCCCAATGAAGATGAAGCAAAAATTCAATGTTGCCATCACCGCCAGTTATAGGAGAAAAGGACAGATTTTTTATGATATATCCTTCTTTTTTCGAAAAATCGATTATTTTTTCTAAAACAGACTCATGGACTTTTCGATCTCTGACAATTCCTTTTTTCCCAACTTGTTCTCTTCCCGCTTCAAATTGCGGCTTCACTAAAGCAATGACATCACTGCCTGAAACTAATAATGTTTTTAACACAGGCAATATTAGCTTTAAAGAAATAAATGAAACATCAATAGAAGCAATATTCGGCATTTCTCCTACTAAATCAGCAGGAGTTACGTAACGGAAATTCGTTCTTTCCATAACAATTACACGCTCATCCTGTCTTAGCTTCCACGCTAATTGGTTATAGCCTACATCTAAGGCATACGATTGCTTTGCTCCGTTTTGCAAAGCACAATCAGTAAATCCTCCTGTAGAAGAGCCGATATCAAGCAATACTTTATCTTTCATGTTGACATCAAATACTTTGAGTGCCTTTTCCAACTTTAAGCCGCCTCTTGAAACATACTGCAGCGTCTTTCCTTTTACTGTCAGCTTAGCATCGGCATTTATTTTTTCACCTGGTTTATCCAGTCTATTTTCCTCACAATAAACAATCCCTGCCATCACAGCACGTTTTGCCTTTTCCCTTGTTTCAAATAAACCTTGTTCCACTAATAATACATCTATTCTTTCTTTCTTCATGAATGCTCTAAGCCCTCTTTTGTTTATTTCTTGCAATCGCTAAAAGTCTATTTACTACTTCTTCTTTTGTTAAATTAATTTCTTCTAATAAAGAATGGACATCACCATGTTCAATAAATTGGTCAGGAATTCCCATACGATCGATTACATTTGCGCCATAGCCATGATCGTGTGCATATTCTAAACAATAACTTCCAAATCCACCTTGCAGAATTGCTTCTTCTAATGTCAATATTGGAATTTGTTTTTTTAATAAATCCGTTAACATTGCTTCATCTAATGGTTTGATAAATCGCGCATTGACGACTTTCACGTGTATGCCTTGGGCTTCCAGCTGATTTGCTGCCTCCATTGCCATTTCAATGGTTGTTCCAAAAGTAAGGATTGCTGCGTCAGATCCCTCTCTTAACACTTCCCATGTACCGATTGGAATCGTTTTTAATGCAGAATCTAGCTCTACCCCAATTCCATTTCCGCGAGGGAAACGCATTGCAATTGGTCCATCATTATACTTGATTGCCGTATTTACCATATGCTGCCCTTCATTTTCGTCTTTCGGCATCATTAAAACTAAGTTTGGCATATGACGTAAAAATGCAATATCATAAATCCCTTGATGCGTTTCTCCGTCTGCACCGACTAAGCCTGCACGGTCAATTCCGATAAACACATTTAAATTTTGACGGCACACATCATGAAGCATTTGATCGTATGCACGTTGTAAAAATGTAGAATAAATCGCTAAAAATGGCTTCATTTTTTGTGTTGCCAGTCCAGCTGCTAATGTAACAGCATGCTGTTCTGCTATTCCAACATCAAGCATTCGATTTGGGAATTCTTTTGCAAATGATTCTAATTTTGAACCAACTGGCATCGCAGGTGTAACAGCAACGATTCGTTCATCTGTTCGCGCCAATTTCAAAACAGTATCACTTACTAGTTTACTCCAGGCAGGTGCCGTAATAGTCGGCTTTACAAAATCTCCTGTCTCAATCTTATATGGACCTGTTCCGTGCCATGTGCCAATTTTATCTTTTTCAGCAGGAGAGAATCCTTTCCCTTTTTTCGTAATTACATGTAATAATACTGGTCCAGAAGTTTTCTTTGCATAATTTAATTGTTCAAATAAGTCTTCGAAATCATGTCCATCAACTGGCCCTAAATAAGTAAAGCCTAACTCTTCAAAAAACACACCAGACACTAATAAATACTTTAAACTATCTTTAATTCTTTCAGCAGTAGCTGCCATCTTACCACCGACTGCAGGAATTTTCTTTAAAAGCATTTCTAATTCATCTTTAACCCATTGATACTTGCCAGCAGTTCTTAATCTTCCCAATACTTGATGAAGGGCACCGACATTTGGGGCAATCGACATTTCGTTATCATTAAGAATCACAATCATATTTTTCTTTTCATCACCGATATGATTAAGTGCTTCAAGGGCCATTCCACCTGTTAAGGCTCCATCCCCAATAATCGGAATAATATAAGAGTCTTCCTTTTTCAAATCGCGAGCTACTGCCATTCCCATTGCTGCCGATAAAGATGTGGAGCTATGGCCTGTTTCCCATACATCATGCTCACTTTCATTCATTTTTGGAAAACCGCTCATCCCCTTGTATTGTCTAAGGGTATCAAAATCTTTTGCTCGACCAGTTAAAATTTTGTGTACATAGGATTGATGCCCTACATCCCATAGCATTTTATCCTTTGGACTATCAAAGCATTTATGAAGTGCTAGTGTTAATTCGACTACTCCTAAATTTGGACCAATATGGCCACCAGTTAGAGAAAGTTGATTAATTAAAAAGTGACGGATATCTTCGCTAAGGCTCTTGAGCTCCTCATTGGATAATCCTTTTAAAAATGCTGGATTTTCAATTGACATTAAATCCATTAGGTAACAACTCACTTTCGTTCAGTTATAACCAATAGTCAATATTTCTTAAATGACTATATTGGTATATCTTCCTTCCATTTAACCATTTTCATTTCTTTTTCGCCAAAGATTGTATTTTATATTAGAATACCTTATTTTATAAAAAAAACCTAATTTATTCTTATTATTAAATATGTATTATACCATTCATTCCCCCATAATAGTAGTAATTCTACATAGTTAAATGAATGAAATGAAGCGCTAAAAAGAAGGATGCCTCCAAATGGAACACTCCTCTTGCACAAATATAGAGGTTTATACTTCTATAAAATGCATAAGTGTTGTCAAATATGCTGGAGACACCCTGGTCATCTGATTCTCTATTCTTATTTTCCTATATAGTTCCGAAAAAGCCTTTAAATGTTTTAAGGAAGATATAATTAATTATTTCTATAGGCAATTAAATCTGTAATCTTTTCTAAGATTGCACTATCTATAGGCAAGCTTTCAAGAAGACCTTTTGCTTGTCTGATATGCAAATCTAATTCACTTTTCGCTCCATCCATTGTGAGTATTTTTGGATAGGTACTCTTGTGATTACCCATATCACTTCCAATTGGCTTTCCAATAAGCTCTTCATCACCCTCTAAATCTAATATATCGTCTCGAATTTGGAAGGCTAAACCTAAATGATAAGCAAATTGCTTTAGCTGCTTTATTTCAGTGTTATTAGCACCTGCTAATTTTGCACCAATTATTATGCTAACCTCTAGTAGCTTTCCTGTTTTATGTAGGTGGATTTGCTCAAGCTCTTGTTGATTTAAGGTTTTATTTTCCCCTTCAATATCCGCAACTTGTCCACCCACCATGCCTTCTGCACCAGCTGCTTCTGCTAAAAGACCGATTGTCGCGAGTATCGTTTCTGCAGGAATATTTTGTTGCTTCATATTCGCCATTATTTGAAAGCTGTAGGTAAGTAGGGCATCTCCTGCCAAAATTGCAATTGCCTCCCCGTATACTTTATGATTTGTTGGTAGACCTCTTCGTAAATCGTCATCATCCATACTTGGCAAATCATCGTGAATCAAGGAGTAGGTATGTATCATCTCAATTGCTATTGCTGGTAATAACCCGATAAGTGGATCTTTTCCATACGCCTGTATAGTTGCAAACAAAAGTAATGGTCGAATTCTTTTTCCACCCGCGTTTAAGGAATAGAGCATCGAATCTTTTAAGTTAGCTGGTGCTGCTAGCTTTTCTACATTTTTCTTTAATTCCTTTTCCAATATATCCTTATAGTTGCTTGTAAATGCTGACAAAGAGATATTATTCAAGCTTTATTCCTCCTCAGCAATCGAAAACGGTTGTTTTTTTCCATTCTCTAAAACGACTTCCGCTAATTGTTCTTCCACATTTTTCAATTTTTCATGACAATATTTAGAAAGCTCCATTCCTTTTTTATACGTGTTAATTGCCTCTTCTAACGGAACGTCTCCCTCTTCTAGTTTTTCAACGATTCTCTCTAATTCTTCCATCGCTTCTTCAAAAGATGGATTTTTTTCTGAATTGGTTGCCAAAATCTATCTCTCCTTTACCGCAATAATTTCTGCTTCTACCATTCCATCAGCCAGGTTTAACTCAATCTGATCCTTAGGCTTGACTTGTTTAATACTTGCTATTAACTTCCCGTGATGATCGTATGCTACATTATAGCCTCTTTCCATTATTTTCAGCGGACTTAATGCATCCATCTTCCCTATTTTCGAAAGAAAAGCTTGTCTTTTTGCTTGCAGAATAAGCTCCGTATTACGAACTAGATTTTTTTGTAAGCTAGCTAAATCTTGATTGGCCTTCTTGATATAATGATTAGGGTGATTTCTAACAAGCTGCTTTTGTTTTAATTCCTGTTGCATATGTTTCTGTTCAAGAACTCTTTGCACATTACGCGTTAATAATTCTGTCTGTTTATCTAGCTGCTCCATTTTTTGGTCATACAATACCTTTGGATAACGAAATGCATAGGAACGCTGAATTCTATTTAGACGAAGCTTCTGTAACTCAACTTTCTCTTTTATCCCTCTAATCAACCGACTTTGCCTTGTCAAAATACGCTCTACAAGTTCATCTATATGGGGTACAGCAAGCTCAGCTGCTCCAGTTGGAGTCGGCGCACGCATATCAGCAACAAAATCACAAATAGTAAAGTCTGTTTCATGACCGACAGCGGAAATTACTGGAATATTCGAAGTGTAAATGGCTCTGGCAACGATTTCTTCATTAAAAGCCCATAATTCCTCTATGGAACCGCCACCTCTACCTACTATGAGGACATCAATCAATGGAGAATCCTGTTCATTAGCTTGTTGAACAGCCTTTACAATAGAAGGAGCCGCTGTTTCTCCTTGCACTAGTGCTGGATAGATCATTATTTTTGCAATGGGATATCGTCTTTTAATTGTCGTAATAATATCTCTTATTGCAGCACCAGTTGGAGAGGTAATTACACCAATTGTTCTGGGATATTTAGGAATGGCTTTCTTATGATCTGGGCGAAACATGCCTTCTTGTTCCAATTTAGCTCTTAACTGTTCATAAGCCAAATAAAGTTGACCTATTCCGTCTGGCTGCATTTCTGAAACATACATTTGATATTGCCCGCTTGATTCATAAACTGTGATACTTGCTTTAATAAGTACTTTCATCCCATTTTCCGGCTTAAATTTCATTTGCTGATTATTTCGAGCAAACATAACTGCCAAAATCCTCGCCTTTTCATCTTTTAAGGTAAAATACATATGACCACTTGAATGCTGCTTAAAATTTGAGATTTCTCCTTTTACCATAATCTCATGCAAATGAGGATCTGCATCAAATTTCCTTTTTATGTATTTTGTCAATGCATGTACCGTTAAATAACGTGATTCCATTTATAAAAAACTCCTTTTACAGGATGGAAAAAGGGGTGTAGTATCCATACACCACATCCCTTTTCGTTCATGTTTATAGGTTATAGAAGGAAACAATTCAGGATGATATCAAATTTTTTGTTCTAGAAGGAAACAAAATTTGAATTGTCACATATTCATACTATTAATCAAACCATCGTTTCTCTTACTACTCTTGATTAGCTTTAATCTTAGATAATACACCGTTGACAAATCTACCAGATTGATCATCACCATAAAGTTTAGCAATCTCTACAGCCTCATCAATTGCTACATTTACAGGTACATCATCTGCTTGACTATACATAATTTCATACGTAGCAAGACGAAGAACATTACGGTCTACATTTGCGATTCTTTCTAGAGACCAATTTTCTAGGTATTGCTTTATCGTTTCATCAATAGATACTTGATGGCTTAATACACCATCCACTAATTTGGTAAGGTATAAATCTGATTTTTCTCCTTCTAAAACATGTTCTATTGCTGTTTCCTTATCTATATCACTAATATCAATTTGAAATAGTGCCTGTAAGGCCTTTTCTCTGGCAGTTCTTCTTTTCATTATTTATGGCTCCTTTAAAATCCTTCCATAGGTTTTTCAACCTATTTATCTATGCTACATGAATAATAGCATAAATAAAAACAAAACTCTATCTTACATGAAAAAAACCTAGAATTCTGTTCTTATTAACAGGTAATTTTCACAAAAACAAAGGCTGTCCAGGTTATCAGTAATAACTATTAATGAGGAAGTCCCTCAATTAATAGTTATTTTGCTCTTACCTGTTCAGCCTTTGCTATTTAAACGCTATGCTATCGTTCCTTTGCCTGTGTCTTTACATCTCTTGTTGTAATTCAGCTTCTTGTTTTGCTGTTTCAAACTGAACTCCAACAATGTGAATATTAACCTCTTCTGTAACAAGTCCAGTCATATTAATTAATGTCTGACGAATATTATCTTGAATTTGCTGAGCTACTTGTGGAATAGATATACCAAAATTCATCACGCAATATACTTCCACTTTTATTCCTTCTTCACTGAGGTCAACCTTTATACCTTTGTTGTGTAATTTTTTACCAAACTTTTCCACTACTCCAGTTGCAAAATTGCTTCTCATTTGTGCTACACCTTCCACTTCAGAAGCAGCAATACTTGCAATAACCTCAATTACTTCAGGAGCAATTTCTACTTTACCTAATCCATTATACTCTTGGTTCATTTCTAAACTTGTTGTTTCGCTCATTACCTTTTCCTCCTTTTAATCTTCTGATTTCATTAAATCATACATTTCTAAAAACTTTGTGTTGAAGTTGCCTTCCACAAACTTTTCATGATTAAGGAGATTCAAGTGAAAGGGAATCGTGGTATCTACACCTTCGATCACAAACTCACTCAGCGCCCGTTTCATGCGGGAAATAGCTTCCTTTCTAGTTGACCCATATGCAATTACCTTAGCAATCATACTATCATAGTATGGTGGGATCGTATAACCAGGATAAGCAGCTGAATCAACACGTACTCCTAATCCGCCTGGTGGTAAATACATGTTAATCTTCCCTGGTGAAGGCATGAAATTCTTCGCAGGATTTTCTGCATTAATCCGACATTCTATTGCCCAACCAGTAAATGTAACATCCTTTTGTTTGTATTCTAGTGGTTTGCCTGATGCAACTAGTATTTGTTCTTTGATTAAATCAATACCTGTTACCATCTCTGTTACTGGATGCTCTACTTGGATACGCGTATTCATTTCCATGAAATAGAATGCTTGATTTTGATAGTCAAAGATAAATTCTACTGTTCCTGCACCTGTGTAATTAACTGCTGCTGCAGCTTTAACTGCAGCATCTCCCATTTTCTCTCTCATTTCTTCTGTTAAAACTGGAGACGGTGTTTCTTCAAGGAGTTTTTGCAATCGACGCTGAATAGAACAATCTCTTTCTCCTAAATGAATAACATTTCCGTAATTATCTGCAAGTACTTGCAATTCTACATGGCGGAAATCCTCAATGTATTTTTCTAAATACACGCCTGCATTACCAAAGGCTGTTAAAGCTTCTTGTTGGGTAATATTTATTCCTTTAACTAGTTCTTCTTCTGTTTTAGCAACACGGATACCCTTACCACCGCCACCTGCCGTAGCTTTAATAATTACTGGATAACCTATTTCTTTCGCTAAAGTAATTCCTTCTTCTAAATCTTTAATAATACCTTGGGATCCAGGTACGATTGGAACACCAGCCTGACGCATCGTTTCTCTAGCAATATCTTTTGTCCCCATTTTATTAATAGCCTCTGGACTAGGGCCAACAAACGTGATTTTGCAATCTCTGCAAAGTTCAGCGAAATCAGCATTTTCTGCTAAAAATCCGTATCCTGGATGAATAGCATCACATCCAGTCAATGTTGCTACGCTGATTATATTTGTAAAATTCAAATAGCTATCCTTGGAAGCTTTTGGACCAACACAGTATGCTTCATCTGCGATTTGTACATGCAAAGCCTCACTATCTGCTTCTGAATAAATGGCTACAGTTTGAATATCTAATTCTCGACATGCTCTTATTATGCGGACAGCTATTTCGCCTCTATTTGCGATTAACAGTTTTTTTATCATTGACTAAACCCCTCTTTGTTACGCCTTTACTAGGAATAATGGTTCTCCGTACTCTACAAGTTCTCCATCTTTAACGAGGATTTCTACAATCTCCCCATCTACTTCTGCTGTAATCTCATTAAATAGCTTCATCGCTTCTACGATACATACAACAGAGTCTTTCGTCACTTTGTCTCCTACTTTTACAAACGCATCTGCGTCTGGAGAAGCTGATTGATAAAAAGTTCCTACCATTGGAGAAGTAATTTTATGTAAGTTTTCATCGATTGATTTTGCAGGTGTTTCTGCAACTACACTTTCAACTGCAACTTCTTTCGTTGTTGCTTCTTGTTGTTGAATTGATTTTGTAATAACTGGCGCTGAAACTACTGTTTCGCCAACACTCTTCTTGATTTCGACTTTCACACCATCTTGTTCATATAAAAAATTACTAATAGTAGAATCATCTATTAATTTAATTAATTCTTTTACTTCTGAAATATTTAACATATAATTGCACCCCTTAAATCATTCTTTTAGGACTAGATACTAAT
The DNA here is from genome assembly GCF_052064465.1 of Niallia sp. HCP3S3_B10. Lineage (NCBI taxonomy): Bacteria > Bacillati > Bacillota > Bacilli > Caryophanales > Bacillaceae > Niallia > Niallia sp. HCP3S3_B10. Next base: position 306,826 of record NZ_JBQHVO010000001.1, on the reverse strand, counting down.
ATCATACGATAAGACCTTATGATAATTCAACAACCATCTTTAAAATATGACTTTTTTGCTACTATTACTTTCATTTTTTTCCTTTTATTATGTGAGTCGAAAGGGGATCTCCTCTCTTTCTACATACTTATCATACCACTATCTTTTTAAAATAACTAATCCAAGGTGCACAATTAAAAGAAAACGCTTACTATTATTATAGAGGTAAAAAGAGCAAAAATTAATTACTGTTAGAAGCTCTATTTTCTTCCTAATTTATTCTATTTCATTCTCTTTTTGAACACCTCTACTTAATTTGCTGACCAGTTACACACCTTATATTCCATTGTCTATTTTCCTGATTGTTTGGACAATCGCCTTACAAAAAAACTGTAGACACTTCCCAAAAAGTATCTACAGTTACGCTAACTATTCATTATCTCTCATTTTCACAAATATTATTATTGTGGATCAATTTTTACTGCAACATTAGCGTTTGGTGCATCCATATTTTTGCGAACAAGCTGAACAATTTCATTCGCTGCTTCTGCGGATAATTCTTCTGCTTTTACGGTTACCTTCACTGTACCATCATCTGAGGTCTGTACAAGCACATCTTCATAATTTTCTGCTTTAATTAGGCTTTCCATAATCTTTTCATTATCTGTAATTTCCTGAAGCTCTTTAATCTTTTCTGTAGCTTCATTTTTTTCTTCTGCTGTTTTATCCTTTGAACCTTGAATGGTTACTAATTCTTCCTTCATCTTGTCACGCTGTTCCATTAAATCAAGTCTCATCTGTTCAAATACTGCTTCAGAGTCAGTTGTTGTAACAGTGCTTTCCCCGTTACTATCAGTAGCTGCTTCCTCTGCATCCTTCGTTGTTGCATTTTCTGTATTCTCATCTTCGCTAGTTGCAAGTTCATTTAATCGAGATTCTGGGGATGTGATATAGTAGACTGACAATACCACAACCAAACTTAACATCGTTAATAACCATACTGTTTGCTTTTTTAATAACATCTATTATTCCCCCTTAGTTTTGTTTAGGCTGTACAGAAACTCTATGGCTTGAAACATCTAACGCTCGAGTAACTGCCTCCACAATCATTGTTTTAACTTTTATATTTTCAGCTCCTTTTGCAACAACGAGTACACCAGCAATTTTAGGCTTCATCGTTTCCACTACAATTGGAACTTGTTTATCCCCATTGGGCACCAATACCACTGTTTCCTCATTCGATGTTTCTTCTACGCTTCTATTTCCTCCTTGTGTATCTTCTTCTTCTGTTTTTTGAATCGTTTGTGAATTATTTTTTTCATATATTTTTTTTTCAGATCCTTCTAAATTCACATAAACAATCGCATCTTTGACACCTGCTATTGCATTTATCGCTTCCTTAATTTGTTCCTTGTATTGTTCTTCATAATCAGAAATAGTTAAATTGCTGCTATCGGCTTTTTGTCCAAATGTTTCTTGAGCATTTTCAGAGGAAGCATCATTACTTAATGCGGAAACTTCTTGGGCGTTATTATTGTCCTTAAAAAACATGTTGCTTAAAAGCATAATGGCTACGCCAAACAATACAACGATGACAAGATAGGTGGCTTTTCCTTTTTTCTTTTCATCCCCGTCATTTGACAGTACATTTTTTAACCAGCTTAATGGCCCTTTGTCCTTGTTATCCATTTTTCTCCTCCTCCCCTCCTTCGTACATAATTACAATTGCATCATCTCGTACTTCCCATTTTTCGGAAAGAAAAGAAACAATACTTTCTGTATCCATTTGTTTCGATTCATTTTTGTCAAGAAGAGGTTGCTGTGTGTCAATTCGAACAGGGCTTACAGCTTCCACAACGTTTTGTGGATCCTTGCTTTCTTTCATATGAATAACCATTTCTGCTAAGTTTTCAGGAAACCCAACATCCTTCTCTTTGTCGATTGATAATTGAATCGAATTGATCTCCATTCCGTAATTTGCTATCAACTCCTCATTTGCATCCTCTTTTAATTGGACAGCCATTTTATTTAATGTATATTCATCAAGTGAGGCTTGTATTTCTCTTTTTTTCAATTCGATCGAATTATTCATATTTTTTTGTTCTGGCTCGCCGATCGCACTGGCAGTGAACACAGCTTCAAAGTCACTCGAAATCAGCTTAAATACAGGTGTCAATATAACAGTTATTAGTAATAATCCAGCGACCATCTTGGCATATTTCTGAAAGGTAGAGTTTGGCAATAGCATGTCCACAACAGTTGCTAGCAAAATAAACAGAATTATATTTGTAACCCACTCTGTAATAAAATTCATCCTTGCCCCTCCTTTCTACCTCACCATCATTGTTATATTACTTGCAACAATGATTACTGTTATACTTAGGAAAAACATAAGGGAAACGATTGCTAATGCTGCAAAGACATAGATAACACTCTTACTTATAACATCTAAGCATTTAATAACAGGTCCTCCGCCAATTGGCTGTAAAAGTGCTGCGGCAAATTTATAAATAAAAGAAATCATTAAAATCTTAATCGCAGGAAAGGCAACAAGTAGAAGGAGAATTACCACTCCTGCTATTCCAACCGTGTTTTTTAACAATAAGGAAGCATTTATAACTGTATCTGTTGCATCTGTAAACATTCGGCCTATAACCGGAATGAAATTTCCCGTTACAAATTTAGCTGTCTTAATCGTAATTCCATCCGTTATTGCTGACGATGCACCTTGGACGGAAATAACACCTAAAAATATAGTCAAGAAAGTTCCTAAGATCCCTATACTGATATTACGTAATAAATTAGCTAATTGTGTAACTTTGTATTGTTCTGATAGACTGCTTACGACGTGAAGTAAAGTTGATAAAAACAATAGAGGAAGCACAATATATTCAATTAACATCCCACTTGTATTCATTAAAAAAAGAATAACGGGATGAAAGAAAGCTGCAGATATGGCTCCGCCTGAAGCTGCCATAAGCCCTAGCAATAAAGGAACTAGTGCTAATATAAAATTTGTCATATTCGATATTGCGTCACTAGCATAAGTAATTGCTACATGAAAGCTATTCAATGCGAGAATAATGATAACCATAAACACGATCGCATAGGCGACAGTACTAATAGAGCTTTTCTCAAACGAATTTTGGAGCATTTGCAGTAAAACACTAAATATAGTAAGCAAGATTAACGATCCTAATAATTTTCCATTTACTATAATTTCATGAAATGCAAATTGTAGCATGCCGTGAAAAAAGCCTTGTAAGTCAAAAGTTTTATTTCCTATCATAAAATCATATAGGCTTCCCTTTTGGCTTTCTGGCAAAAATCCACCATATTCTGTTTTAACCGAATCCCAAAATTCCGTTAATTCATTTAGATCTAATGACTCCAATTGTGATTCAACAAGTTTTGTTGGATCAACTCCTTCTTCATTTGTTTCTTCTAATGCTTCTGACTGTGGTACTTCTTGTGACTCATGAGGTGAGGCTTGTACAATCGGTTGATAGAGAAAAAAGATAGCTGCCATTATTAGTAGTACGACTTTCAACTTTGTTTTCAATTTTTCCACCTCGAAATAAACGGTTTCCTACTTAACTTGGAATCATATTTAAAATTGTTTCTACTAATACAGTCAATATTGGTACCGCCATTGCTAAAATCAAGATTTTTCCTGCTAGTTCAATCTTTGATGCGATAGAACCTTGTCCTGCATCTTTAGTAATTTGCACTGCAAATTCTGCTATATAGGCGATGCCAATAATTTTCAGAATTGTTTCTACGTAAACAGTGTTTACCCTTGCATTTAAAGCAATTCTTTCTACCATTTGGATAATTGCCGCTATTTGGTCAACAAGAAAAAGGAAAATTGCACAGCCAACAAACACAACTAATAAAAAGGCAATATTGGGCTTTTGTTCTTTTACCACCAATGCTAAAAAAGTAGAAATTAATGCAATTCCAACTATTTGAAGAATTTCAATGATGATATCCTCCTTTACCCTTGGAATAAAAATACGGCTTTTATCTTTTGAAACAAATCATTTACAATATTCGCTACCATAAATAGAATGTAAATAAATCCAAATAAGGTAACCCATTGTGCATACTCCTTCTTGCCAACTTGGTCGAGGATTGTGTGTAAAAAAGCTACGACGATTCCTACTCCTGCGATTTTGAATATAATATCGACCTCTAAGCCCATAAAAGTCTCCTCCTAAAAACTACATCAATAAAATGACAATCAGCAGACCGGACAGAAATCCTAAGCTTCTTACCATTTTTTCATATTTCCCTTGTATTTCTCTTGCCTCTTCTTCTTCTCTTTCTAAATGAGTCAGCGTAAGCATTATTTGCTTTTGTTGTGAAAAACGGTCGTGCCTGCCTAATGTTTCACCGAATTGCTTCATGATTTCTAATTCAGTATCTTTCATCGCCGTTTTTTTCCAAATATCATGTAAAGATAAACTCCACGCTTCTTTGACAGTTGTATCTTCTTTGATTAAGCGCTCCGCAAAACTTCCAAAAAAAGAACTTAGTGGATCACTTAATTGTTCTGCTAATCTTCTGGAAGCTTCATGTAAGGGGGTATGTCCATACATAATCTCCGCCTCTAATGATTGAAGTGCTGATTTTAGTGCCCTTATTTGCTTTGGTCTTTGGCTTAATAGTTTTGAAAATTCCATTCCACCCCAACTTGTTGAAGCAAGAATCAAGATAGCGCCAATTATTTTCACCATTTATTTCACCTTCATTTCATCCATTAATAAATGGCCTTGTCCATTTCTTATTGCTGTTACTGTGCCAGGACCCTTCTTTCTATTTAATTCAATATAGCGTTCAAATATGCCCATTTTTATCATCCTAGAAAGCATCGGTCGTTTTTTTACTTCTTCCAAGCTTGATCCATGTGTTGTCATTACTAATTGAATACCAGCATTAACAGCTTCTAGGATTGCTTCTTCATCTTCTTTTCGACCTACCTCATCTACAATCAGAACATCTGGGCTCATGGAACGAATCATCATCATCATTCCTTCCGCTTTTGGACAAGCATCCAGAACATCTATGCGTTGGCCAAACGTCATTTGAGGTATTCCATCCATACACCCTGCAATTTCGGATCGTTCATCCACAATCCCTACTTTCGCTGGCTTACGTAATGAATGCTCCTCTTCAGATGAAATTAATCTAGCTATATCTCTTAATAAGGTCGTTTTCCCGGTCTGCGGGGGTCCAATAATCATCGTATGCCGCCATTTTCCTTTATCATATAAATAGGGAATGTATGGATTAGCTATTCCGATCTTCTCCTTTGCAATACGAATATTGAAAGAAGCTACATCCCGTATTGCCTTTACTTTGCTATCTTGCAAAATAACTCTGCCCGCAAGTCCAACACGATGCCCACCTTGAACAGTGATATAACCTCTTTTCAATTCTTCTTCCATTGTATAAACCGAGTATCGACTTATTTTATTTAGTAATTGGTTCCCATCCTCTTTCGAAACAATAAATGGAAAAAAGATAGAATGTCCATTTATAAATACTTCTAAAGGTCTGCCTATCCGAACTCGAATCTCTTCCATACCTAATCTTTCAGATGGAGGGATTGTGAGTATTTGATTTTCAATAGATTTAGGCAAAAAAGAATAGATAGTATTCACAAAAAATTCCTCCTTTGCTATAAGATTTCTGCTTTTTTTCAGCTTTTCATTGATTTTATTGGTTGTAAATTTGCAAAGTTAATTCTGGCTGCTATTCATTATTCATATACAGAAGAAAACTTCCCTCCACATAACATACATAGGATGACTTATTAAAATGTATGCTCGTCTACCTTTTTTATGTCATTTCCTGTTTGATTCCTTTATTTTTATACATGTAATTTATTTAAGAACCTCGCAAAGATAGGTAAATAGGGATTAAAAAATGCTTTTTTTCAAAAGCTATACAAGATTAAACGTCGAACGCCTAGGAGGATAAAGATTTGAAAAAGCTACTTTTCGTTTTCCTTTCCATTAGTTTAGGGTTCTTCCTTTCTGTTCAACCAGTTGTAGATAAGCCCGCTTTAAGCAAAGAACAAAAGGATAAACCTAAAAATGTTATATTGCTCATAGGAGATGGTATGGGTATCGGGCAAATGGAAATTGCTCGCTTATTGGAGCATGGAGTAAAAGGAAAACTTTTTATGGAAACACTCCCCTACACAGCGATTGTCCATACATCCTCCAGCAATAATCGGGTTACCGACTCTGCAGCCGGGGGAACTGCTCTTGCGATTGGACAGAAAACGAATAATGGGATGATTGGCATTACACCAAATGGAAAAAACGAAGACAGCATTTTAGATATATTTAAAAAGGAGGGAAAAAGAACAGCAATCATTACTACTAATTCGGTAACAGATGCAACACCAGCAAGCTTTACTGCAAGTGTCAATAATAGATGGGCAGACCAAGAGGAAATTGCCAAGCAACAATTAAGCAATAAAGTAGATATCATTATGGGAGGAGGCAAAAAATACTTTACTCGAAAAGATAAAAGAGGGATTGACCTGATTGATGCATACAAAAACTCAGGGTATCGTTATATTTCAACTGCAGATCAATTAGAAAAAACAAATTCGAATAAAATTCTTGGGCTTTTTGGAGATGCTCACTTAAATTTTCAATTAGATCGTGAACTACTCAAAACAACAGAACCAACCTTACAGGAAATGACTAAAAAAACACTCGATATTCTATCAAAAGACGAGAAAGGTTTTTTTGCCATGATTGAAGGAGGTCGTATTGACCACGCCTCCCATGCATCCGATATTACAGGAATATGGAAAGAAACAATTGCCTTCGATGAAGTGGTTAAATACTGTGTGGAGTGGGCTAATAAACAACAAGATACATTAGTTGTTGTTGCCGCTGACCACGAAACGATGGGGGTTTCTGCCACTGAAGCAATGGATATAAATGCACTTAAAAACATTACTGCATCTCCTCATTACATGGCTCAGCAACTAACGAAGAAAAAAACAAGTAATCACTATACGGAAAAAAGTATACGAAAGGTCTTTAAAGACTATGCAGCAATGGATATAACTAATGAAGAGCTTGCCAAATTTCAAACAAACAAATTACCGAAGAAAGAACAAGTCTATCGCGATCAACAAATCGACTGGCAAATTGGAAGTATTATTGCGAACCATTACCACGGCGGTATCCTCCAACCAGAAGTACAACAGCTTAGCACTACAGGGGGGCATACAAGTAATATGATTGTTGTCTTCGCATTTGGAATGGGGGCAGAAGAATTTCATGGGGTGTTAGATAATACCGATATTCCCAAGAAAATTGCCTCCATTATGGGCTATCCTTTTGCTAATTAATATGGTAAACATCCAAACGTAAATAATCACTTCAACATATTCTATCATGAGGTGATTATTTATGTTTTTAAAACCAACTTCTGTGACATATATATCAAATGGATTCCGTTCTACAGGTAAGGACAAGCATTTTGGAATTGACTTTGCACAAAATGGAATTAATGCGATTAGAGCATGTGCTGACGGCAAGGTGACCAAATCCTATTTTTCAACAAGTTACGGAGAATGTATCATGATTCTTCATAACATTTCTGGCCAAGAATATGAAACGGTTTATGCCCACTTAAAAAGTGGTTCTCGGAAAGTAAAGGTCGGAGAATATGTAAAAAAAGGACAAGTTATTGGCATTATGGGTAATACAGGAGATTCAACCGGTCAGCATTTACATTTTGAATTACACATTGGCCGTTGGAATAATAATAAAACGAATGCAGTTAACCCACTTCCTTATTTTGAATCAGATACTGAAGCCATTCCTTCTAGTAACAATGAATATATTGTTAAAAAAGGAGATACATTATATGAAATTAGTAGAAAATATAAAACAACGATTAAAGTTCTTGCAGCTTACAATCAAATAGCAAACCCGAACCTAATTAAAGTAGGACAGAAAATCAAAATACCTTCCACACAAGCTGTTTATTATGTAGTAAAAAAAGGAGATACCGTCAGCCAAATTGCGAAGACTTTTCATACAAGTGTTAGTAAAATAGAGAAATGGAATCAATTGAAGGATGTTAATAAAATATACCCAGGACAGAAACTAAGAGTAGGATAAGCTTTTAGCTATCTTACTCTACTTTCTCCTGTAATAAAAAGAGTAGTGTGTACACAAAGGCAAGGTAAATCTTTATACATATCTTTTCTTTCGAATGGAAATAAAGTTATCTATATGATCAGCTTTCCTCGTCGGCACATAGACATATATTCGAAAACTCAATTAATAAAAAAAAGAGTCGTAACACTTAAAAGCTAAATTAGAGAATGTTTGTCTTTATTGATTAGCTATTTCATTTTGTCAAAATCCCAGAGAAAAAGGAGGTAATCAATTGATTACCTCCTTTTTCAGCCGCATTTGCCGCTTAGATGTATGGAGTTTCAAAACCTGCTCCACCAGGTGGGTGTTCGCAAAAGCTCTCATCATATGTCCTAATGACAAATGGCATTAGGCCTGCTGATCCTTCTTTAATATAGAACTCCCTAATTATCGATAAAGGTTGAAACTTCATACGATAACGTACAACGCAGCTTCTATGGTTTTATCATACATGAATTTCCTTTGGAAAGCAAATGGTAAAATTAGGATGTCACTTTTAAGTATTAAGCACGAGAAACGTAGCTTGCTTCAGCTGTGTTAATAATCAAACGATCCCCTTGATTAACAAAGAAAGGAACTTGAACAGTTAATCCTGTTTCCATCACTGCAGGTTTTGTACCACCAGATGCCGTATCTCCCTTAATTCCAGGTTCTGTTTCAGTAACTTCTAATACAACCGTATTTGGAAGCTCTACACCTAGAGTTTCGGATTGATACATCATAATATGGACTTCCATATTTTCTTTTAAGAATTTTAGTTCGTATTCGATTACAGAAGCAGAAAGCTCAATTTGGTCATAAGATTCTACATCCATAAATACGTGCTGGTCACCATTAGCATATAGATATTGCATTTTGCGATTGTCAATTTGCGCTTTTGCAACTTTTTCGCCAGCTCTAAATGTTTTTTCTTGAACAGCTCCAGTACGTAAATTCTTTAATTTAGAGCGAACAAACGCTGCTCCCTTACCAGGCTTAACGTGTTGGAAATCAAGTACGCGCCAAATTCCACCGTCTACCTCAATTGTTAAACCTGTTTTAAAATCGTTTACTGAAATCATGCAGTAATCCTCCTATAAAATAATCAGTTCCTTAGTTGAATGGGTTAAAGCTTCATTATGATTATTTGTTATTATTGTATCATCTTCAATACGCACTCCACCAAGTCCTGCGATATAAATACCTGGTTCCACTGTTACGACCATACCTGGTTCTAGAGGAGCATTATTTCGGAAGGATAAATTAGGTCCTTCATGAACTTCTAGCCCAATTCCGTGACCTGTAGTATGTCCAAAATATTCCCCATAGCCTTTTTCAGTTATGTAATCACGAGTCAGTGCATCTGCTTGGATACCTGTTATTCCTGGTTTAATGCCTTCCATTCCCTTTAGTTGAGCTTTTAATACGATATCATAAATCTCTTTTAATTTCTCATCTGGGTTACCGATAGCAATGGTTCTCGTAATATCTGATACATAGCCATTATAATAAGCACCGTAATCTAATGTAATAAAATCACCAGCTTCAATTACTTTGTCGGTTGCAACACCATGTGGCAATGCAGATCTTGTCCCTGATGCAACAATTGTATCAAAGGAGGATGAAGTGGCGCCTAATTTTCTCATAAAAAACTCTAATTCATTCGAAACTTCCAATTCTGTTTTCCCTACCTTAATAAAATCAAGGATATGGGTGAAAGCAGCATCAGCAATCTTAGCAGCTTCCTTTAATATCTTAATCTCTTCATTAGTCTTAATCAAGCGTAACTTTTCAATTATACCTGAAACTGGCACTAATTCTCCTTTTACAACAGATTCTAGCTCCTTATATTGAGTAAAGGTTGTATAATCTTGTTCAAAAGCTAGTTTCTTTATTCCCAATTTCTCTGCTTGACTTGCAACCTCTTGAAGAATTGCCCCTTTATGCTGAACAACTTCGAATCCACTGCATTGATTTCCTGCCTGTTCCACATAACGGAAGTCTGTGATAAATAAAGCTTTCTCTCCGCCTATTAATACAGCTCCTGAAGATCCTGTAAAATTACTAACATAACGTCTGTTATATGTACTTGTTATTAAAATACCATCTGCCCCAACTTCTGCTAGTGCTTCTCTTACTCTTTTAAGTTTCTCCATTATAACCCTCTCCCTTATTTGATACACTTGCCTAGAGGTACATGCTTTCTATAGCCTTAACAACTTCTAGATAAGGTAAAAATCTGAATGATGAAAAAAGTACACTCATGAAATTATTTTAACATAAATACTTTTATAATACAGGCAAAATAGCTAGCAAATAAAGATTTTAGACACCCTAACTAGCCAAATAAAAGCCTTGAGTAAGAGGGCATAACCACTTTTCAAGAAATTAAAAAATGATTTTATTGCCCTTCATTACCTGTTAAATTAGTTGACGGCTTTTTTTCCTTCCATTTTTTTAGTTGAATTTCACTTTCTTCATAAGAGATTGTATAACCCACAAATACACCATAAAGGGCATATAAACATGCGGAAAAAATGATTGTATCCCTTTTCAGCTCTAGAAATGGGGCCATGCTTGGAAATATAGGGTTTAAAATGACAAAAACACAAATAAACAATGCAATCCCATATCCAATTCCTATATAGATGGTTTTAAATTTCCTTAGCATCAAATAGTAAGCAAATGCTGCTCCAGTTGAAAAAAAACCTATGAAGACGATACTGATTACCGTTCCAAGCCAGCCATATTTCCAACTGCCAATCGCCCAAGGCTCTAAGAGGATATTAGGGCGTATTTCTGTAAAATGAAAAACATATCCTATGTACCCAATAAGCGACCAGAATATCCCTCCAAACATGCCTGTCCAAATTACTAAGGCGATAAAAGACATCGGTCTTCCTTTTTCATGTGATTGTTGTTGATTATCCATAATGTCCACCTCCAACCCTAGTATGTCCCAATCCTTTTCTTTCCTTGCATGTTTATCTTAGCGTTTGATTAAAAGGTTTATTCACAAAGGATGGGATGTCTTGCTAGTGGTTTTTTGAATTTTTTAGTAATATAGTATTAGGGGATATACAACCATAAAAATCTTACAGATGAAAAAATTACGTTGTTTTCACCTAAATTATCCTGAGGTTGGTGCTGTTATACATGTCAAGTGAACAAAAACCATTATACGGAGGTCAGGCAGTTGTAGAAGGTGTGATGTTTGGTGGAAAACATCATTATGTCACAGCCATAAGACGCAAAGATCAGACTGTTGATTATTTTCATCTTCCTAGAACGTATAATACCAAGCTAGCAAAATTAAAAAAAATACCATTTTTACGAGGTATTATTGCCATTATTGAATCAAGCGGAAATGGAACAAAGCATTTAAATTTTTCAACGGATCGCTATGATGTTGATCCTTCTGAAGATTATAAATTGGAAGAACAAGAGCCTTCTAAAGTATCCATGATTTTAGGAGTAGCAGTTCTTGGTGTACTTTCCTTTTTATTTGGAAAATTCATTTTTACGCTTATTCCGACTTTCCTAGCAGCTATGTTTATGCCGATTATTTCTGGACATGTTGCGCAAATACTATTAGAAAGCTTTTTTAAGCTAATTCTTTTACTTGGATATATTTATTTTGTCTCACTGACTCCTATTATTAAAAGAGTCTTTCAGTATCATGGTGCTGAACATAAAGTTATTAATGCATATGAAAGTGGGAAAGAATTAACAATAGAAAATGTACAGTCGGCTTCAAGGTTACATTATCGCTGTGGATCAAGTTTTATTCTGTTCACGGTAATTGTTGGGTTATTTCTCTATTTATTTTTCTATCCAGACAACCTTTTAGACAGAGTACTTATTCGTATTGCTTTGATTCCAGTCGTGCTTGGAATTTCCTTTGAGGTATTACAGTTTACCAATAAATTAAGAAATGTCCCAGTTTTAAAATATCTTGGATTGCCTGGTCTATGGCTACAATTATTAACAACAAAAGAACCAAGTGATGATCAAGTGGAAGTGGCTATACTTTCCTTCTCCGAATTAAAGAAACGCGAGGAAGAAACGGAAGCACAGGTTTCAAAGACAGTTGTTAAATAATTTATAAAAGAATCTTCCCTATTTATATAGTTTTATTACCGTTTAAAAATCTTTTTTCTGAAAACTTTTTCTTGTGAACAATTTGGCTTTTTTTGAATAAACTTTTCTTAATAATAGTTTAAAAGTTAGAAAAAATGCTCATCATGCTTTTAGGGAGGTGGCTTTTTGAAGAACCGATTTTCAATTATCTTATTTGGGAGTATTTTTCTCCTTGCTTTCATTGGCTTAACTACTAGTTTAATAAAAAATCCTGCTGGATTTTTTCTAAACATTGCTGTCATTGTTGCTGTAGGTGCTATTATTTGGTTCATTTTCCGCCATTTCAATACAACTAGTCCGCAAAAAAGAGAGCAAAGAGCTTTTCTAAAAGCTGCAAAGAAATCAAAAAAACGGCTACAAACAAGAGAAAAGGTACCAGCAGGACAGCAGCAACATTCAACTAAATCCTCTTCCTTAAAAGCCAACAAGCATAAACGTAGTAAAAGCACTGCACATTTAACTGTTATTGAAGGGAAGAAGAGCAAAAAAAAGAATCGGGCTTCTTTATAAAGGGCTCGATTCTTTTTTGCTATATAGATAGAGCCTTTAGGATATAGCCCCATCATGTTTTAATAAGCCCATTTTTCAAAAAATTTCGTAGCACAATCTCTTCCTAACTGTATTAGTTTTACTTGATCTTCTTTTGTAAGTGCAAATTCTGTTGCGAGTACCCCCTCTGTTGGAACAAAGATAATATTTTTCTCATGCTTCCTGGAAATATAGCGGGAATCATGTGCATCTTTCATCGTTTCAAACATTGCTGCAAATAAATCAATAGCATTTTTGATTTTATGCTTTGGATGCTCCCTTATACTATGACTTAATTTAACTCCTAAAACAGGTCTTGTTTTCAGTACATTCTCTTGATCAAATAACCACATTGGGAAATTACTGAGCACTCCCCCATCAACAATCACATTTTTATTTGACTTATTTCCAAGAGTTACTGGCTCAAAAAAATAAGGCAGACTACAACTCATCCTAATCGCTTTTGCAATCGAAAAAGTTTGGGGATTGATTCTGTATTTCGGCAAGTCGTCTGGTAGAATCATTAATACACCATTTGTAATATCTGAAGCAATAAAGCGTAAAGTTTGTGGGGGTATATCTGCAAATGTTTTTAAACCTTTTACGGCCAATTTACTTTCTATCCATTTTTCCAGTTCTTCTCCTTTATATAACCCTAACTTCCAATATAGAAAAAACCATTTTGCAAGTGGAAAAGGAATGAGCAATTGTCGTTCATCTAAAAAGGTACTTAAATCCAAATCCTCCAATAATTCCGCTATTTCTCGACTCGTATACCCTGCAGCAATTAAGGCAGCAACGATTGAACCTGCACTAGTTCCTGCCAACCGAGCAAATTGAAATCCTCGTTGTTCTACAACTTCATATGCTCCCACTAAAGCTAGCCCTTTAATTCCTCCTCCAGAAAAGACCCCGTCTATATACATAAAATTCACTCCTTTTAACAAGCAAATGGGACTTCGAAAGGTTTTTCATTTTTATGGACTCTAGACCTTTATACTCCAATTTAGTATTCGTAATTAGAAAATAGTACAGAAGACAAGTTAAATGTCATTCTTTTATTTATGGTCATCGTATTCACTTTAAAAAGGATGCAGTAAATGCATATTGGGTTTAGGCATTTGTATCAATCAATATAGTGTATAGACACATAAACTAATTCGAAGTAGATAAGTGCAGTATCTTGTTTTGAAGATAAAAAGTAGCGAAGGATGTGCACATTAGCTAAATAATGAAAAAAGAGGAGGATATTTATGCAAAATCAATTCATTTATCCACAAGATATTAGAAGAATACGACCTGGGTTTGGTGGATTTGGCAGACCAGGTTTTGGTAGACCTGGATTCGGTAGACCTGGGTTCGGCTTTGGAGGAGCTGGCTTAGGACTTGGCTTAGGCTTGTTAGGAGGATTTGCAACAGGGGCATTACTTGGTCCAGCATTATATGGAGGATATGGCGTCCCACCGTTTGGGTTTTATTAAAATAATGTAATAGTTAATGGGAGCGATAAGCGAACCACCTATATCACTCTCCTTAATATAGATTAATCCTGCTTTTATATATATTTAAAGAGGCTGACAATTGCTCAGCCTCTTTCTGTAGCTTTATTCATAAAAGTAATAATTTCAAACTGAAGCTCTATTCATTATGACCAATATCTGCGTATTAAAGGCCACATTTTAATTGTGTGTTGCAATTCGTACAAGTATTACATCCACCGATTTCTTCTACTACACCTTTTCGGCATACAGGACAAGTATCGCCGATTTCTGAACCAATTGTTACATTTGTTGATTTTAACTCATTTATCGTATCGACAAGAACTACATGTGGTTCTTGATGCTTTTGTGGTTGTGTTTCTTCAAATGTGTTTTCTTCCGCTTTTAATGTTAGTACTTGACTATCGCGAGAGCCATCCACATAAACGGTTCCGCCTTTTGCACCACCACGATATAATCTTTCATACACTTTTTGAACTTGCTCTACACTATATCCTTTTGGTGCATTTACCGTTTTACTAATAGAGCTATCAATCCATCTTTGAATGATACATTGAACATCAGCATGTGCCTCTGGAGCCAAATCCATTGCAGCAACGAACCAATTTGGAAGATTATTTGGATCTGCTTCTGGATGCGCATCTAAATATTCTTGAACAATATCTGCTTTCACTTCAATAAATTTTCCAAGTCTTCCGCTTCGGAAATAAGAGAAGGAGAAGTAAGGCTCAAGACCAGTTGATACCCCAACCATTGTACCTGTACTGCCTGTAGGTGCTACTGTTAATAAATGAGAGTTACGAATACCATATTGAAGAATGTCTTCTCTAATATCCTCAGGCATTTTTTTCATGAAGCCAGTATGAATAAAGGCATCGCGTAGTTTCGCAACCTCTTCCTCTGATTCCGCTTGTAAGAATGGGAAGCTGCCTTTTTCTTTCGCTAACTCAATAGATGCTCTGTACGCAGTTGTTGCGATGGTTTCAAATACTTTATCTACTAAGACATTTCCCTCTGCACTGCCATATTCTGTTTCACAGTAAATCAGTAGATCATGAAGACCCATAACACCAAGACCGACACGACGTTCTCCAAGCGCTTGCTTTTTATTTTCTTCCAAGAAGTAAGGAGTTGCATCGATTACGTTATCCTGCATTCTAACGCCTATTTCCACTGTTTTCTTAAGCTTTTCAAAATTAACTGTTTTGTTTTCCTTATCTGCCATTTCTGCAAGGTTAACAGCAGCTAGATTACATACACTAAATGGAGCTAATGGCTGCTCTCCACAAGGGTTTGTCGCCACAACTTTTTGACCATAGCTAGTAGCGTTTGTCATTTCATTTGATAGTGATAGGTAAGGCTTTGAAGCAATTCTCCACCTTTTCCCCCACTCCACACCGTACGTGAGATTTTCACCTCATACGGCGTTCTATCTAATCCTACTAAACCAAATTTCAACAAGTTACAAGCTTAATAATTATTTATCGAGTATTGTGCAAGTTTTTGAATGCCTCTAAATCAAGATTGATTCATTCTTACATTTCTTACGTAATGCATTTATCTTCTCAATCAGTTTCGAATTCTGATTGAGTTTCCATTTAACAAGGTATTTATCAATCGTTTCTTTTTCAGTAGCATGAAGTAGTCTATGCATGTCTTCATGGATAATTTTGAGGTTATCATACTTATCCGTTCCACCTAAACTTCTAGGCTTTACATGATGACAGTGAACTTCATGTGCTTCAAGAAAGATACCAAGTATTTCACAACATCCATTCCTCATTGAGTAACGGGAAAGTCTATTGTCTTGATATTCGATTGATTGGTCTTGTATCTTGGATTGCATTAGTATTCTTATGTTATATTCGACAACTGGTTGAAGTTTATTGTGAATTAATTTTCTACCTTCATCAGTGTAGACCGAAAGCTTAGGATTAAATTGTCTAGATTCAGTAAAACTTGTAATCCCATGTATAGGAAAGAGATGAACTCCTAGTACCTTCCATGTTTTGAGGTTACTTGAGTAGTACTGATTATAGACTTTACTTGCATCCGTTGGGTGTGCATATTTCCCTCCAACTTGATGTAGTTTACTCCTAGCATAAGGATGAACCTTGTGTGCTATGTCTTTGAAATCTGATGGAACCATACTCCCGTATTTAAAGTAATTTTGTATCCCCATTACATAAGCATTAAAGAGCCTTATGTTATTAACGGTCGTTTCCTTCCTAATTCTAAGAATTAGTTCCTTCATTTTCCTAATGACATCAGCTTTCTTCTTATCAATCATATTTACCCTAACAAGATGTTTTTGTTTCTTCCTAACAGCCTTAATTTTAAATCCCAAGAAATCCGAGGACTTCTTTTTGAGATTTGTAATTTTAGATTTCTCAGGTGAGATATCTAATTTCAATCTACCCTTCAAGTATCCTGCCACTGCATGAAACCATTTGACTGCATTCTCATGATTATTGGTCATAATTTTGAAGTCATCTGCGTATCGAACTATAAAGCCAATCTTCATATTCGAATTTCGTTTCAACATTAAGTACTTCTTTACATTCTGAGAATACTCATGCTTCGTTTCAAAAGTTTCCCATTGATTACTTACCCACATATCTAAATCATGAAGAACAATGTTAGAGAGTAAAGGTGAGAGTATTCCTCCTTGTGGAGTACCTTTGTTTGGAATTCCAATACCTTTTATCGGTGCTTTGAGCATTTTGCTTATGATTGCTAAAACCCTTCTATCATGAATGCCCAAATTCCACATTTGCTTCATGAGAACCCTATGATTTACATTGTCGAAGAATCCCTTTATGTCGATATCTACTACATAATGTAATTGTGAGATATTAACTAAGAAATTCACCCTAGATAAAGCATGTTTTGTGCTTCGTAATGGTCTGAAACCATAACTGTGATTATAAAACTTAGCTTCACAGATAGGTTCAAGAATTTGTTTAAACATCTGTTGAATTAGCCTATCCAACATTGTTGGTATTCCTAAAGGTCTAAACTTGGTATTATCCATTCCCTTTGGAATCATTACTCTGCGTACTGCTTTAGGTTTGTAATCTTTGAGCGAAGTTCGAATGAGATTTATGAATTCTTGCTTATTCATCACTTTATAGTTGTCAATCACATACTTATCTGTTCCAGCAGTTTTAGAACCTTTATTGGCTTTTATGTTTCTGTAAGCTAGTAGGATGTTTCTTTCATCTATGATTAGGTTAAATAGATTTTTGAAAAGATGTCCTTCCTTACTCTTGGCAAATAATTCATCAAAAAACTCTTGCATACCATAATACTCGTTGTGTCTTAGGCTCATATTCGTTGCAGATCACCTGACTTTCTCAGTGATTCCCTGCATTCTTACCCGATCAACGAATTTCACTTGCTTTGTTTGGTTTAATATATTGAATTAGACTTGGGTCTATCCCTCCACTTATTTTCATAAGCTTCTTCGGTACTGTGACCCTACTTTCACAAGGATAAATGAATTTCAGATTAGAAATCCTTATATCAACCACTCGGATGATAGTCCTTGAATGAGTGTTCCTTGCTTACCACGTTCCAATAATTCCTAGCCATATGATTGAACTTAGGTGCTTGCTCTGAGCCTGAGATTATATAGTGTCCTTGTTCACTATATCGTGTTTCATGACAACGGACTTACTCCACGACAATCTCGGTTAAACTGGTTAACCTTCCACCTTTTCAAGCGGATTTCATTCTAGACCCTTTCATTCGCAAGTTCGTCAGTCAGGTTGCTAATCTGACATTCTCACCATATTCACCTTTTTCGGCTGACCGCCTTATCTTCGACCATGACTCTAAGTGAGTTTTAGGTCAAATTCAGACGACTTTACCTAGCTTCATACACTTCATCACTATCATGATTCCATGCATGTAGGAGTCTCATCATAGTGGTTTCAGCTCAACGTGACGGCTTTCATTCCCACTATCGGAATTATCAGTTGTATTTAACATAACTTTTGTTTGTTAAACCCTCTATTTCATACGTTTAAGCCGCACTTATAAGAGAACGTGTCGCACCATTATCAATGAAGAAGATACCTGGCTCTGCAGAATAAGTTGCACAGATATTAATTAAGTTCCATAATTCCTTCGCTTTTATTTTACGATAAACACGAACTTTATTTCCTTCTGCTTCCCATTCTCTTACATCGCCAACTTTATGCCATTCTTCATTATAATATTGCATTTGCTCCTTATCGTAGCTTTCAACATCAGGGAAACGAAGTGCATATTCTTCATCCTTCTCCACTGCATCCATAAATTCATTTGTTAAGCAGACAGAAATGTTTGCACCTGTTAAAAATTCTGATTGATGAACAGCATAAGTACCGCCGCTTGATAGCTTTTCTTCTGCATCACGGAAAATACCCTCGTTAAAACCACCTTGCCCAGGGATATTTTTATAATTTAGAATCCCTTGATACATAGAACGTTCTTGTTCTGTTAAAGGAGTAAATTTCAATTTATCTTGTGCATATTTTTTAATTGTTTCATCTTGCGTATTTTCAATCAAGAAACGTAAAATACGTGGATTTTGCATTTTCGATATAATGAATTCAATAATATCTGGATGCCAATCAGCTAGCATAATCATTTGAGCACCACGACGAGAACCGCCCTGTTCAACTAAATGTGTTAATTTCGCAATATCATCTAACCAAGAAACAGAACCAGATGATTTACCATTAACTCCTTTTGCTAGTGTATTACGAGGTCTTAGCGTAGATCCATTTGTTCCAACACCGCCTCCACGACTCATGATTTCCATAACCTGCTTACGATGCTCGGAAATACCTTCTCTTGAATCCTGAACAAAAGGCATTACATAACAGTTGAAATACGTAACATCTGTTCCTGCTCCAGCTCCATATAATACACGACCTGCAGGGATAAAGTTCAAATGAACAAGCTCACTGTAAAACTTTTCGAACCATTCTTTTCTTTTCTCTTCTGTCTTTTCTACAGATGCAAGACCAGTAGCGTTTCGTTTTGCAATTTGCTCATAATAAATTTCCAACGGTTTTTCAATTACATCTAAGGAACGAACAATGACACCCGTTTCTCCTTCTTCTCCTTCAAGAACGCCACGGTAATCTTCTTCCACTAATACCTTCGCTGTATTAAGAATATGGTCAATTTCTTGAATGAACCCTAATCCTCTTGCTGGAAACTTCGGATCTTCTTTAATCGTTAATACAACAAAATCGCCAGCTGATAACGTAATTTTCTCTGTATCTTTATACGTATAACGGTCAAGCATGACAAGTCGAGAAACGCCTTTATGAGTTAGTTTCATATCTGGGGTAATTGGATGAACCTCCGGAAATAAAGCAATATCCTTATTCAGCTTTTCTATATCTACCTTCACACCTTGACTTAACATTACTGACATACACACAACCCCTTCATTCATATAAAAAGTAGAGCAGATACTAATAGTTGTTGAAAAATAATCTTTGTATATAAATCTATAATTAGATATCTAGCATTTTTTTATTAATACCCTTAAACTATCACATCAAACACATAAAATCAACATATAGTATTCACCATAAAAATCAATACCCATATATTGTGTATATTTAAAAAATTACCGATTTGTCAAACACCGAAAAAAAGTAGATTTTAAAGAAAAAGAAAGAGATACATAGATAATTAGACATAAAAAAAGAAATTTCGTCCTTTTTCGCACTTGCTTATTGGAATATAGGATAATCCATTGATATTAGCCTGTTTATCTTAATCTTTTCTCTCCAAAAAAATTTTTCGACATGTAAAAATGATACGAAAGCATTGTATTTTTTCGTTTAAGCAACCATTTTTAAAAGCAATTAAAACACGAAATTCTAATAAAAGAATTTCGTGCTCAAAAATTTAGATCTATTTATCGTCTAAAATTCCATTCATCGCTTTCATATTTTTCTTTCGCGATTTTTTCTACATATTCTAATTCTTCATCAGTTAACTGATAATTATCTAACTGAATATCCAACCCTTCTTCAAAGCCTTTTCTAAAAGCTTCTTTCGCCATCTCAATGGAAATGTTTCTCGATGTTAAATCGTTAATAGCTACCGCTTTACTCTTAAAAGCCTTTTGCATTCTTTCCTTGACGCGGTCATTAGGATACTTAAATAGACGGAATAATTTATCCTCGTCTAAGTCTAATAAAATAGAACCATGCTGCAAAATAACACCCTGTTGTCTCGTTTGTGCACTCCCAGCGACCTTTCTTCCCTCAACTACTAATTCATACCAACTAGGCGCATCAAAGCATACTGCGGATCTTGGACTTTTCAAATTATTTTTTTGTTCTTCTGTTTTCGGCACAGAAAAATAGGCATCTAATTCTAAAAAGTGAAACCCTTTTAATATACCTTCCGAAATGACCCGATAAGCTTCTGTTACTGTTTTCGGCATATTAGGATGTTCTTCTGTAACAATCACACTGTATGTCAATTCATGCTCATGCAGAACGCCTCTTCCACCAGTTGGTCTTCTTACAAATCCAAGACCTAATTCTTTAACCGCTTGTAAGTCAATTTCTTTCTCTACCTTCTGAAAATATCCAATAGATAAAGTAGCAGGATTCCAGCCATAAAAACGAATCACCGGCGGAAAAACTCCTTTAGAATGCCATTCTAATAACGCTTCGTCTAATGCCATATTAAAAGAAGGAGAATGATTGCCTGAATCAATAAATCTCCATGTTTCTTTTACCATAACGAACCCTCTTTTTCTATGTATAATTACATTAAATCCCTACTAAGGATATCAAAAAGAAAGCCTATTTAAAAGTAACTTGCATGGAAATAAATTTAATTAAAGAAATGTTATGGATATATTATAAGTATTTACTTTACTACTAGAAGGGTTGATAGATATAATAGAGATAGTGTAAGTAATTGAAAGGAGAAATGAGAATTGACAATGATTTATACTCTTCTCATCGTTTTAGTCGCATTCCTTGTATATTCAGTGGTTATGTGGCTTTATCAACGTCGCATTGTAAAAACTGTAAGCCAGGATGAATTCCGCCAAGGATACAGAAAGGCACAGTTGATTGATGTACGTGAACCAAATGAATATGAGGCTGGTCATGTACTCGGTGCAAGAAATATTCCACTATCACAGCTAAAGATGAGAAAAAGTGAAATTCGTCCTGATAAGCCAGTATATTTATACTGCCAAAATGGGATGAGAAGCGGAAGAGCTGCTCAGTTTCTTTATCGTAAAGGATATAAGGACTTAACCCAATTAGAAGGCGGATTCAAAAAGTGGACAGGAAGAATTAAAGCAAAAAAATAATAATATTCTAACTAGGAATTATTATATAAAAAAAGCTGATGCATACTTAGACATCAGCTTTTTTCATTTACTTCTTATTTCAAATCTGCTATCTTCTTCGTATAACGAAGGACTGGTTTTCTTGCAGCTAAAGTCTCATCTAAACGACCGATTACTGTCGTATGAGGTGCTTCCTGAACAACTTCTGGTGTTTCTTCTGCTTCTTTTGCAATTTGAATCATTGCATCAATAAAACTATCCAATGTCTCCTTTGATTCCGTTTCAGTTGGCTCAATCATTATGCATTCTTCGACATTTAAAGGGAAATAGATTGTTGGTGGATGATAGCCAAAATCAAGCAATCTTTTGGCTATATCTAATGTTCGCACCCCTAATTTCTTTTGTCTTCTACCACTTAAAACAAACTCATGTTTACAATGACGATCAAATGGCAAATCATAAAATTCAGCAAGACGTCTCATCATATAATTTGCATTTAAGACGGCATTTTCTGTTACAGCCTTTAATCCATCTGGTCCCATTGAACGAATATACGTATAGGCACGTACGTTAATACCAAAGTTTCCATAGTATGGTTTCACTCTACCAATTGCTTGTGGTCGATTATAATCTAAGACAAATTCATCTCCTACCTTTGTCAAAACTGGCTTTGGTAGAAAAGGAATTAAATCAGCTTTCACTCCCACAGGTCCAGAACCTGGCCCACCACCACCATGCGGTCCTGTAAATGTTTTATGCAGATTCAAATGGACAACATCAAAGCCCATGTCTCCAGGTCTTGCCTTTGAAAGTACCGCATTTAGATTGGCACCATCATAATATAATTTCCCGCCAGCACTATGAACAATTTCAGCCATTTCTAAAATATTTTCTTCAAAAAGGCCTAGTGTATTGGGGTTTGTCAACATTAATGCCGCTGTATCTGTACCAACTACTCTTTTTAAATCTTCTAAATCTACTAATCCATTTTCATTTGATTTTACTGTCACCGTTTCTAACCCTGCAACTGTTGCAGATGCAGGATTTGTTCCGTGTGCAGAATCAGGAACAATGACTTTTGTTCGCTCTGTATCCCCATTTGCTTCATGAAAAGCTCTAATCAGCATTAACCCAGTCCACTCACCATGTGCCCCTGCAGCCGGCTGTAAAGTAACTTCATCCATGCCGGTGATTTCAACAAGATGCTGTTGCAAGTCATACATAAGCTCTAATGCACCCTGGATAGATGATTCCTCTTGTAATGGATGGATATGAGCAAAGCCATTGAATCTGGCAACATTTTCATTTATTTTCGGATTATATTTCATCGTACATGACCCTAATGGATAAAAGCCGGAATCTAAGCCATGATTTCGTTTTGATAAAGCAGTATAATGACGCATTATATCTAATTCGGATACTTCCGGAAGTTCTGGAGTTTCTTCTCTTATATAATCATTCGGCAAAAGCTCCGACAGATTAACTGTTGGGATATCCATTTCTGGTAAACTATACCCTATTCTTCCTGGTGTACTGCTTTCAAAGATAAGAGGTTGATTTTGATTAGACATGATACTCCTCCATTTCTGCAACAAATTCATCAATTTCAGCTTTGGTACGCAATTCCGTTACGGCAATTAGCATATGGTTTTCTAGTTGTTCAAACTCTCTTCCTAAATCATAGCCACCAATCATTCCTTTTTCTAATAACGCACGGTTAATAGAAGATATGGAAGTATTACATTTAATAAGAAATTCATTAAAGGATGGCCCTTCATAAACAATATCAAAGCCTGCTTCCTTTAGTTTTATTTTAGCGTAATGTGCTTTTTGCATATTGGCAATGGCCATTTCTTTCACACCATGCTTTCCAAGTGCTGTCATCGCAACAGATGCAGCTAATGCATTTAGGGCTTGGTTTGAGCAAATATTAGAAGTGGCTTTATCACGGCGAATATGCTGCTCCCTTGCCTGCAGGGTTAATACAAATCCTCTTTGGCCATTATCATCTATAGTCTGGCCGACTAAGCGCCCAGGAACCTTTCTCATTAACTTAGAAGTTACAGCAAAATAGCCACAGTGCGGTCCTCCAAAGCCCATCGGAATACCAAATGGTTGTGCATCTCCTACTACTATATCAGCTTGGAATTTCCCTGGTGGTGTTAATGCTCCTAAAGCGAGTGGGTTGCTTGATACGACGAATAATGATTTATGCTCATGAATAATTGCTTCTAAATCTTTTAATGGCTCCACTCTTCCAAAAAAGTTTGGGTATTGAATCATCACTGCTGCAACTGTATTATCGATCATCGTCTCTAAAGCATCTAAATCTGTTATGCCTTCCTTATGTGGAACCTCTACAACTTCGATATACTGACCCTTTGCATAGGTTTTAACAACTTCTTTTGCTTCTGGATGAATGGCGCTTGATAAAAGAATCTTTTTTCGTTTCGTCGTCCCTGCACTTAACATCCCTGCCTCTGCTAATGCAGTTGCTCCGTCGTACATAGAAGAGTTAGCTACGTCCATTCCTGTTAGTTCACAAATCATGGTCTGAAACTCAAAAATAGCTTGTAATTCCCCTTGTGAAATTTCCGGTTGATACGGGGTGTAGGCTGTATAAAATTCGGAGCGTGATAGAACATGGTCTACTATAACAGGCGAATAGTGATCATAAACTCCAGCTCCAAGAAAAGATACATTCGCTTTCGCGTCAGCATTTTTTTGGGATAGCTTTGTTAATTCTTTCAATAATGCAGATTCACTTTTTGCAGGCTTGATTTGATAGCTTCCTATAAAACGTACTTTTTCTGGTATATCTGAAAATAATTCATCTACTGAATTTACACCAATTTTTTCAAGCATTTCCTTTTGATCTTGTTCTGTCATCGGTAAATAGCGATGCTTCATTCGTTTTTCCCCCAGTCATTAGCCCATCTTGATTTTAAACATAGCCATAAAAGTTATTTTCTTTTATAAAAAGGCGTCTTGATAACTTTTGCCTTCAAATGCTTTCCTCTTATTTCTACTTCCACCTCTGTACCCAATAAAGCATAATCAACTTGAATTAACGCAAGCCCAATGTTTTTCTTTAAGGTCGGCGACTGAGTACCAGTAGTAACTTCCCCAATACACTTGTCATTTGCAAATACTTTATAGCCATGTCTTGGAATACCTCTGTCTAACATTTCAATTCCAATTAACTTTCTTGATAATCCTCCTTCCTTTTGTTTCTTTAAAGCTTCCTTTCCGAAAAAGTAAGCTTCTTTATTTAATTTAACGGCAAATCCAATTCCAGCTTCTAATGGTGAAATATTTGCCGTTAATTCTTGCCCATATAATGCAAGTGTTGCTTCAAATCGCAAAGTATCCCTTGCACCTAAGCCGCAAGGAAGTACCCCTAATTCCTCACCTAACGATAATATTTCACGCCATAAGTCTTTAGCATCTTCCCTTTGACAATAAATTTCAAAACCATCCTCGCCAGTATATCCAGTGCGGGATAACAGAACCTCTTTGCCTGCTAAATTCACCTTGTTCTGAAAGTGAAAATACTTAATTCCAGCATAATCAACAGAGGGATTTATTTTTTTTAATATCTCTTCTGCTAACGGACCTTGAAGTGCTAATTGAGCAAAATCTTCTGATAAATTAGTTAAGATAACATCTCCAGTAGTATGTTTTTGGAGCCATTCGAAATCTTTCTCGATATTGGATGCATTCACCACTAACAAATAGTGATTGTCTGCAAGTTTATATGTTAATAAATCATCTACCGTTCCACCATTTTCGTAGCACATTGCCGAATATTGTGCAGCACCTATTGTGATTTTTCCGATGTCATTTGTTAGCATTTTTTGAAGAAAAGCTAAGCTACCGCTTCCCTTCACTTCGATTTCGCCCATATGGGAAACATCAAATAACCCTGCTTTTGTACGAACAGCCTCATGCTCCAGCTTTATACCGGAAAATTGTACAGGTAAAGCCCATCCTCCAAAATCGATTGTCTTTCCTCCATACTCTTTGTACACCTCATATAATGGTGTTTGCTTTAATAAAGCCAACGAACAGCACTCCTATCCCCTATGTATTAGACTTTCTCATTTATCCCATTAAAAAACGGCAACAAAAAAAGACAGATAACCCCCTTTTATAAAAAAGTAAGGTCTCTGTCCTTGCACCTGAAAGTTTACCGATCAATCGGCTGTCCCCTTTGGTGGCTTACCTATATGTAAGCACTCTCCAGAGCTGCGTCCAAATAGAGTTCTTTTGCCTGAGAGATTCACAAAATACTTTGCTTGCTCCTTCGGCGCTACGAATGTAGTCTCTCCCCTATTTCTCATCCGCGATTCATAAAATTTTCTTAATTGGTCATACTAAATACTACCTGAAAAAATGTTTTCCCACCTGACAGTTGCCTTCCACTTAAAGCCTTATGAAAATTCGTGAAAGATAGGTGGGAGGTACTTTCCGTATAGTGCGATTGGTTCAACTAACCATCAGGAGTGTTGAAGGAAAACGCCACTGATGAAAGTTTCTCTAATTTTAAAAAGTAAAAACCGATTATTTATTGGTCATTTTGAATTTAATGTTCATGTTCTGTCCAAATATAAATAAATTGTGACAAAATTAAAAACTTTTTTACCCTTTTATCCTAACATCCGAACGAAAAGGTGGCAATATATTTTTTGTTTTACTAGCATTCTTTTTTCAATCCTTTTTATACATACATAACTTTTTAGCTTTACTAAATAAAGTAAGAAAGGACGAATAATATATGACCGTTCAAATCCATTTTGATGATTCATGGAATGATCAGCTACTAAAGCGAATTTCAGATGATGGTCCATGGGCCAATTGGGAATTATATAAACTAGCAGTAGAAGTAGAACAACATAATATCATACCAGACTTCGAGGGTCTAAAAGCCCCTAAGTACTTATCAGAGCTTTCTCCTTTGCCCCACCAACTTGAAGTTGCAAAAAAGGTAATCGAAGATATGAATGGAAAAGCTATTTTGGCAGATGAAGTTGGTCTTGGAAAAACGATTGAAGCAGGATTGATACTAAAAGAATATATGATTCGCGGATTAGTAAAAAAAGTGCTGATTTTAGTTCCTGCCTCTCTTGTCACACAGTGGGCTTATGAATTAAATAGTAAATTCTACATTCCCGCTATGGTTCAGCGCAAAAGCTATGTTTGGGAGCAATGTGACATTGTCGTATCTTCTATTGATACAGCAAAAAGACAGCCACATCGTGATATCATAAACAATCTGGACTATGATTTGGTGATAATTGACGAGGCCCATAAGCTGAAAAATAATAAAACAAAAAACTATGAGTTTGTTCAAAATTTAAAAAAGAAATTTTGTTTACTATTAACAGCTACTCCTATTCAAAATAGAATTAGTGAAATCTTTAATTTAGTATCTTTATTAAAGCCCGGACATCTTGGTAGCGAATCATCCTTCTATGAAAAATATAAAAAAGATGCCCGCTCCATTGATGATGATGAGAATCTAAAAGCTTTGGTCAATAAAGTAATGATCAGAAACAGACGCCATGATACAGGGATTGAATGGACAAAAAGAATTGTTGAAGCTGTCCCAATTGAATTTACAAGAGAAGAAAGAGCATTGTATGAAGGACTAGTAGATTTAAAAACAGAACCCAATCTTTCTAGCAATAGTGAAAATTCCCGCAGTCCTTTTTCGATGATTACATTACAAAGAGAGGCGTGTTCCAGCAGGGAAGCAGTGTATTATACTCTGCAAAACATGGCGAAGAAAGTGGAAAATCCAACACCACAATTCCAACAAAGAATACAAGAACTGGTAAAAAAAGTAGAAGCGATTCAGCAAAATTCAAAGGCAAACAAAGCACTTGAGCTTATTAAGAAGATTAATGATAAAGTAATCATTTTTACTGAATATAGAGCTACGCAACTTTATTTACAATGGTTTTTGAAACAGCACGGTATTACATCCGTTCCATTTCGCGGTGGATTTAAACGAGGCAAAAAGGATTGGATGCGAGATCTCTTCCAAAATCATGCGCAAGTATTAATAGCAACAGAGGCTGGCGGAGAAGGGATTAACCTTCAATTTTGCCACCATATTATTAACTTTGATTTACCATGGAATCCAATGAGACTAGAGCAAAGAATAGGACGAATTCATCGACTTGGTCAAAAAGAAGATGTAAAGATTTATAACTTTGCCGTTAAAGATACTGTGGAAGATCATATTTTAAAATTATTATATGAAAAAATCCATCTTTTCGAAAAAGTAATTGGGGAGCTAGATGATATTTTGACGAAATTGGACTTTGGCAATATGGATGATTATATGGTTGATATTTTCTCCCACTCAAAATCAGAAGGAGAAATGAAAATCAAAATGGATAATTTAACAAGCATGATTGAATTCGCACAAAGTATGAAGGAAGGTGAGCCATATGAAGCAGCAGGAAATTCATCAATTTCTTGAACGATTTTTTGTCGCAAATGATTGTGAGATAGTAGAGAATAAACCTGGTTACCTAACTGTCCAATTAACAATTGAAATGGACAAAGAGTTAATGAATCGACCTTTTTATTGGCATTATCTTGAAAAGACTGGTGGCGTCCCAAACCCCGCCAGTCTAACCCTCATTACTGATCCAAAGCTTGCACCAGAGGATTTGAAGGGCGAACAGATACACTTTGGGTCTCCACGTCTTCATCAACTTTTTGCTTCTGCAAAAAATTTATCAAAGTATATTCGTTTATATGAATATAAAATAGCACAAGGCCAGCAACAAACAGCATTAAAGCCATGGCTTGCTCTTAATGTAAAAATCTCCTATCAATGTGACAGAAAACGGGATGTGTTTCAATCGATTGGTCTGCAGCTAATCAATGGCCAAATAGCAACAGATTTCCAGGCAAAAGTAGAGAAAATGAACCTTTCTGCCAAAATTCCTGATTATGCGTTTACTCTTTCTCCCTTAATCATGCCGAAAAGCGGGATAACAAGAATTGAAAACATGATAAAACAATCTTTATTATTAGAAGATCATACATGGGCAGAAGAAGCGAAGGAAAGGTGGAAAAAGGATTTAGAATTGCTAGAGCATTTTTATGAAGATATGGAAGACATGGAGGAAGAACAAGAAACCTTGGAAACGGAAAAATTAGCTCTACAGGAACAGTACGAACCAAAGATTAATATTTCGATTATTAATGGCGGGCTATTCTATTTAGCTTCAGAAGCTGTCTCCTAAACCATAATCATGAAAAAAGGAGTAGATTTATGCTTTAATAAGCTAAGTCCACTCCTTTTCATAACCTATCTTCTTACATTTCTACGCTTAAAGCTAAACATAATTAAATAAGGTAAAACTCCAAACCACCTCAGCATAAATGGTTCTTTCAGCCCTTTTCTTTCCGCTCTTAACTTTTGCCTTTCTTCTTTAGGCTGATCCATGTACTGGACAAATGTTTGGGTTAAATACTTCACATAATCATTGGTATTCATTTAATCACCTACTCTAGCATTTGTACTAGGATAGCCCTATCGTTTGGTTTTTATTCATTCTATCCATTTCGTCATTTTATTTTGCTCCATATCAAAGTAGCTTACGGCATAAATCGGCTTTATCCCCGCTTGCATATTTAATTGATAATCGATTTTAAAAGTAGTACTCGAATTTTTTTCGATTGTATAAAAAACATTACCATGTAAAAAAGTTTTTGTACCAGCAAGTTCAGGATGTTCTTCTGTAGAAAGTTCATATTCAATTTCTTTTAGGGAAGACAGGAAATAATATTCTTGCATATTGCTATTTCTCACACTTATTTCTATCCCTTTTTTCTTTTCATAAAGACCATATAAAATAAATAAGAAGGAAATAAAAAGAATATACACACAGAGCGATAATGGATAAATAAACCCTTTGTTATTCATTTTCCATTCACATCACTTTCCATGCGGAGATAAGATATTATACTTGCATCTTTTTTCTTATCAAATCGGTTAATTACCTCTATTCTAAAACCATTCTTATCCCTTTTAAACTCTACATTTTTAACACCTTGTAATGCGACTTCATGCCCTGTCGAATCTACCCGCCTTCTTATACTGCTTTCATATTTTTCATAAATAACCACTCTGCTATCCACATAAAGCAGTAATTTGTTGTTGGAAACATCCATATTCTGTGCAATCTTCGCTTCTTTTTTTAATTCTAGGATGAACACTTCCCATTCCATATCCTGTAACTCTATCTCGGAAATTTGACTGTTAACGATATGTTTCAAAGGAATGCTTAGTAAAGAAAGAATAATAGAAAAAATAAAAAAGCAAAGAAGCATTTCCAATAAAATATAACCTTTATTATTCAATATCAACCCTTTTTTCATTCGATGAACACATCGCATATTTCTTTCTTCTTCTGAAATACATTATTATATTGGATACAGACTGTATTATCTATTTTCCAAAGGATTGTGTAGACATTCCCCTCTTTTTCAATAGATGTAATTCCTTTTTCTGCTTCTCCTAATTTAACTTCCATTAAATAGTGATAAAATAGGTCATTTACCATCTTCCCTTCTTCCGAATCTTCCAATTGCTTTAACACATGCACATAAATCGGCATCCAAGTCAAAGCAATAAGAAGCCATATTGTATAGGCCAATAAATATTCCGGTAACATAAAACCTTTACAATTCAGTTGCATAAAATCGCCCTTTGCCAATTAAAATCGTTAATTTATATGGCTGCTCTCCAATTCGGAATTCATACGTCCCAAATTTAGAAACGTTCCCTCTCGTATTGATGGTAAAAGAGATCGTGTTTTCATTTACAAAAACAATATCTTCATTGTAATAACGATCCACAATACTACCCACATATTCATCTCCACGGATGCTGTAACGATTTAAATTCGGATATATTTTTACTTGAAGAAGCGATTGATTTGCGATAGCAAATGCCTGGGCATAATAAAGATCTGCCTCTAATTGAGTAATAAACTGGTTCTCATTAAGTGTAGTTTGCTGGGAGGTGACTACGAACACAGATAAGGAGGAGAGAATCACCAATAATGACATTGCAAAAACCATTTCTATTAGTGTAAATCCTCTTTGATTTTCTATCATGGATTTTCCGTACTAGCAGTAGTAACTACGCCATCTGTAATAATTAATTCCTTGCCATTCGTACATTGCTCTTGCTCTTCTGTAATATAATTATCCTCTTTCAGTGCAGAGATACTCGCAGGATATTCTTTATGCTCCATATAATAGGACTGAACCTCTGCTTGTACCATCTTTGTTAATGCTTCACAACCTGTGTCATTTATCTTTGAATTATGCTTTGTAATATTGGGAATTGTCACAATTAATAATATGGAAATAACCACCAAAACTATCATCATTTCTATTAGTGTAAAACCCTTTTCATTATTCATTTTGTCCTCCTTTCAAAATCCATCTAAAAGCTGAAACATTGGCATTAATACAGATAAGTAAATGGAAACAATTAAAATTCCCACAACGGAATACAGTGTAGGTTGAAGGAGCTTCATTGTTTTTTGTATATTCTCTTCTATTTGCATAAGGCAATGATTGCCATAGTAATAGAATTCTTGATCCAGCTTTCCATTTTCTTGACCATGCTGAATAATTTGAAACAGTTCCTTATCTAAAAAAGTAAATAACATAAAGGCTTGATCAAGACGATCGCCTTTTTTCAACTGCGAAATAGCAAGTATACCTATTCGAGAATACAGCTTTTGTTCTTTGTTTTCTTCAAAAAATTGCAAACATTCATAAATCGAAAAGCCACTAGATAATAGATAACTTAATTGCAAAGATAAAAGGTAGGAAAAATAATGCCTGACAATTTTTCCTATGAATGGGATTCGCGCTAGTAAATTCATTTGAACTATAATATCCAGTTTGCGGAAATATACATAATAAGAGACGTAACAAGCAATAAGAAGAAGTAATAGAAAAGCGAAGAGAGAGGGAATAACCTTACCGATTATTTGGACAAAGAGTAGAAAGAAATTCTTATTTATATTCATCGTTAGAAAAATGGAATTAAACTTAGGAATGAGGATACTTTGAACAAAGAAAAACAGAATAAAAGTAAATAATAGAAGAAAAAGAGGATAAGATAGAATCTTCCTTAATTTTTTGATTGTATCTTGTTTATTCTGAATCATTTTACTTGCATCCTGAAACGCAGTTGCAAATCCTCCATGCTTTTCAGCAAAATACACAAAACTAATAACTTGGCGATCAAAATTTAACCTTACAAGGTTTTCAAAAAACGTATCTCCTCCTTTTAACGAACCATAACAAGCATTTATATCTTCCAATCGATATTCCGGCATGTAATAACGCGAAGATTGAACCGCTTCTGCCATGGAATAGCCCCTATCAAGCAACTCCCCAATACATTTTAAAAATCTAGCTTGCTCTAAATTAGTCCACGCCTTATTTTTTTTCATCATAAATCCATCGTTCATATTCCCCCTCCTTTATATACCCTAATGCTATCCCTTTACAAATGATGTCCCCTAATGTTTTATACTTATAACTCCAATCATCTGTCCTGTTATTAAGAATGTTAGCAATCATCCTTCCAGTTATCATTTCAAATACAGTAGATCTTTTTAATCGATCATCTAAACGGTAACAGAAAGGTGAACAGCCATCATCACAAAATGGACATACCATTTCTACTAGTCTTTGTGCGGTAACAGCAATTAAGGTTTGTTCAATTTCTGTCTCCTTTATGCCAAATTCGAGCAATCGATGAATCGCACCTTTCGCATCCCTAGTATGCATGGTAGTTAATACCAAATGCCCTGTTAAACTCGCTCTTATTGCAATATGAGCAGTTTCCCTGTCTCGGATTTCTCCAACCATGATAATATCGGGATCATGGCGAAGAATCGCTTTTAGTCCTGTTGAATACGTAATACCAGCCTTCTCATTAACCTGAATCTGCAGTACATTTTCTTGGGGCTTTTCAATCGGATCTTCTAAGCTAATAACATTTCTTTGGTAGAGGTGAGCATTTTCATTTAAGAGGGAATAGAGTGTTGTCGTTTTGCCAGATCCAGTCGGACCTGTGAGGATAATTAACCCATGAGCGTGCTTTAATAAAGAGATTAATTTTCGAGAAACATTTGGAAATAAGGAGATATGGTAGATTGGAAGCATATTTTTGTCGTAAAGAAGGCGAATAACTAAACTTTCGTGAGGGGAAGAAGGCAAGGTTGATAAACGTAAGCCAATATGTTGACCATTGATGTTTGTAGAAATAGAGCCATTTTGCGGTTTTCTTCGTTCTCCAATATCCATGGATGCCGTAAACTTAAAATGAGAGATTAACTTGTCACATTCCTCCGCAGTTATTACTAATCTAGTAAGCAAATGATTAGCAATCCGCAATTGAAGGACCGATTCCTTTTGTCTCGGGGTTATGTGAATATCAGTAGCATTTTGCTCCACTGCATCACGAATAATACGATTGGCTAAAGCTTCAATAGATAACACTTTTCATAAAACACCACCTTTTTATTTATTCGTCTTTATATTTCGACATAAAAAAAGAAATTCCTTCATTTTTTATTATTTTTTTTGCATTTATTCAATTAGTTATTTATTAAAAATGCAGATTATTCCTAGACTAATATTTCCGATTAATTTCCATTGTTCTTTTAGGATGTTTTCTAAAGAATTGTTGTTTTTTCAATAGGAAAAAAGAATTAATAGGAAACAATTAGCAGCCGGAATACACGAAGACTCCTGTGGGATTAGCGAGACAGTCTGAGACCCCGGAGGCGAAGCTGAGGAGGCTTAAGCTTAGCCCCACGGAAAGCGAAGTGTATTTCGGCTGCGGGTAATCGCAACAAACTTTACGAAAACAGCCTTCTTTTAAAAAAACTTCTGATTTTGAATAAAAAACACCGAACAAGCCATACTATATATATCAATTATATTGGGCTATAGCCAAGTGGTAAGGCAACGGACTTTGACTCCGTCACTCGTTGGTTCGAATCCAGCTAGCCCAGTAAAGACCCAATTTACATGGGTCTTTTTTTATACATATGAATTCGCTATTATTCTTTGTTAATTTTTTTCCGAAAATGAGAGAAATCATAGAAAAAAATTCCCTTCTAAGCTTAAATAGCAGATATAAGTTGAGATATTAACACCTTTTTAAAAAATTGTTCATTTATATGAAATCTTGCCGTTTATTTTAAACACAGACGTATATACATTTAGTTAAACAAGAGTCAATAAAAAATACCCCAGTCTGTCTTGATTTCTTTTACACATTCATATCATCATGTTGAATCTGTGACTTTTCGATTTGAATAGTTGCATGGTCTATTTTAAACTTATCTTTTATTCGAACAATCGCTTGCTGAAGAATAGCTTGACTGTCTTTTTTATCATCAATTAACATATGGCAGCTTAATGTATCAAGCCCAGAAGTAATGGTCCATATATGCAGATCATGAACATCGATTACTCCTTCTATTTCTTCTAACACCATTTTCACATCTTCTTGGTTTATTGTTTCCGGAGTTCCTTCCATTAATATATGAGTAGAATTTTTTATTACTGCCCAACCGCTTTTTAAAATTAATAAAGCAACTACTACAGATATTATAGGATCTGAAACATACCAATCAAAGAATAACATGAGTATTCCAGCAATAATTGCACCAACGGAACCTAATGCATCACCCAGTATATGTAAGTAAGCACTTCGTAAATTTACATTGTTATGCACATCCCCTTTCTGCATTAATCCCACCGCGCTAACGATATTTGCTAACAATCCAATCGCTGCAATGATCATCATTGTTCCACTAGCAACCGTCGGAGGCTCGGTGAACCGTTTAATAGCTTCCCAAATGATAAAAAAAGCGATAACAAACAATGTGGCGCCATTAAATAGGGCCGCTAAAATTTCAAAACGATAGTATCCATACGTTTTACTAGGCGATGGTTTACGGGACGCAAACCGGATTGCAAGAAAACTTAAGAAAAGAGAACCAGCATCACTTAACATATGACCTGCATCCGATAATAAAGCAAGACTATTTGTAAGAAGTCCTCCAAAAAACTCTAATAGCATAATTCCACAGGTAATTAGTAAAGCCAAAATTAACCCTTTTTTATTACCCTCTCTTGTTGATTCGAAGCCATGGTGATGATGGTGATGTCCATGCTGACTATGATTATGCTCATGAAAATTCCCCATATTTTTTCCTCCTTCTATTTTTTAAAGAAAATTACTTACCTTGCGGATTTATCAAACCAACAGAAAATACTCTTTTCCCTATATTTTGTGGTAAAAAACTAATTTTATGACCAACTGATAAAGGAACCTCTCGTCTATTAAAACGCCAGCTGAAGTTATATCCAAAAGTTCCAGCCTCCACTACTAAAACAGCTCTTGAATATTCTAGATGAAGAGAAGGCTGCATTACAAAAGAAGATAAAGCAGTGCAAAATGAAGAATAGATGATGTTGATTAGCTTCTGTTTTAATTAGAGCAGCTTGCCCTCCATCAATAATGGAAACAGCTATTATCTTCTTATATATGAATATATGCTCATATATTAATTTTATATCTCCTATTAATAAATGTCAATTTTACATTTGAATAATACAATATGTGAACGGAAAAAACATAAAAAAAACATTATAAAGATGGCCAAGCTTCAAATGGTGAATATGTACAATTTATGAACAAAATCTTGTGAAGTTGTGAACATTTTATAAACTTATCGTTTTAACCATGTTTATGGTAGATTGCTATATTATAATAAAGAAAATTAGTTCCCAGGAGGAAACAATTGTTATGGAAAATACACTAAAAGTTACAAATGTATTGTCTGACCCAACTCGTTTCTATATTTATCAATACATTACTAAACGTCATCAAGATGTAACCGTTCAAGAAATAGCAGACGAATTTTCTATCCATCCAAACGTAGCCCGCTTACATTTATCTAAATTAGAAGATGTAAGAATGCTCTATTCTGAAACAAAAAAAACAGGAAAGGGTGGCCGTCCAAGTAGACTATATCGTTTATCAGATGAGGTCATACAATTTAGCTTTCCATTTAGAAATTATCAATTATTAAGCAGTATTTTATTAAGATCCCTTGAAAGCCTCGGTGCAGAAGGAAGTAAAGCACTATATGAAACAGGAAAAACATTTGGCAAAGAGATGATGGAACAAGAAATTGCCCGTTATACAAATAATACCGCAGCATTATCCAATGGGGATAAACTACGGCTTTTACAAAATGCCAGCTTAATGACAGGGCAACTGCCAGCATTAGAATGGAATGATGATGAAACTTCCTTATATTTTGAAATATACAATTGTCCATTTAAAGAAGTTGCAATGGAGCATAAAGATAAAGTATGTACAATGCATCAATCTTTCTTTACTGGTATGTTTGAAGCATTATATAAGGATGTTCAGTTAATCGAAAAACAGAATATTATTTCAGGCTGCGATCAATGTGCCTATAAAACACAAGTTCAATAGGAAAGAAAAGAGAGTTTCCTGTAATTATCTGCAGAAATACAACTTTTATTCAGGTTATCCATTTCTATATAATTGTTACTTATCCTTTTAACGAGTCTACTTATTTAAAAATGAACTATTTATTTTATCTTGCATTAGGATTCCATATTTAATATATGACAGCATGTGGAATACACAAATGTCAATCTATTTGCCACGTAAAGTGTAGCTAAAAAAACTCCTTATTGTTCAAATTGCGAGCAATTAAGGAGTTTTTATATGTTTCTATTTAGCTTGGTTTACTTGTTTTTTTCTTCTAGCAATATAAAGGAATAATATGCTAACAAAAATCAATATAAATCCGATTAACAGATAATTATAAGAATGTGTACCTGTTTCAGGGAGTTGGTGGGTTCCGTTACTTTCTTTTCCACTTCCATTTCCTATTTTAGATACATTCTGACTATTTTTGTTATTTTCTTGATTTACCGTGTTGGTATTATCATTATCTATTCCTTTTCCAGGATTTTCTGAGTCTTGCTCATCCTCTGTTCCATCATCTGGATTTTCCGGGTCTTTTTCATCCTCTGTTCCGTCATCTGGATTTTCTGGGTCTTTTTCATCCTCTGTTCCGTCATCTGGATTTTCTGGGTCTTGTTCATCATCAATTACTTCACTTTGTCCGGAGATAGTAACATTCAGATCGACATATGTTCCAAATTGATCTGCAGCCGAAACTCTTACAACTATTTGACCGTTTCCTTTTGCAGTTATGACTCCCTTTTCGTTTACAGATGCAAATTCGTCACCACTTATTAAGTCATAATTTAAATTCTTGTTGGTTGCAAAGGTAGGATATACTTCTGCCTCAATTTGTGCTGTTCCTTTATCTTCTGTAATTGCGATAGATTTTGTTATTTTAATGCTCGTTACCGGAATAAATACCTCTGGGTCAATATCTCCAATTTGGGCTTCTTCACTAATAATCAAAGTACCTTTACCAGTTATTTTGCCGTTTATTTTCAATGTACCATTAATAGTTAAGGAAGCATCTTTAGCAATCTCTAAAGTTCCATTAATGGTTAAATTACCGTCAATTGTACGATCACCAATTACTGATACTTTTTTACCTTCTGGGATAACAGAAGCATCTGTTGTTGGAATATCCACTTCTCCGTCCCAAATAAGTTCTGGTGTTTGCTTCAGATTATTAAACTTCACTATATCCTCTCTTTGAGAATTTAACGAAACAGTTACGTTCGCTTCTTCATTAAAGGAATTCCAACCATAAGCATTTACACCATTACCTAGACTAACATCCTTTATGCTTGATCCAACCATTGAATTAAACGCATAATCCCCAATATATTCTACACTATTTGGGATAGCCACTTTATCCATGCTATTTAAACCAGAAAATGCATTGCCCCCAATATATTTTAAATTATCTGGGAGATTTAGTTCTTTTAATGATTCTAAATCTGCAAATGCACTAGATTCTATCATTTCTACGGAATTAGGTATTTCTAGCTTCTCCGCTTTCTTATTTCCATAAAATGTGTATGCAGGTATTTTCTTTGTTCCGTTTGCTATATTAATTGATTCATATTTATTTCCAGAAAAAGAAACTGCCTTTAAATGAGTTAACCCATCTGGTATAGTAAGCTCTTTTTCTGTCCATTCACTTGCTAACAATGGATCCCATCCTAAATAGTTTAATCCATATTCTTCAACTAATTGTAGGTTTTCAGGAATATTCATTGTGTCTAATCCGTTAATTTGATCAAACGCTCTTTCACCAATTTTTGTAATTGTATCAGGCAACGTAATTTTCTTAAGATCCTGATTTCCTTGGAAAACATAATCATAAACACTTGTCACTGTATAAGTAATATTATCCCCTTCATTTGTAACTGTTTCAGGAATAACAAGTTCTTGTAGTTTCTTATTATTTTCAAATTGAGTTACTTCAACTGTTGTTGCACTAGTTGGTCTATAAATCAATGAACCTACCATAAATTGTCCACTGACATAGTCAGTAAAGCTTACCCCACCAGACTTTAATGGATTGGTGAATCCACTTCGTCTTAATTCGAAAGCAACTTGATCATTCGCAACATTTACTGCAGCTTCTCTTGAAATTCCTGTAAAGGCATCCTTACCAATTGTCTTGACGTTTTTACCAATTTTCACTTCATTCGCTTTCGTACTTTGAGCAAAAGCGTATGTTCCAATTTCTTTCACAGAGTTTGGAATGACAATTTTTTCAAGACTAGATATGTCAGCAAATGCAAATTTCTCCACTTTAGTTACAGTTTCAGGGATATCTATAGTAGTCAATCCACTTGATTGAAAA
This sequence comes from Niallia sp. HCP3S3_B10, assembly GCF_052064465.1. NCBI lineage: Bacteria > Bacillati > Bacillota > Bacilli > Caryophanales > Bacillaceae > Niallia > Niallia sp. HCP3S3_B10. Next base: position 268,263 of record NZ_JBQHVO010000001.1, on the reverse strand, counting down.
GATCCGTACCCAATTGATGTAACAGATGTAGGAAATTCAATTTCTTTAATTGAAGACGCATTAAAAAACATAAATTTAGGAACTGCTGTCATCTTCCCTGGTAGTTTAACTATTTCTAAACTTGCACTATCCGTAAATGCAGCTTCTCCGATATATTTAAGTGTGTCAGGTAAGATAAGTTTTTTCATTGAACTAACAAAACCAAAACTTTGTTCTCCAATACTTTCTAACCCTTCTGGTAAAGTCAATTCTTCAAATGCATCTATAAAGAGAAATGCAAAAGAACCTATTGATTTGATGTTCTTAGGTATATTAATTTTTGTAATACTTGCTCCATTAAAGGCATTGTCATCAATTCTCTCCACACTGTCTGGCATTTTTACATTAGATAGTGCAGATGCATAGAAAAATGCACTTTCCCCAATAACTTTTAATCCCTCGGAAAATTCTATCGAAGTTATGGAATTATTAAAATAAAATGCTTTAGCTCCAATAGAGGTTACTTTATATTTTTTTCCGTTATTTTCTACTTCAGATGGTATATAGACATTTCCTTTGATAGTATCATAGCTAGAGAATAGTTTATCTGGCTCACCTATTAATTGTACTTCGTCATTACTAGTCACTTTATAATAAAAGTTTTCATATTGGAAAGTGTCATTTAAATCTTTACTGATAATAGAATGGTCTGCATCTATTGACATATCGCTATATCCTATTGCATCATCTTCGTCTGGTTGTTCAGGATTTTCTTCATCAGGATCCTCTGTTTCACCTTCCCCTGGCACGTCCGTATCAACGTAAACCTTGATAGAGGAAGTTAGTCCTGTAACGGCAGTTGCAGTAATGGTTACTTCACCTTTAGCTATTCCAGTTACAACACCATCAGCATCAACAGTTGCTATTTTGTCATCAGAGCTTGTCCAAGTTAACGATTTATCAGCTAAATTTTCTGGTTTAACTGTTGCATTCACTTTTTTCGATTCGCCTATTGTCAAATCTAAGTACTTGTCTAATACAATTGCTTGTGGGCCGATATCCACATAATTTGTACTAATGTTATAAGCATAATCGAACCCAAAGATACTTAATCTACCTGGATTTAATGACTGGTTCGCAAGTTCTTCTCCAAGATTTGTTATATCTGCACGAACTGTGCTCGTTTCTCCTTTTTTCTCCACATCGTCTATTCCAAGTTCAAATAAAAGTACATGTCCAGCGACGTCACCAACAAGTATCTGTTGAATATAGTTATCGTCTTGTACATCAAATGTTAGGTATACTTTGCTATCCTCTTTAACAATGTCGACATTTTCTACTGTTGGTGCTTCTGTATCTACAGTAAAAGGAAGCTCGAGCGTTTTTTCTGTATCAGTTCCTGCAATTTTACCACTTACTTCATAAATCAACTCCGTACCACTTGATACTTGCTGTCCTTTTTCATCCTTTCCATTCCAACCTTGCATATTAAGAATCGGTATATATGCACCTTGAGTGGAACTATAGAAGGTTTTACGGGCATCACCATATACATAGGACCAAACATCCTTATCATTTGCATCTTTGATTTTAAAGGATAAATTTTCTGCATTTCTTAATAAGCTTGTTATAGAAGTAAATATTCTTGAATTGTCCCCATTTAATGAAGGAGAAAAAGCAATTTTTTCTTTATCATATTTACCTGTGATAACATTTCTTCCTAAATAATATCCGCTTCCTGCAGCGTTCGAATTAATCATTATCGTTGATGTTTGTGTAGTAGGCTGGATTTTATCATATACTGTATTATCAAAAATGGAAGGATCTGTCCAATTACCATAGTATCCTAAGAATGGAAGAGAAAGTGTTACATGATCGCCTTTTTCATCATATAAGCCTGTGTAACCTTCGCGCTTTTTCTGTAAAAGTGATCGTCCCACGTTGAACTACCGCAATCTTATCTTTAACATCTAACTCACTATAATCCTTTTCTTCCCCAATTCCTGGTACCATTACATAAGCATATTCCTTGTTATCAAGTGTATCCAATACATCATAGGTGTCTCCATCTGTGTTAGAAGCATTTTTATAAGGAATATTTTCGTCTCCTACTTTAAAATACGGAGAATTATAAACAGTATTTTCCACACTTGCTACAGATAAACCTGCTGCAAAAGTTGATGGTGAAGACACAACCGCATTATCTGGATTTGACGCTAATGGCACGTTAGTTCCATATGTATTATTAACTACAGCATTATCATCATTACCAGCAGCCATCAATAAATTAACGCCTGATTCCGATACCCTTGTATACGCTTCTTTTACTGCTTCTTCCCCTATTTTTGTGAAGCCAGCACCTGATCCTAAGCTCATATTAATGGAATCTGCACCTAATGAAACAGAGTCATCTAATGCAGCCAAAATATCATCATCATAGGCTGATCCAGTCCCATCTGAAAACACCTTCATAATCATTAATTGAGCTTCTGGAGCAATACCTTTAATTTTATCACTATTTGCTGCAATAGTTCCTGCTACATGCGTTCCATGGTCTATATCACCAATGACATTCGGGTCTTTATCTGCATAATCATATCCAAAAGGAACCTTTTGACTTGCAAACACATCATCTGACGATAAATCTCCAGCATTTAAACTAACGGAAGATATAAGTGACGAAATATCATTTTTGAATATTTTGAATTTTGTGGGTCTTTTTGAAATGCTTCATGATTTGTATCTAGTCCCGTATCAAGAATAGCTACAATCGTTTTCTCTCCTTCATATCCAAGCGCTTGCGCTTGATCTGCCCCAATCATTACACTACTATTTTTCATCTGTATATCATTATTTGCTTCAGCTGGAAGTTCATATTTCACAGCCTCAAAAATTCTTTTTACACCAGATATTTTCTCTATTTTTTCAATGTTTTCCCGTTTTGTCTCTAACGAAAAACCGTTCATAACTACTGTGTATCGATAGTTATCTTTAAAACTAGCATCTACCTTTTCAGAGATCTTTTTCATTACGGAGTCTTGTTCCCCCATAATATTATTTGAAATTTCTTTCCCTTATTAGAATTAATAAATTCAGATGGTTCTTGTTTACTTTTTGTACTGTAATAGTCTAATACTGGTCCTTCCTCTAATTCTACTATTACACGAACCTTTTCTTGTGGATCATAACCATATTCCTCACTAATATTTTCTTTTTGAGAAATATTTAATTCACCCTCGGCTTTTTCCATAGTTATATAACTAGTATTCTCTTTTGCACTTACATAGTTATTACTAAATGGTGTGATTGTACTAAATAATACAACCAATAGAGTTAGTAGAGTAGTAACTTTTTTGCCACTCTTTAATATACTCATTTCCCCTTCCCCCTAAACTATTTATTTAGAAAATTCAATTACTTTAATATAATATCATGTAGTTAGATATGTTTCAAACTATATTTTAGATAACAATCTAATTTAGTTTGTCTTTTATTATATCGCTGTGATACTATTACATTAAAGTAAGCGTAGTTGTAAGTACCCTTATAAAAAATTGCATAAATAGTAAAGGAGCTACCTAATGGATATATCAATAACATCTAAATATGATGTTTTTACAGAATGTATTTTCTTATTGGAGAGGAGAAATTTACCAGAAGGGGATGAGTTTCCTAAAACAATCTATGATGTTATACAAAAGATATGTGAAAAGTACAATATCCCTTTTGAAGAATTTTCGGATGAAATTTATATTTTAGCAGAAGTAGAAAATTTTATTATGGACAATCTAGAAATCGAAGAAAAAAAACTACTTTTCTATTTTGGCATTGAATCACAATCGGACTATTCACTTGCATGGGCATTATATTATACAATACGTAAACAAATTATTTTTAATGATAATGATTATGAGAATCCCCATGAATTTGATTTAAGAATACAACTTATTGGACTAGTTCTTAATTATAATCTTGAAGGAAAAGAAATTAAAACAGAAAAAGATTTAAATGATTTCTTAAGAGATTATCAGTGTACAATAGAGGATAAATGGTTATGTACTCAAGTATTCTATAATGCTGGTAAATTTCAGAAGGAATTGCTTGAAATATTGGAAGAAGTTTCTGATTTATTTAATCAAAAAGCGAACATTCTGCAATCTTATATTGACGCCTCTGCTATCTTTCTGAAGGAATATTTCTTGAAGAATCCTGAATCTAACATAATGAAACAATATAATTTACAGTTAAACTCAAGAGAATTAATTATCATTCCGAGTGCAATGGGGTTTAATACATTAAAATGGGACCATATGGATACAGATGGTCCGGAATATTTATATGCTGGAATTATGTACCATAAAATTGGCTCACTTATTCAAAAATACAATCACAATGAAGAAACCCTATTAAATCGCCTTAAGCTTTTAAGTGATAAAAGAAGACTAGAAATCTTGAAAGCACTAAAAAACGGTCCCTTGTGCGGACAAGATATTTCTCAATTACTCTCACTTACGCCTGCAACTGTTTCTCATCATATGAATTTCTTAGTAAATGAGGGATTTGTTCGGGTGCAAAAAACCGGTGTGCGAATTGACTATTACTATGTACCAAATGAAATGAATCTCTTCATGAAAAGCCTAAATAATGTTCTGCTATAAGTTTAATTTGGTTCTAATCAAAATTATTAGGCTTTTTTATTAAGATTGATACTATTAAATACTTTAAATTCATAGGAGGTTTTCCCTCCTAATTGTAACACTTTTAAGTTCTTCTATATTTGTAAGGTGAATCCAATAACAAAAAGCCCATCCTACCAATACTTGCTGTTTCAGAATTATTTTTCGCAAAAAAAAGCCACCAAATGGCAGCTGGAATTACTTTAAGAAAGCACCAATAGATTAATGAGAGGATTATTTGCTCTAAATCCCTATATTAACCCATTAAGACTTCTTTCCTCTCTCTTTTCTTCGGTATCACTTACATACTAACTTAAAAGCCGTTAATATACGGATTATGATCCATTTCATGTTCGATTGTTGTTTTTCTCCCATGACCAGACAGTACAATCGTCTCTTCAGGTAAATTTAAAAGCTTCTCGTGAATGCTATTTATTAATGTACGTTGGTTACCACCAATTAAATCAGTTCGTCCAATACTTTCATAGAAAAGAGCATCGCCAACAAATGCCCAATTCTCTTTTTTAAAATAAAATGTGACACTTCCTGGAGAATGCCCTGGTGTCTCCATCACTTGAAAGGTAAAATCTCCAATTGTCATCTTAGGATTCTCATCCAAGAAGTGCTCTGCTGGTCTGGTAACTACAGGATTGGGAAGTCTAAATGCCTCACTCCCATTTAATTTCGGATCAATCAACCACTCTTCTTCTTTGCTATGTACATAAACGGGAATGCTATAATCTGTTCTAACTTCCTCCACTGCACCAATATGATCAAAATGTGCATGGGTTAAAAGAATTGCAATAGGGGATAATTCTAACTCCTGAATCATCTTATTCAATTTTACTCCATTTGCACCTGGATCTATTACTAAACAATCCTTCTTTTCATTCCATACTAAATAACAATTGGTCTGGATTGGCCCTAAAGGAATTTGCTTATACTCCACAAAATCCCCTCCTATTTATTCTCTAATTGACTTACTACCCGTTCCACTTTCTCTTCCATTTTTCTAGTGATGTCTCTTCTGTCATCAATTCTGATGTTTGTGCAAACACGCACAAGACCTTTTTCAAATGGAACTTCATGCATTGCCTGAATCACTTCAAATAATGTTGGAAGTTCTCCTTCAATAATCGTGTTCATTGGTGTTAATTGGAAGCGAATTTGGCCTTTTTCCTCATAGTTCATTAAAACTTTTTGAATGTCTGCTACATACGCACTTACACTTGGAGTTTGTGTGCCAACTGGTATAACTGTTACATCAACGATTGCCATAATTTATTATTCTCCTTTCTCTTCTATCAGCCAATGGATTTCATCTATTATTATTCGATTTGAGTTCATTCCTATGATGGCATATTTTTATACCAACTTCAACTATTGAGCAATATTGGACGTAAACAATGGTGTAATATCTCCAGTCTCCATATTCAGCATATTTTCAAGATAATAGCCATAAAGACAGTACTTTCCATCGCTTGAAATTTGAATTGGCTGATCTTCTAAATCTTTATCGGCAAATAACTTTTTACTCAGACCTGTTTCCATATCTACTTCAATAAGTTCAAAACCCTCCTGATACGTTTCTGCATTGCCATTTCTTTCGGGAGTAAAGGTAAGAAAGCTATTTTTATAAATGGTATAGTTCGGAACTAACCAATTTGCAAATTTTGATAATCGAGGAACAGAAATACTCCCTTGCTTCTTAATATTTGCATCATAAAAAGTATAAACTGCCTCTTCTTCTTCTTCCCCCTTACTTGATATAGTAAGTAGAAATTCATTTTTCTGGTCAACAAAGTAAATATTAGCCAAATCTATTTCGTTTTCTTCTTCCGTTTCCAAATTAAATATTTTCAGCGGGGCATATAATGACGGATTGCTTTGATCCCAGTCAAGATACATTACCTTTTCCTTCGTTAACCATTGTGGAAAAGGAGTAGAGACAGGAAAATCACTTAATACATTTTCCTGAATATCCAATGTGAATACTTTACTTTCCCATTCCTTGGTTAAAGTTGTAATGAGCAATTCATTTTCATTATGAGAATTCCATGAAAAGTCTGTTTCATAGCTTTGTAGCTTTCTAGAAAGTATTTCATTTCCTTTATAATCAATTATATGAATTTCTCCTTCTTCCTCAGAAAGAGCCGTATAAATTAACAGTTGATTTTCATTTAAAAGAACATTAGATAATTCTTCTTCCGACTTATATAGAGGGATATGCTTTCCTGTATAAATATTATAAGCATAAATTTCATATACCCCTTCATAGATAGAAGAATAACAAATCGTATCTTTCTTTATCCAGCCATATACTTGCTCAAATTCTCCTTCAATTGGACTTATAGGAGGAAGCATCGCGTTGTTATCAACATCATTGTCCTTCGCTTCATTTTCACTGGCTGAATCATCATGTCTAGGAGCACAGCTAGACAGAATTAGTGTGAAAAAAGTGAAGAGAAGAACTATTCCTAGCGTGTTTCTCTTACCTAATGAAAACATTTTTCACACCCCTATAATACTATTCAAGTTTTGTTCACTCTATAGAATAGTAACACAAAAAAGCCGACTTTTTTCGGCTTTTTTCAAATCCACTTGTAGATTTTTTATTAAAAGTAATATTTCCAATCAAATATAGGTCATTTGTTACAACTATATAGTTATTTAATATCTCTTAAAAATGGAATACTTCTCTTTTTTCAATTTGCCTAAACTTTTCTATAGAATGATGTGTAGCCCTACATATATAAGGAAGCCAAGAAAAGTCCAGTTGTTTCATGATAAATTTCATTAAATTGAGAGAGAGGGAGTGGATTTATCCCTTTTCCTAACTCAATTGTGAATCCCGGCTTTCTTAATTCTTGAATAAACCAATCTTTATATCCTGCATGACTATCTACATTTTGGATCGCTTTATATCCACTCACTCTCGAAAATTCTTCTGCAATTGCTCTCGATTCTTCTGGTTCCATTCCTTCATATCCCCAATACAATTCTTTTCCCTGTGTATGTAAAGCTACTAATCGATCAAATTTTTCTTTTTCAACTAAATTTGCCATCACCTGAGACTCTGGTTCTGACAAAGGGCTATCTCCAGGATAGTCTCTTGGAGCAGGCGCTTTCGGTTCTTTTCGTTCCTTTTCTATTTCCCAATTAGATGGAAATTGATTATTTAAATCTACACCACGGATATTTGCTTTCCAGCCAGTAAAATCGCTGCTACCTGCATTTATGGAAATGATTTTTTCTTTTTCTTTCTCTAAAGGACCGTTTAAAACCAAATCAACTCCGTCAGGATTAACCATTGGTACAAGTGATAAATCAGTACCCTGATACAGTGGCATTGTTCGAACATTGCGCATAGTAGTTCCGTTTGTTAATGATAATAAAAAGTCATTTAAAAACGTCATTAAAATTCCTGTCGTAATCCATTCATTTGCATGGAAGGAAGCATTTATATGAACCTTTTTCTTTCCCTTTCCTATTCTGATTTCATCGAGATTTTTTCCTAATACACTTTTTCCTATTGTTTCCTTTTTAATGAATGGGAAGGCCTTTATTAAACGATTCATATCTGACTGTAGGGATGTATAGTCATACTTTTTCTTTCCCTGCACAAATCGTCCCACAATACGGTTTGGGATTAAAATCTCCTCTCCGACTTTAAGTTTATTAGGATTTAATTGTTGATTTAATAATAATATGCTATCAACCGAAATATTTCTTGCTCCTGCAATTTTCCACAGAGTATCCCCTTGCTTTATTTGATGGACTTGTGATTCAAATCCAGGAATTTGGATAGTTTCAGAAACTGCTAATTTATTTGGATTTACGCTAGGATTACTATCTAAAATAAGATTTAGGGGAACCATAAATAGTTGACTATAGTACCAAAGTGTATCTCCTGGTCTCAATTTAATCTCCATATGATCACTCCTCTCTCTATTTATATATATGAATCCCTGATAAAAAACATGCTTAGCAGCGATATAGCAATTGCATATTATAATTTTTTTATGAAGGTGCTGTTTTCTTACATAATTTGACCTATAAGCAGCACTAACGGATTTAATCATTTAAAATATATAAAAAAGCTTCATGACTAATATAGTCACAAAGCAGTTTATTGCTAATCTATTAACTAAACATCAATTAGTATCTTCCCTTACATCAAGCATTCCGTTTTCTTTATCATAAAAACGTAGTAGGTCTCCATAAATAATGCTATCAGAATACTGTAATTCTAAATTAGCCTGTTCTATATAGGGTTCACATGCATTACCGTCAGCTACTTCTCCTGTCGCGCGCTCATAACAAACCTCTTTAGTATATACATACTCTTCTGTAATAAAGCTACCATCTCTTAAAACAACAAATTGATTGTTTTTTTCTGAGAATAGATCTGAACCAAATTGGATATCATTTTTCGTTTCAATACCAAGCAAATGTAGAAGAGTAGGCTTGATATCCATTTGCCCCGAAACAGTTGAGAGTGTTTTCCCCTTCATCCCTGGAATATGGATAACAAAAGGAACTCTTTGTAATTGCGTACTGACAAAAGGAGTAACTTCTTCCCCTAATAATTCAGCCATTGCTTTATTATGATTTTCAGAAATTCCATTATGATCTCCATACAAGATGATAATACTATTTTCATAGAGACCTTCCTCTTTTAATCTCTCGATAAAAATTTTCAACGCTTCATCCTGATATCGAACAGTCGGTATAAAGTTATTTAACGTTCTACTTCCAGTTGTTAAAGGTTCAATTAATTTATCCTCTTCTTCCAGTTCAAAAGGAAAATGATTTGTCAACGTGATAAATTTACTGTAGAACGGCTCTGGCATTTCTTTTAAATGAGCAATCGATTGTTCAAAAAAGTCAATATCCTTCAATCCCCAACCAACAGAATTGTCCTCGTTTACCTCGTAATCATTAATTTCATAAAATCGGTCATATCCCAAGCTTTGGTACATAATATCCCGATTCCAGAAACTTTTATTATTTGCATGAAGGGAAGCTGTAAAATAACCATTTTCTTTCAAAATTTCTGGTGATGCTTGAAATTCATTTCCAGAATGGGTAAAGAAAACGGCCCCTCTGCTTAATGGATACAAGGAATTTTCGACAATAAACTCAGAATCTGATGTTTTACCTTGTCCAGTTTGGTGATAAAAATTATCAAAATAAAAGCTTTCTTTAATAAAATCATTTAAAAATGGGGTGATTTCTTCCCCATCCACTTCCCGGTTTACAGTAAAAGCCTGTGTGGATTCTAAGCTTACCATTATTACATTTTTCCCCTTAGCTATTCCAAACATATCCTTATTTGGTTCTGTATAATTCGCCTGATTGTAATTAACCATATCTGTTAACTCACTACCATCCGCAAAAGCTCTTTGCGCAGTAGTCTTTGTTTGAAGAAAAACATCATAAAGTTGGTAATTATACGTCCCAATATTTTTCACTAATAGCTCTCTGTCAAATGTCCTAGTTAGTAATTGCGTTCTCTGAGTTTCAGCTAAGCTTAAATTGAAAAAAGCTAAGCTTATCGTAAATAAATAGAAAATACTTTGCTGCATCCTAGTATATTTAGGAATTTTTAAGAATGCTGGCTTCTTTTTCATAATAAGCGCAAGTAGAATAATATCTACAAAGAAAAGAATATCTGTGAGATGAACCAGCTCTCTAACACTACTTCCTAAATCACTCATATTACTCGTCTGAAATAAGAGTGGCAGGGTTAAAAAATCGGTATATACACGGTAAAAGACAACATTTGCATATAATACAATCGAAAGTGTCAAACTGGAGATGAGCACATATCTTTTTTGATTTTTCTCCGAAAGAAACATGGAAATACCCAAAATAAATAACAGGGAGCTTAATGGATTAATAATTAATATAAATTGTTGAATCGAATTTTCAATTTTGATATCAAAGCTAGTCATATATGCAATATTCGTTTTAATCCACAATAAAACTGTTGCAACCGCTATAAGTGATAGCTTTGACCATTCAAATTTATTCTTAAACAATGATGTATCCTCCTTACTATTGATCAAACAAAATCTCGACATAATCACTTTACACATTTTACAATAATTTTATTATATAAAGACAATCTTTATGAAATTTTAATCTAATTTTCATCTTTGCGTATTAATATAGTATATTACACTTTTTTAGACGTGCAACTAAAAGAAAAGTTTCAAAAACTTTTGCTTTTTTTAAAGTGTCCTTTTTATGAATATTCCATCTATTAATCTAGTAAAAAATCTTCTCCCGATTCAGAAGAAGATTTTGTGAAATATTTGATTTAAAATATGTCTGATACTCTCATCATTTGATTAATTTTTTGCAAGCCACGCAGCACCAATTACTCCCGCTGTATTCCCCAATGTCGCAACATCAATTACAGTTGATTCTGCTACACTTTTAAAAGAGAACTTCAAGAAGTTTTCTTTTACTGGATTTAATAGCACATCACCAGCTTTTGAAACGCCACCACCGATGACAATTTTCTCTGGATTTAAAGTATTAGCAATATTAGCTAGTACCAATCCTAAATGGAAAGCTACGAATTGGACAATTTCATTAGCTAATTCGTCCCCTTTTTTCGCTGCATCAAATACATCCTTTGCCGTAATAGCGCCGTCTTGATCTAACACAGAATGAAGTACACTCAACGTATGTCTTTCAGCCAATCTTTCTTTTGTCAATCGAACTATTCCAGTTGCAGAAGCAATCGTTTCTAAACAGCCTGTTTTTCCACAATTACAAGGAGCTCCGTTTTCTACAATAGCCGTCAAATGACCTATTTCACCAGCAGCCCCCTTCACTCCTTGCACAATATCACCGTTTATAATAACTCCGCCACCAACACCTGTGCCAAGAGTAACACAAACTAAATCTTTGGATCCTTCTCCAGCACCTTTCCACATCTCACCTAGTGCTGCACAATTGGCATCATTGTCAATTGTTACCGGCAAACCTAAATCTGCTTCAAGGCGCGCTTTTAATGGGAAGTTATCTGGCCAACCTAAGTTCACTGTATTGAAAATAACACCTGTTTTATAATCAAATGGTCCAGGTGCGCCCATCCCAGCACCTAAAACATCTTCCTTCGAGTGTCCTAATTCTTGCAATTTAGCATCGATAGATTTAGCAATGTCGGATGTAATATTTTTTCCATCTTCCGAATTATCTGTTGGGATTTCCCAATGATCGATTAAATCTCCCTTTAATGATAAAAAAGCGATTTTTACCGTTGTTCCACCTAAGTCAATTCCTGCTACCCATTTTTCCTGCATCATTAATTCCCCCTATTTTTCTGTTCCGATAATAGCTGTATTTCTTGATTAAGTAATCGCATAGCAGAGTCAAAATCTTGCTCTTTAATTAATTGAGATTGATACAATTCTTTTATTTCAGATTTCATTAATTGTAAATCGCCTACACGATCGCCAACATAAATAATCGTTCCATATTTTTTTAAAAACTGTTGCACATCATAAATGGTTTCCATGGTACCCCTCGATTTCATACATATTCGACTCACTGCAAAGGTTTGCATAAAGTGATAAATTAATCGTTTTCAAATTAAGTATATCGGAAATGAATCGTTTCCTCAACAGCAGATTCATTTCTCCCATTAGAATAGTAATAAGCAAGATAATGACTTTTACGCGAAATATTTTTATACCAAATTAAAGCCTAAACTACTCCATTTATCATATTTCTCTTCTTTTCTCATATATTAAAAAAAGTACCTCTAAGACAGGCTTTTAAAGTAAAATGATTTCCCATTAGATGGAGCGGTGAAAAAAATGAAAAAAGATTTTATTCGATTAAGTCTCTCTCTTATTATCCTTGTTGCTATTTTTTATATTTTTCAGCAAAAGCAAATTGCAAAGGAAAGTATAACTTATTTTCCAATTGATCCTACTGTTACTTTCCCAAAAGCAAATACTACCCTTACATTTCATAAAAAAAGATTCGATGAGTATAGCATTCTCTGGAAAAGCAATTCTTCTATTAACAAGCGAGCGTATTTACGTCAAGATATGAGCTTACTTTATGGAAATGGGAAGCTGATAAGCACGATGGGAGAATGGCGACAAAATACATTAGAACTTTCAGAAGAAAAGACCGTTGTGGAAAGAGAAAGCAACTATTTACAAGCAATTACTTTTCATTATGCTGAAATACATGATGCCAATGAAAGAATTTTCAGTTCTCAAAAAATTTCAGCAGACAATTTATATATCATTAATTCGAAGTTTGAGAGTGCACCACTATCTTTTCATTCTCCAAATAACTTAGTCGAAAAAGATTGGGCAAGAACATTAGATAAACAAGCATTAGATTATATTGAATACTCTTATCGCCAAGTATTAAAGAAATTTCATATTTCAGCTGAACAATATGATACAAAACTTTTACTCACAGAATTAAGTAAATTTAACGATACACCACTCCCAGATTTTTCAAAGGAACAAAGTGCAAAAATTCTTGGACAATTGACTGAAGGTCTTTATAAAAACTATTTCCTGGGAATTATGAAAGAAGACGGAACCATTGCTGATCCCATCGGCAGTTCTATCCCGGTGATATTAATTAATGACAATCATCTTCTTATCTTATTTACAACAAAGGACGGTGAAGCGATTGTTTTAAGACAGCAAATTTCTACTCTTTAATTTTATCCCATAATAAAAGATATTTTGGATTGTTTTCATCCAATTCTAAAGCTTTTTGTAAATATTCTCTTGCTTCTTCTAGATTCTTATCATAAAGACTGACAACTGCTAAATTATAATACGCTTCATGAAACTGTGGATTTAAATGGATTGTTTTTTGCAGATTTTTTTCAGCTGCTGCAAATTCCTTTTTCTTAAGCTGGATATAAGAAAGTAAAAAATAATAGTTCTCATTATTTTTAGTTTCAATTGTTACTAAAACATCTTCTGCATCATCATATTTTTCATCATTTACATAATTGTTGACCATAATAAATGCAGATTTGTCCCGATTTTGTGAAACCCCTGAACTCGATGAATAGGCAATGCCAATACCTATTAGCAATAGAGTAATAAGTAGCGCCCCAAGCTGGACTTTCCAGCTTTTTTTCTTTGGAAAATGGACGATAGCTGTTGCTAGAAAACCACCTACTAATCCACCAATATGTCCCGCATTATCGATTCCTTGTATAGTAAAGCCAAATATAAGATTAATAATGATAATAATAATGACATTCCAACCCATCACTCGAAAAAACAGCTTTGGAAATTGCCAGGCAAAATAAAGAAGTGCACCGAAGCATCCAAAAATCGCGCCACTTGCGCCAGCTGATAAAGATGGACTTATTAAATAACTTGCAAACACCCCACTAAATCCAGCAAAAAGATAAATGATGAAAAATCTACCATTCCCAAAAATTCTTTCTATTAATGGACCAACATAATAGAGAGCAAATGAATTCATGGCTAAGTGCAAAAAACCAATATGTAAAAAAATAGGTGTTATTAAACGCCACCATTCCCCCATAGCGATTAAATAATTTACTTTCGCTCCCCATTGAACCAATGTTTCGCTATTGTTACTTCCTCCGCCCCCTTCCATTAGAAGAAATATTATTACTTGAACGACAATAAATAAATAGGAAATAAACGGTTTGCCAAAGTTAAGTAACTGCCTTTCTTCTTTTTCATTTTGTTTTATTAGCTCAAGGATATTTTCTTTATAGCGCTCCATTTGATCGTCGCGTTCTTCTGATGTACCTGGTATGTCATTTAAGTTTGTTATTTTTCCGCCTGCTATTTCCCACTCGTCTACTGACCGATCAAGAAGAATAGTATTAATTTGCACTTTTTTATCAGGACTATTAAACAAGTGATTTACTAAATGGTCATAAGCATCTACAGGAGGAAAGGCAGTTATATACACGCTCTCTACCTTAAGTGAGCGTTTACGCAATGTGCGTCTTATCCTCTCTGCATTTAATGCTGTTCTTTCCATATCCCTACTTAACCAATTACTCCAATCAAGATCCATTTGGAACAACCGAATAATCGGTGTGTTTCCTCTGTTCTTTTTGCTCTCCAGCCAAATTTCTTGTTGATTTTCTGCTAGATAGATTACTTTATAACGGCATTCCACTATTAAAAAATAGACTATTCTCCAATACTTGTACGGTTCAATCACCATCTGTTTTCTCCCTACTCTCCAAACGCTGAAAGCTATATCTTCTCTATTTCATTTGTCCATTCATTAAATAAGACATTTTCTCTTTTTAGGAAATCACCTTTCCCTTTACAATACTATAAATGGTTGTTTTTTTCCTTTTTTTATCGCTTGAACGTCACAAAAATATTAATTCTTTCATTATGTAGAAATATGTAAATAACTTTAATAGAAGCAAATGCTTCACCATATCTTTTTCATATAAGATTGGTTGCTAAGGGGAGCCATTCTAAAAATTATACCCAATCAAGAATAAAAGGAAACAGATGAACTAAATACCCTGTGAATTATGTTTTCACAAGGTATTTAGAGAGATTATTGATAGATTGTATCTTTAGAACGACCAAAAACGGAATTCATCATCGTTCTTTTTACACTAGGAATATTCATCAATATCCTTACTGCATACTTCCGAATAAATGGATTTCTCAAAATAGTATTTATGACACGATACCGTTTCTGAAATAAATAATATCCACCTAAAGCAATTAGTAAAATGGAGAATACTCGTGACATTTTTCCATCCCTCCTAATGATTAGTTTGGTGAATATATTATTTTTTATCCGCATAGAGTAGTGAAAATATTCTCGTTTTTTATCGCTTGTAAAATAAAATGATCAATGATTATAAATGAAAAAAAGATAGCTCAATGCCGCAAGAAAACCTGATAGAACATTCACCATATCATTGTTAAAAAGGGGGAAGCCTTTCTTCTTTACTACAGTCTGATGACATACCATTCTTGTTTCCACCATTTGACCACAAATTGGACATTGATACTCAACCTGTATAAATGCCCCTAAAAGGGTATCCAATACATTCCCTAGAAAACCAAAAAGAAAAACGAGAAAAAATCCCCACAGCTGAAGAGGAAATAATAATGTAGCTATAATAGCAATTAAAAATGAACCTGCTAATCCTGCCAATGTCCCTAATATGCTAACAGCTCCTGATGTTCCTGTTTCCGTCTCCTTAAAGGTTCGAATAGATAATGGTCTTCTTTTACTTAATGATCCAATTTCGGAAGCCCAAGTGTCTGAATTAGCAGCTGCAAGCAAAATAGCGAAAACCGTAATCCAAACAGACTCTTCTGTAATAAAATAAATAATACCTACAATAGCAGCAAATCCTCCATTTGCCATTACTTGTAGCCAATCTCTCCTAGAACCTTTTTGTGTTTTTTTCTCCATTGATTTTTTTGTTTTACTTTTGTACGTAGAAAGCATGCTAGAAGACACAAAAAAAGCTCCTAAAATAATTAGTCCCTTATAGCCAAAACCTAAAGCAATTCCACTGCCGACAAAAAAAGCTGCAATTGCACCGCTTTTTGTTAAAGACCTCCGTTTGTATGCGTAATAGGAGACAAATAAAATTACTAAAGAATACATTATACTACTCATTTGTACATAATATCCCTTCATTCGTGATTATTTTCTGTACAGCTAAATCATGTTTCTGAAGTGGTATTCTTTCTTTTACCTGCATAGAAAATGCTAAGGAAATGGTTTCACCTTTATAGCTTTCTAAAAATCGGTCGTAATATCCTCCTCCAAAACCTATTCTGTATCCATTCCTCGAAAAGGCTAATCCTGGAACAAGGAGTAAATCGATTTCTTCTGGATTTGTTCGTTCTGTTTTTTCCATTATAGGTTCAAATAAATTGCTGTAAACCGATTCAAGCTGATTGAAACTCTCTAATTTACGAAAAAGCATTTGTCTAGTTTCAGGAATACACTTCGGCACACTTACCTCCTTTCCTAATTGCCAACACATACGAATGATTTGATATGTATCAACCTCTGGAAATTTGGAAATGGTAATTCCTATATGAGAAGCAGAAGAAAAGGAAGTATTGTTATATAGTTGAAGAGCTATCTGATAAGACATATGCTCATAATGGGGTTTACTGATTGCTTGTAGTTGTTTGATCATATTTGTTCGGAACTGTTTCTTTTCCAGCATATTATGTATACACCATCCTTACCATTTGTTTTTTAATATGAAAAAACAGAAGGGAGATATCCCTTCTGCTTATTTTGTTTCACGGTGAACGGTAGTACGTTTTTCTCTTGAGCAATATTTTTTTAGCTCAAGACGATCTGGATTATTTCGTTTATTTTTTTTAGAAATGTAGTTACGATCACCACATTCAGTGCAAGCTAACGTAATGTTTACACGCATGTTTATTTCCCTCCAAACTATAGGTTGCTAGTTCGTGCATACGACTTTTATATGATAACATCTTTTGTTAGGAAATGCTAGTACTTGTTTTCATTAGAATGTGATTCAGCTCTAAAACCTCTTTTTTTTCAGTACCAGTAATAGACCAAGCTCGGCTGATTCCAGTTGATTGAGGCATAATCTCCATGCTTAAGGAAAAAATGCTTACACTTGATCCTTTTGCCAATGGCTGATATTTAAGTATCCCCTTTTGATTATTCGTCCAAATATGCTCAGTGTGTACATTCCAAATAGGTTGTACCGTTCTCTGTTCAATACGGTTTGTATTATATTCTCCGTTTACCAAATAGAGCTGGTCATCAATAGAATGATAGATGACATTTTCCGTCGGAGAAACGAAAGAAAGATGCTCTTGGTATGCTTTTGGAAAATAATTTAACACTAAAATCTTTAATGTCTTCGCTTGTTGAGAATGATTTCTCACATAAATCTCGTTATATTGAATTTTAGAATGCTTGTGTATTTGCTTTACATGTACAGATATCGAATGTTCTGGTATCAATTTCTCATAGCCATTTTGAATCCAGTAAGTTTTTCCTTCAATCCAAATTCCAGGGGTAGTAGTTATTTTTTTCATAAGTAGCTTTCTTTGAGCACTTTGATAATCTTTTTGTAAATTAGCCTCAATCTTCACTCTACTTTCACCTACTCTACTATTTTTAATTAGATATGGATTCGTTTACCTTTGTATTTACTAGTAGTTCATCGAAAACTCTTTTTGTTTCTTCCCCAATTCGATTCCAGCTGAATAGTTGGCTTACTAATTTTTGACCATTTTTGCCAATCGTTTTGCCTTCTGTTGGATTTTCCAATAAATACTCGATATTTTCAACTAAGTTATCTGCATTATTTGGTTCCATAAATAAACCTGTTTCTCCATTCTTTATAATACCTTTTAAGCCACCAGTATGGGAAACAATCGTGGGAACTGCAAATATAAGGGACTCTAATGCTACAATTCCAAATGGTTCATACGAACTCGGAATCACAACGATATTAGCGTGAGCATAAAATGCATTTTTTTGTTCTCCGTGCAAATATCCTATTAATTGAACACATTCCGATAATCCATTTCTCTCGATAAATCTTTGATATTCTTCGTACATTGGCCCTACTCCAGCAATAACAAAATATAAATCTGATCGCTTTTTATGCAATTTTCTCGCTGCTTCCAATAAAGTACCAAAGCCCTTTTCTTTTACCATTCTGCCCATCGCAAAAATAATTTTTTTATTTTTGTCTAAATGAAGGGATTCGACAGATGGAAAGGAAGCATTTTCAATTTGCATAGATTCTATTCCATTTGGAATAATGTTAATTTTTGATTGCTCTACTTCAAAAATGGACATTACCTCATCCTGCATATATTCACTGCAAACAATTAAAGAATCCGCTGCATGAATTAGTTGTCTTTCTTTCCCATGAATAAATTTTTGCATTTCCGTATAAATGCCACCATTTCTTCCATGTTCTGTCGCATGAATGGTTGCTATTAATGGAATATTTAATTGGTCCTTTAACGAAATTGCAGCAGCCCCTACAAGCCAATCATGTGCCTGAATTAGATCAAATGTCGTTTTCTTTCCTAACTCTATCGCTTTATCCCACATGGCAAGATTTAGTCCGCCGATCCAATGGATAAAATTTTGCTCTATACTATAAATTGGTTTAACACGATAAACGAATAAACCATTTTTTTCTTCTACATCTTCTGCCTTTTTCTGCATATCTTGGGCTGTAATAAGATGTACTTCATATCCATTTTTTATTAAACTGTTCGTTAAACCAACCACATGAGTACCAAGACCGCCGACTATATTCGGGGGATATTCCCATGATAAAATAAGTGCCTTCTTCTTATTTGATGGAATTATTTCATTTATTTTCGGGTTATTCATTTGTATGGTAGTATTTAATATTGGATGCACCTTTTCTCTCAAAGACATCCATTCCTTATCAATCGGTCCTTTCATAAATATACTTAATTGATTTGCTGCTTCCAGATAGGATGAAGCTTCTTCAGCCGTCCAATTATCTTGGTAGAGCAAAGCGCTTAACAATAGCCATTCTTTTTCCAACTGTTTCTGAACACTTTTCGCTTCATTTGATAACAGAACTTGTCTCCATTGATGTAGTTCTTTTTCTACAAAAGCCAAAGAAGCATATATATCACTTTGATTCTTGATTTGGCTTTCTCTATGTTGATCCAAAAAAGAAGAACAAAGATGTACATGATCCATCCCTTGACTAAATTGATTCAAATATGTTTCAGGAGTAATATGAACCATATAGCCTTCATCACATAAATAACGAATACTTTTATTTAATTCCTCTCCTATTTTTACATAGCTCTCTAAATCAATAGGTAGTGATAATATTGACTCATTCGTGTAATGATTATACGATTCAAGTACCTCCATAATCGCTTTATCCCACATTTGCTTTTGGGGATTTTTTTCTTGAAAAATCTGATATAAACTTTCTTCAACAGGAAAAAAAACAACATGATGGGGAGATTCAACAGCTAATCCTACATCGCTTGGCAATGGATCACTATGATTTATAGTTGCACTGTTTAGATAACTATATGTCAATTTCTCTTTTTGCAAATATAAATCTAATCCAGGCGAGAAATATCCTTCAGGAAACCAAAAGCCTTTTGGACGGTACTCTATATAGTCATCAATAATCGATAAACCCATTTCCATTTGCAATTGAACACCTGTACTAGTTGAAGCATTCGAAACTTGTGAAAAGGAAGCAGGGCTTGCAAGGAGTTCTATTCTATTATCTTGAATGAGTGATTTCATTATCTTTAATAAATTTTTATCTTTTTGTTGCCAATATGTTAGTAATTCAACGTTGCAGTTCTCTTTTTCTAAAAATTCTGTCATTTCTTCCCGAAATGACTGCAAATCTAATATTTCCATATATATTGGTGGTACAACAAGCTGAATGATATATGGAGAATTATTTTTTTCAGTAAGGAAAAGAAAGTTAATATATTGAATTGTGTGTTCATAAAATTCCCTTTTTTTATTCTTATCTTCCGAAAAATAATTCATAAAAGGAATGTTATTTATAACAATCAATTGAAAATACGAACCATTCATTTCTTTTTCACATCCTCTTGCTCTTCTAATTCATAATAGCTATAGGTACTTACATGCTCAATCCAATTCGGTATAGGATTGTCCCCTTTTTCCCAATTTTGTATCTCTTTTTCCATAGTACCAACTTGATCTTGTGAGATTCTCGGAGTATGTAATGGATTAGACTGTAATATCGGTAAAAAGGATTGGTAAACATCCAAGACTCCTATTTCAAAACAAAGGCTTCTGTTTGGAGACAAGTCTTGTAATATTATCGATTCCTGTCCATTCTCGACCGGAAGAAGGCGATAGCTATGTGCATTTCTTCCATTATAAATAATACTTGTTATATCATTAATCTTCACTGCCAAAGAGCAGGTTTCTGGGTCAATATCATAATAAGTAGAGATTAGCTGCCATTTCCCTTCAGGTATTCGCCAAAATACTAATGCAGTATTTTCACTTGTTAACCAAGCTTCCATGCCATTTTTCTTGGTTAATAAATCAACGCTTGTCCAAAAATGTTCTGAGACAAAGGGAATCTTTGGCTCTGTTTTTGTGGTTATTTGTTTCTCTTCTTCTTGTTCATTCTTCTCTTTTTCTTTCACGTACTTTTTCCATTGGTATTGAACTTTACCTACAGTTGAATTTAGTTCCATGGCAATTTTACGGAAAGAAAGCCCTTTACGTCTTAAACTTACAATTTGTTCAATCAATAGAAATAGCACCTCTTTCTAGATTTTTGATTTCCCTCTTTCTGACAATCTTGGGTGTATGTATCGCAAATTACTAGTATATGTCTACAAGATACTTTTTAGTTCCTATTTATACTATTATGTTACCACTGAATGGGGGATGCCACAATGAACAGATTTTGTCGGATTGCGCTTAAACTTATGTACGTTCATCTTGAAGGTGCAAAAAAATTTTTCTACCTTGTATCTGCTTCCTCTAGTAACCGAAATTCGACATATGCCTGCTTAAATGCAAGTAGTATTACGACATATTCCTAAATGTTTCGCAAAAAAATCGAGTATTGTCTCCCGGTTGAGAAAAATGGCTGATGAATATTTTTTGTTATCTTATAGCAATTTTCATTCATTCCTTCCATAAGTTACTTTGATTAAATAGGAATTATTGATTGATAATGATAAAATATCTTAGACTGGACTGTTTTACTGCAAAGATAAAGATGATTTCTTTTTTCCTATTGAACAACAATCTTTTAGAAAACAGCTTTTTTTAAATAGTCTAATACTATTAATTTGTGACATGAGGTGAATTATGTTAATTGTAACGCTAGTATTATTAGGGATTTCTTTATTGCTTCTTCTACTATCTTTTTTTCTTCGTGATCCTATAAAAGACTTACGCGAGGAAATAGATCAGCTATCGATTCAGCAAGTACAGGAACTATATAAAATGAAAAAGAAATTAAAAGTGTTAGAAGAGGAATTAATGATTGGTGAGGAAGATTTTTCTTTTAAATCTCCTTCTTCTGTAAAAGAAATAAAGCCAATCCAAAATGAAAATACTCCATCTATTCATGCCATCATTAAAAACCAAGTTTGGACACTTGCAGCAAGTGGAGTTCCAATTGATCAGATTGCCAATCAATCATCCCTATCCATTTCTCAAGTTCAACATATTATTAACGAACGGGAAGGACAATAATGAAATGAAGAAACAAAGTTTACGTTCATTCGCTATAGGAATGCTCCTTTCAGCTAGTGTGATCGGTAGTTATTATTTCTATATGGAAAAAAACACTCACCAAGATGAAAACTTCCTAAACACAAATGATGCGACTACATACCTTAAAAAACAGGGTTTTATCGTTTTAAGTAATGTAGAATATGAGGAACTGAACAAAAGCATAGAGGAAAATAAACAAGAACAAGCAAAGTCTGATACAGAGGCAAATAATAAACAAGAGGAAGCTGAAAAAGAAGCACAAGAGACATATTCCTATACGCTAAAAGTTAAAAGCGGTATGAGTATTTCCACAATTGCTGAATTATTATATAAAAATAAGATCGTTAAAGATCAAGAAGAATTCGAAACATACTTAATCGATAACGATTACCACACAAAAATTCAAGTTGGCAGCTTTCGTTTAACGAGTGAGATGAGTCATAAGAAAATCGCTGTGACTCTTACTAAGTAAATAGCGCTTCTTTAGGATGGTATAAAAGCATTCTTGTCAGGACGAAAAAAACCAAACAATCAGACAATAGTTTCTAAGATTGTTTGGTTTTTTATATTAGTTTTTTAAATGACGTTTATAGTAAAAATTTGTTGTTTATGCCTGTTGCCTTATTTTTTTACCAATCGTATTGTCTGCCTTTAACTAAATAAAAAATATTTTCAGCTATATTAGTAGTGTGGTCGGCTGCTCTTTCTAAATAGCGACAAACAAATGTTAGTTGAGAAATTTGATGTAAATATTCAGGTTTATTTTTACTGATTTCAAACAGCTCCATAAACGCTTGTTTGTTTAAACTATCTACCTCATCATCCATCTCAGCAATTTTCCGAGCTAACCTTGTGTCCTCTTCATTATATGCATTTAAAGATAACCGTAACATTTCATTCGTGATTTCCAGCATTTTTTTGACATGTACCATCGGTTTTACTAAATCCTGATTACCTATTCTAATAGTAGCCTTTGCTATATTCACTGCAAAATCTGCAATTCTTTCGATATCTGTCGCAATCTTTATTCCAACAATAATTCTTCTTAAATCAATAGCAACAGGTGCCTGTTTTGCAATAAGAAGAATTGCAAAATCATTTATTTCTTCATACAACCTATCTGCCTTTGCATCATCATCAATTATTTCTAGAGCCATCTCGATGTTTTGTGTCTCAAGTGCAGCTAGTGATCTTTGGAGAGCTTGAATAGAAAATTCTCCAAGCTCTGTCAATTTTCCTTGTAGTTCCTTAAGCCCTGCTTCAAACTTCTCTCTAACTGGCATGATAAGAGTCTCCTTTTTCGGGTGTTGAACTGAATTTATTATCCAAATCTTCCTGTAATATAATCTTCGGTTCTTTTATCCTTTGGATTTGAGAATATTTTATCTGTTACATCAAACTCAACAACTTCTCCATTTAAGAAGAAAGCTGTTTTATCAGAGATACGAGCAGCTTGCTGCATATTATGTGTAACAATAATGATGCTATAATTTACCTTTAGTTCTTGAACTAGCTCTTCTACTTTTAATGTCGAAATTGGATCAAGTGCAGAGGTTGGCTCATCCATAAGAATAACATCTGGTTCTATAGCTAGACATCTAGCAATACATAGACGCTGCTGCTGTCCGCCAGATAGTCCATATGCATTCTGATTTAATCTATCTTTTACTTCATCCCAAATTGCTGCACCTCTTAGACTTTTTTCCACAATTTCATTTAATATTTTCTTATCACGAATGCCATGAATTTTAGGACCGTATGCCACATTTTCATAAATTGACTTTGGAAATGGATTCGGTTTTTGAAAGACCATTCCTACTTTTGTTCTTAATTCTTCCACTCCATAGTCTTTGTCAAAAATATTTCTACCACGGTAATTAATTTCACCAGATGTTTTTACACCTGGCACTAATTCAATCATACGATTTAATGTTTTTATATATGTCGATTTCCCACATCCAGATGGCCCAATAATAGAAGTTACTTCATTTTCAATAATATCTAAATCTATATTTTTCAGCGCATGGTTATCCCCGTACCATAAATTAAGCTGATTTGTTTTATAAACAGAATTTTTTACCTTACCATCTAAATCATTACTTTCTACTGCTTTCTTCACTTTATCTACAAAGACTGTACTCATTTGAAGTTCCCCCTATACGTTTAATAACGCTTTTGAAATTTATTTCTAATCAATACTGCAATAGAGTTCATTAAGATTAATAGCACTAAAAGAACAATTATTCCTGCTGCTGCAAGACTCTGAAATTCTTCTTGTGGTCTTCCCGTCCAGTTATAAATTTGCATTGGTAATACTGTAAACATATCAAAAACTGTTCTCGGCAAGAATGCAAGGAATAAAGGAAGACCCAATACAACTAATGGTGCTGTTTCTCCTATTGCACGTGAAAGTGCCAATATCCCACCTGTTAAAATGCCAGGGATAGCTGCCGGCATTACCACTCTAACGATTGTCTGCCATTTTGTTGCACCCATACCGAGAGATGCTTCTCTTAATTCACTAGGTACAGATCGGATTGCCTCTTGAGCAGCTACAATAATAATTGGCAGAACCAATAAGCTCATTGTTAAACCTGCAGCAAGCACACTTGTTCCAAGTGACATGGCACGAACAAATAAGGTTAGTCCTAATAAACCAAAGACAATTGATGGTACACCAGCAAGGTTTGATATATTGATTTGGATAAAATTCGTAAACTTATTTTTATTCGCATATTCTTCTAAATATATTGCAGTCCCCACTCCAATCAAAAGGGAGACAGGTGCAACTACTGCCATAAGCCACACAGTTCCTATTAAAGCAGTATAAACCCCTGCATTTTCAGGTTTACGGGATGGCAAGCTTGTTAAAAATTGAAAATCCAAATAGCCAATTCCTTGAGTCAATACTCGATAAAAAAGGATAGCGAGAATAACTAAACCAAATAAAGTCGCGCTAAAAAATAATCCTCTCATTATGACATTTTTCATTAATCTCGGTTTCATTTTTTTTATAACATTTGAATGATTTATCAACTTCATCTTAATATTCCTCCCTAAAACGACGAGAAATGTATTGGGCAAGCAGGTTCATTAAGAAGGTAAACAGAAATAGTGTAAATCCAACTGCATAAATACTGTAATAGATTGTTGTCCCATATCCTGCATCTCCTTGGCTAACTTGAACAATATAGGCTGTCATAGTTTGAATTGATTCTGTTACATTGAAGCTAAGATTAGGTGTACTTCCACCAGCAACTGCTACAATCATTGTTTCTCCAATTGCTCTTGATAACGCTAAAACAATAGAAGAAACGATACCAGAAACGGCAGCTGGCAAGACAACCTTAATTGCTACTTCAAATTTTGTAGAACCCATCGCTAAAGCCCCTTCACGCATTGATCGTGGAACTGCACTCATGGCATCTTCTGATAAAGAAGCAATCATAGGTGTAATCATAATGCCGATCACAATTCCTGGACTTAATGCATTGAACATTTCTAAAGAAGGAATAATTGATCTAAGCAATGGTGTTATAAAGGTTAAAGCGAAAAACCCATAAACAATCGTAGGAATACCTGCTAGCACTTCTAAGATTGGCTTAATTATTCTTCTTGTTCTATCACTCGCGTACTCACTTAAAAAAATGGCCGATGCCAGCCCTATAGGCACAGCAACAATACCTGCAATAATGGTTACTTTTAATGTCCCAGAGACAAGTGGCATAATTCCAAATGTTCCTGGTTCGGAAAATGGATACCATGATTTACTTGTTAAAAATTCTTTCATATTCACTCTTTCAAAAAAAGTGAATGTTTCAATGAGTAATGTAAATAAAATACCAAGCGTTGTTAAAATCGATAATATAGCAGTAATTAATAATACTTTAGGCATTATTTTCTCTAGCATTTTACTTAAATTATTTTTTTGTTTTTTTTCTGCAATTAATTCCTGAATAGATGGTGTATTTCTGTTTACTTCTTGTTTCATCATGTTTTTCAAGCCCCCCTTAAATCCAAACACCAAGATGGAAAGCCAAGTACAAAGCTTTCCATCAAAACTTATTACTTCAGTCCTTTAATTAACTCTAAATCTTTTTCATATTCTTCATCTGGTAATTTTACATAGCCTACATCTTCTGAAAGCACTGCTGCATTTTCAATCATAAATTCAACGAAATCAGCTACTTCTTCTTTTTCTACAGATTCATTTTTCACATAAGTGAATAATGGTCTTGATAATGGAGAGTATTCTCCGCTTTCAACTGTTTCATTTGTTGGTTCAACTGGACCGTTACCACCGTCAATCGGTACTACTTTTAAGTTATCTTTGTTTTCTGCATAATAAGCATATCCAAAGTATCCAATTGCGTTTTTATCCCCTGTTACACCTTGTACTAAAATATTATCGTCTTCTGATAATGTCGCTGCTTTAACTATTGGTTGTTCTTCTAGAATTACTTCATCAAAGTAATCGAATGTTCCAGAATCTGTTCCTGGTGAATAGAATTTGATTTCTTCCTCTGGCCATCCTTCACGTATATCAGACCATTTTTTCGTTGTGCCATCTTCTAGCCAAATTTTCTTTAATTCATCTACTGTTAAATGGTCTACCCACGTATTGTCTTTATTCACTACAACGGAGAGTCCATCATATGCTAATCGTAATTCAGTATAATCAATTCCTTTTGCTTCTAATTCTGTTTTCTCTTCCTCTTTAATTGGGCGAGATGCATTACTAAAATCAGTCTCACCTGCGATAAACGCTTTAAAGCCTCCACCTGTACCAGATGATGCAACAGAAACTTTTACATTTGGTTGCTCTGCTTGATATTCTTCAACGATTGCTTCCATAATTGGATAAACAGTTGATGAACCGTCTAATTTAATTTGTCCTGATAATTGTTCACCAGCATCATTATCATTTGATGAATTAGCATCATTATTTCCGCCACATGCTGCTAATGCTAACATTGTTCCAATCATTGCTGTTAATCCTACTGTTTTAAGGCTCTTCATTTTTCTCTTTACCCCCTAAGGATGGTTGTTTTGTCTTACAAGTTAACTATAAGTCTTTAGTATTAATTTGGTTTTAACTGTTTGTAAATCAATGTAAACGCTATGTAAATTTAGGGGGTTCCTTATATTTTTTAGAAATTGCTTAACAATTGGGTCTACCATTATTAAAAGGCTTTTTCTTTAACAAAATGCAAAAAAGGGCAAAACTAATGGAAAATAGTTTGCCCTTTTTCTATTATTCTTTTTCTTCTTTTTCCTCGTCTTTTTGTCTTTCTTTTTTCAAATCGAAATATGCATCCAATACACGTTCACCGATTTTTTTATTTGCCCCATTATCAACACTTCCTTGGTATGCCCATGGAACCATTACTGCCATCGCAACTTCTGGATTATCAGAAGGAGCATAGCTAATTAAGCTTAAATTCATGACTTGAGGAGGTATTTCCCCATAATCACTTCTTGATGGTCCATCATAAAACGCCTCCGCAGTACCTGTTTTTGCTGCAGGAGAATAATCTTTTCCACCTAAGTTAGAATAAGCGGTACCCTTTGGAGTTTGAGCTACCATCTCAAATCCTTGCTGAACTCGTTCAATCCATTCTGGTTTAACATCTACTGTATTTAATACCTTTGGTTTTACGGTTTCTACAACTGGTCCTAGTGTGCTATCATCTGCTACAGGTTCACGAATTTCTTTTACAATATGTGGTTCCATCCTTTTCCCGCCATTCGCGATTGTGGAAACATATTGCGCGAGCTGCATATTTGAATACGTATCATATTGCCCAATCGATAAATCTAGTAGGAAACCTGGCAATGTATCTTGTCCTTTAAACCCAACTTGTTCGTTTGGCAAATCAATTCCGGTGCGAATTCCTAATCCGTACTGCGCAAACTCGTTTCTAACTAATGAAAAGTCGCTCAGCTGTACAGATAACGGTTGACCATATACATAATTTGCACCAGCCATCTTCATTACTGTACGGAACATATAAACGTTAGAAGAGCGTTGCAATGCAGTCAGGTCATTAATTGGTCCCATTGTTGTCCAAGATTTCTTAATTGTGTTTCCGATTTTTACAGGTGTATCATTCCACACTGTTCCAGGAGAAATTGCTCCCGTTTTATACCCCGTTAATACAGTTGCACCTTTTACAACAGATCCTACGTTGTACGTGGTTGTAATATTACCAAGTGCATCATCTTGAACTTCCAATTTTCCTGTTTTTTCATTTTTTTCTAGTCGTTTTCCGGCCATGGACAGAACATCTCCTGTATTTGGATCCATTAAAACCACATAAGCCCTATCAAGCAATTTTGTTCCAGAAAATGTCTTGGCTGTTTTTAATTCTTCCTCGATTATTTTTTCTACTTCTAATTGAAGTTCCATATCAATGGAGAGAACTAGATCATTTCCTCGTTTTCCTTCTGATATGACCTCGGTACTTACGATATTGCCATTTTTATCTGTTTTATTGCGAATTTTCTCTTTTTGTCCTTTTAGAACATCTTCGTATTGGAGTTCTAAGTAACTTGTTCCTACTCGATCATTTCGGCTGTATCCTCGTGAAAGATAATAATCTAATTTCTCTGCCGGTAATCCTTTCTCTGCGGAACTAACACTCCCTAAAACAGATTTTAACGTATCACCGAATGCATACGATCTTTCCCAGTCAGTTGTTGTATCTACACCAGGTAAGGATTCTAAATTCTCGCTTACTACTGCAAACTCTTTGTCACTGACGTCTTTATTTTTCACCATTTGCGGTGTTAGTTTGTAGCCACTAATAAATTCGCGATAGATTGCTAAAACCTCTAAATCATGATTAGAAAGTGTTTTTAAATCCTCCTCCGTAATTCGATCCAGCTGCAATTGATATACTTCTGTATTATATTCGTCTTGATCTGGATACTTCTCTGCTAAAGCTTTTTTTTCTGTATCAGACACCTTCTTACTTGCCTTCTCTTCATTTTTTATGATCCAGTAATCCTTTTTTTCACGTTCTGTTACCTTTTTTGTATCTTTAATAATATACTGGGAAAGCAACTCAGCTGTTTCGAGCATTACTTCTTGCTTTGCACCTGAATTCGTATATGTAATCGCTTTTTGTGCAACATTATCCACAATTACTTTTCCAGTAGTATCATACATTTTCCCACGGGGCACAGAGGTATTTACTGTAACATCTTCTGTTTTCTCTAGCTCTCTTTTATAATCCTCTCCGTAAACAATCTGCACAAAACCTAGTCGCAGAATTAAGGCGGAGAATAATAAAAACACTAAAAAGAAAATAATATTAAGACGTACAGGTATCGTTTTTTTCTTTTTCTTTTTTCCCACCGTATAATCACACTTTCCTTGAATATTCTTTTTCTATTGTAATAGAAAACAGGAGATTATTCTATTAATAACTAATTGGAATAATATGCTAGAATCGACTAAGTTGTGCTATTTGCATTTTTCCTACTATCTTATTTATTAATATGAGAGAAAAAACGCCTATGTATCCACGTTTCTTTCATCCAAAAAACACCAAAAAGACTATCTATAACAAACAGATAGTCTTTTTATCGTAAGTCTATTAATCTAGTCTTTTTCTTTCTTTAATTCAAAGTATTTATCCATTACACGTTTTCCGATTGTTAAGTTCGGCGAAGGACCATTATTTGTTGTATAAACCCATGGAACCATTACTGCCATTGCTACTTCTGGATTATCGGACGGGGCATATGTTATTAAACTTACATTCATAACTTGTGGTGGTTCTTCTTGCTTATTTAATGGATCATAATAAAAAGCTTCTGCGGTCCCAGTCTTTCCAGCTGGACTATAAGAAGCACCTGCAAAGACACTTCCTGTCCCTCCTGGCTGCATTACCATTCGGAAGCCTTTTTGAATTTGCTCCATCCAACCAGGTTCCAAATCTAACTTATTTAATACCTTGGGTTGAATTTCCTGAACAATCGGTCCTAATTGCCCCTCTTCGATGGATGTCTCTCTTATTTCTTTCACTAAGTGTGGCTGAATACGATAACCACCATTTGCGATTGTTGAAATGTATTGTGCTAATTGCATATTTGTATAGGTATCATATTGTCCAATGGATAAGAACATTAAATTTGCTGGCTGATTTGGATCAATTGCTCCTTTAAAACCAGCCATTTCATTTGGCAAATCAATTCCTGTTCGCACACCTAATCCAAATTCAGAAAAAGAATTTCTTATCTTTGGGTATGCATCCAAATCAATGTTTAATGGCTGCATATAAGCATATTTTCCCTTTCCTATCATAATAGCCGTTTTAGCCATAAAAACATTGGATGATTGCTTTAAAGCAATTAAGTCATTAATATTCCCCATTGTCTTCCAGGATTTAAAAGGGTTAGAACCCTTAATTTGCATCGTTGAATCATTAATATATGTCGTACCAGGACTTAGAACCCCTTCTTTATAGCCTGTGATTACCATAGCACCTTTTACGACTGAACCCACGTTATAGGAAGTTGTAATATTCCCTAACGCAAAATCATTAACAATTTGTTTTCCTGAATCATCATCTGTTCCTAATTGTTTACCAGCCATTGTTAATATTTCCCCTGTATGAGGGTCCATTAATACAACAAATGCTCGATCTAAATACTTGGTACCAGCATAACCGTATTTCGTTTTTTTTAATTCTTCCTCAATGATTTTCTCAACTTCTAGCTGCAAATCCATATCGATGGTTAATACTAAATCATTTCCTGCAGATCCATTCGATAAAATTTCCGAGCCTACAATGTCATCTGTTTTATCTTTAATATATTTAACCTTTTTCTTTTGCCCTTTTAAAACATCTTCATATTGCTTTTCTAGATAGCTTAGT
Organism: Niallia sp. HCP3S3_B10; assembly: GCF_052064465.1. Classification (NCBI taxonomy): domain Bacteria; kingdom Bacillati; phylum Bacillota; class Bacilli; order Caryophanales; family Bacillaceae; genus Niallia; species Niallia sp. HCP3S3_B10. The sequence continues at coordinate 237,443 of NZ_JBQHVO010000001.1, read as the reverse complement.
CCAACTCGATCGTTCATGCTGTATCCTTTAGCTAAATAGCTGTCTTTTTCTTCAGCTGGGACTCCTCTTTGAGACGTGCTCACATTTCCCAAGACAGTTTTTAAAGTGGAGCCAAATTCATACTCTCTATCCCAATCTCGAAGGGTGTCTACTCCAGGTAATCTTTCTAAGTTTTCACTAATAATGGCAATTTCTTTATCGGTAACCCCTTCATTTTTTACAATATGGGGAGTATAAAAATAACCGCTTTGAAACTCTCGATATATCGCTAATGTTTCCATATCTAAATCGGTTAGTTTGTTTAAATCTGTTTCAGATATGCGACTACGCAATAGCTCATCATACGCTTTTTGATATTCCTTTTTGTCGTCTTTATACTTTGACGCAAGCTGTTTCTGATCTTCTTCTGATATCTTTGTCTTTGCTTCATCTGGATTGATTAAAATCCAATAGTCTTTCTTGTCTCTTTCTGAAATCTTTTTAAGGTCTTTATCGCTGTCCATTTTAATAATTTTTGCTAATTCTTCAGCCGTATCCCGCATTTCTTCTGCTGTATACTTATTCCAATTAGTATATGTAATGGCATTCTTGCCTACATTGCTTACAATACTTTTACCTGTTCTGTCATACATTTCTCCCCTTGGAACAGAAGTGCTAATTACGACATCCTCTTTCTTTTCTACTTCATTTTTATAATCGTCTCCATACACAATCTGTACAAATCCTAATCTTAAAATAAGTGCTGAAAACAATAAAAATACCATAAAGAATATAAGGTTAACTCTTAAAGGTATTGGATTTCTCTTTTTTTTCTTTTTTTCTCCCACTTTTAAAACCCCACCATTTCCTCCAAAACTTTCCTATTTTCTATTTTAAAGGAAGATTACAGAAATTTCTATATGATTACAGGATTTTTAAAGGAATTCTCTCTTTCTCATTCACCTTTTCACACGAAGAAGAAGATCTGTTAACTCTATAACAGATCTTCTTTTACATAGTTAAGCTGTCTTCCATCTGATTCTTCTAGTAAAAAAATAAATCACCGAGTGTCCACTTCCTAGGATAAACAACAAGACAGGGATTACTTTATTTGGATTGAACATGCTTACACCAATTATAAAAATGAGAACGGATAAAAGCCTTCCTAGATTGAGAAACAATTCTCTTACGACTATATATTCAATTCTCATTTCTCCTGCCTTCCATCCTTTTCCGATTACGTCAAAAGTTAAACTAGTGTAAGGAACAAGGATTAATGGATAAGCGATGGCTATAGTACTCGCATAAATCAATAATTTCGTGTAAGAAAAATCAAAAACGATAATAAACATCGAAAGGAATAGCATGATCCCTCCAACTAAAATGGATTTATTCCGATTCTCATTTTTGATTGTCCTCGAAACAATATAATAGGCAACAAAAGAAATTCCCGAATTGATTAACCCAAATTTACCCAAAGCCAACTCACTGTCTGTCGCTATATAAACATAGACAGTTATCATAAACGCAAAGACGCCTTCTCGTAAGCCTTGAAAAAAATGAGCATTCGTTATAAGTTTCCAGTTATAATTATTTTTTCGCTCTTCCAAAATTCTTTTAAAATAATATTTGCCTTCTGCCGGCCTTCTTTTGAGAAAAAAACTAGAAATAACCGCTAGAAGAAAGAGTGCAAGAGACATTCCAAAAACAATCATATAACCTGTTGACTTTGTTAGCTGTGAGATAATATATCCCGCAATCATCGGTCCAATCATCCCAGCAACAGAATTTAATAGTCCTAAGAAGCCATTAAAGAAATCTCTAGTTTCAGGTTCGGTAACTTCAAATGTCAAAACATTGTACGCTAGCCAATAGAATCCGTTGCCAATACCAAGTATTGCCCCTAACACTAGGAGAAATGTAGATGCTTTGTCTCCAATTAATAGTACTGTCAAATAGAAAATGGTAAGGAAGGCAACACCAATTCGAAATACAATGACACGATCAATTTTCTTTGCCCATCTGCCAGCAAGTGTAAAGGTAAGTAATTGCAGCAAGATAATAGCAAGGTTATACAATCCTAAATCTCTAAATTCTCCTGACTGCTTCCATAAGAATACGTTAACGAAAGTATTAGAAAGTGCTACACTTAATGCGTACAATCCACCGGTGAGCAACAATATTTTTAAATCTTTTGTAAGCTCTACATCACCTAAAATTTTTCCTATTTTCATCATAGAAACTCCCCTTTGTTCTAGAGTAGTTTCTAACAAAATGAATATCGTTATGCATTATATATAAAAACTAACAATTATGAAAATAAGCTATAATTACTATCTTTTCAATACTAAGACAAAATAAGACAAAAAAAAACTGTGAGCATAATGCCCACAGGTTTTGCTAACCTATTATTATTTAGCAGCTGAATAACGTTTAGCTACTTCATCCCAGTTAATTACATTAAAGAATGCACTAATGTACTCAGGACGACGGTTTTGGTAATTTAAGTAGTATGCATGCTCCCAAACGTCTAATCCTAAAACAGGTGTCTTACCTTCCATTAAAGGATTGTCTTGGTTTGGTGTGCTTGTTACTTCTAACTCACCGTTGTTCACAACTAGCCAAGCCCAACCTGAACCAAAACGAGTTGTAGCAGCTTTTGAGAATTCTTCTTTGAAGTTTTCAAAGCTACCAAATTTGCTGTCAATAGCAGCAGCTAAATCACCAGTTGGTTGACCGCCACCGTTTGGAGAAATTACTTCCCAGAATAAGGAATGGTTTGCGTGACCGCCACCATTGTTACGAACTGCAGTACGAGCAGCTTCTGGCACTGCATCAAGATTAGATACAAGTTCTTCCACTGTTTTAGAAAGTAATTCGCCATTTCCTTCTAGTGCGTTGTTTAAATTTGTTACATAAGTATTATGATGTTTCGTATGATGAATGTTCATCGTTTCTTTATCAATGTGAGGTTCTAATGCATCATAAGCGTAAGGTAATTGTGGTAATGAATAAGCCATGTCTAATTCCTCCTAATATTATATGTATTATTTTCTTCCTTATATTGTTTTGTCCTATTTCGACAATTTATATAAGAGAAGCTCTTTAACAATACATTATCAAATAAAGAACTTACTTTCAATCTATTTGCTTGAAAAGATTCCCTCTTTAAAATACCCATCTAAAATTACTTTTAAACAGGCAAATGCCTAGTTGTTTATAGGACGGATTGTTCTTGTCTCCTTATTCTTAAATTTGATGAAACCACTTTCACTTTATTAGTTAGAAAATAACAATCATCACTTTATATTTCTACTTAAAAATAAAGTTTTTAATTTCCACCATCCTCTAGTGATTAACATCACTCCAGTATTTATACTAATTTGTTTATTACCGCTTCTATTAGAACTCAACTTGAAATAAGTTCGATAAATTGTCATTTTTGTGTTTCTTCCTTACGAATCAACGTTTTAGAGTAGAATAGAATTCACACCATTCACACGATAACCATTTTATTCCAAATCAAGATTGACAAATATTTCACAATGTTTTTTAATCAAGAAAAGAGGAACTTTTTAAGGAGTGCTTTCTTATGAATGAAGTACAACTATCATTATATAGTTTATTGATACAACATTTCTTTGAGACTGACAAAATAGAACATATAAAAAAGGGAACTTTATTATTTCAAGAAAAAGACCCTGTTCAAAAAATTTATATTTTATTAAATGGAACTATTTCTCTTGGGAGAGTCCATGAGAAAGGAAAAGAATTCGTCATTAAGATACTCCATGATGAGGAATTGCTGTTAGAATACCAATTATTTAAACATTCCCCAAAGTATTATTTTTTTGCCAAAAGTCTTACAGATTGTGATGTTCTTGCGATTAACCGCAGTGAATTTGAAGATTTAGCTTTAAAAGATCCAATGCTCCTTATTTCTGTTACTAGTTGGTTAAGCACGGGATATCTAAAAGCACATATGAAATGCCAAGATCTTATAATGAATGGAAAAAAGGGCGGCCTATACAGCATATTAATCAGGCTATGTCATTCATTTGGAATAAAAAATAAAGAAGGGATCTTGATTGATATTCCCATCACACATCAAGAATTAGCGAATTTAACGTTCGGGACAAGAGAAGTTATTCAACGCATATTAAAAGATTTAAGAGAAAGAGAAGTCATTGACTACAGCAACCAGAAAATTACTGTAAAAAATCTCGCCTATTTAAAAAGAGCAGTCGATTGTCAAAACTGTCCTGTGGATATTTGCGGACTTAATTAATAATAGAAGAAAAGGTAAAAGCTTACCCTTACCTTTTCTTCCATTAATTTATATTTTCAAAAAGAAATACACAATCATTATCCCCTGAATAATACCTTTCGTAACTATACTGCTGAGAAAGCCTATTAGTGAGCCTACTCCTATTTTAAGCGCATTTTTCCAATCGGTCCTACTAACGATAAGCTCTGCTAGTACGGCTCCTAGAAATGGACCTAGTAGGATGCCAATTACAGGAATGACAAAAGGTCCAACAAGCAATCCTATTGTACTTCCCCAAATCCCAGCCTTTGTACCGCCAAACTTCTTTACACCGATCCAGTTAGATACAGAATCAGCAAAGAATAATAAGACAACAAACATCCCTTGGATAATCCAAAAAAGGACACTAAGTTCTTCAAACGAAAAGAAGACACCATATAATAGATACCCTGCTAAAATAAATAGTACACTTGGGATGATTGGATAAATCAATCCAGCAAAAGCAATAATGAATAAAATACTGATAATAATCCAATAAATAATATCCATTACATCCCCCTTTCCTTCTAATTAGTATAGGTATATCCTTTTAAAACTTTTACCATACTTTTTTATGCAAATCAAATGCTGAGACTTGTATCTATTAGCATGAAAAAGATACAATAGGAATGAAACTTTTGAAGGATGTGTCAGAATGAATATTTTTAAGCAGTTTTATCGAAGCCTCTATTCTCCAAAAGATATAGCAAGCTTCCGTTTTCAAGGCATAGGAAAAACCATTATTTATTTGTTGCTTTTGACTATTATTGCAGCTATACCTAATTTGTATTATTTAAGTAAGGGAATCAATGAAGCAATACATACGTTTAGTATAACAATGGAAGAAGAAGTACCTTCTTTTACAATAAGCGATAATACTTTAAATACCAAAAATCAAAATGAACCAACTATCATTGAAAAGCCTGATTTAACAATCATTCTAGATGCTTCTGGAACCTATGACCATACAAAAATTAGTACTTATGGAAATACTGTAGCGCTTTTAAAAAATGAATTTGTAATCGTAACAGCAGGGCAGGCGCAGAGTTTTGAATATTCCTCATTTGGAAATATCACCCTTACAAAGGAAGAGCTAATTGATTTTATTCAAACAATGGATTCTTTAGCATATGTTTTTATCATCATTTTAGTTGTAATCTATATCTTATTTATGCTAATTTATAAAGTTCTTCAAACAATCGTACTTGCTATGTTTGGAAACTTTTTCTCGAAAATTTTCGGCAGAGCATTAACATATGCACAATGCTGGAAAATCACCGTATATAGTACAACCATTCCCGTTATTTTCTTTACTATTATGGACTGTTTACAAACCATTGTTCCAAGTGGCTATCTATTAAATTGGTTCATTAGTTTATTCCTTGTTTGTTTAGCAATTAAAGAGGTCAAGCCGGAAAAACCACTACAACCATAAAGCAGTAAAAAAGCAAAAACCTTACACATTGGTTTTTGCTTTTTTACTTCTTAAGAGATTTACTTTTCTTCCATCTTTATATTTTCCTCTAGTTTTGCCACTAACATCGATAGTCTAGAACTTATCTCAGCATTAACCTTGATACTATCCTGCTGTATTTCACCTATTTTTTTCATCTCATCTGAGCTTGCGAGTGTTTGTTGACTAATGGAAGTAACATGTAGCGTGCTATACTCCATCTTAGGAAAAAATGCCTGTAGCTCATTTAATAAATGGTGATTATCTTTTAGCCCTTCACTTACTAAAGAAATTCCCTTCAATAGTTGATTAAAAGAGACAGTCGCTTTTTGCACTAAGTCATCACTTTTCGTAAAATTGTTTTGTATATCTTTTAAATCACTTGATGACTTTTGAATGATTTGATCCATATCAAGTGTAAACTTTCTTATATCCTCTGCTGATTTAGAAGACAAAACAGCTAATTTCTTCACTTCATTTGCTACCACAGCAAATCCCTTTCCCTGGATACCAGCTCGAGCTGCTTCAAGTGTAGCATTTAAAGCTAATAGCTTGGTTTGTTCTGCAAGTTCTTTAATATCTTCGACAACCTTTTTTATTGATAAAGCATGGTTATTAAGTAAATCATTATTACGATAAATGACGGTTACTTTATCTTGTAGCATATGTTGACTTGCAAATAAATTATTTATATTCTCTTCGCCTAGTATGGCAGAATCATTCATTTCGTCTGTATGTTCCTTAATTTTTTGACTACTTTGGTCGATTTGATCGCTTAAGCCTTTCATTTCTTGGAAAACGGTTATATTATGCTCTGAACTAATTGCCGTTTGCTCAGCGCCATTTTTCACCGTAACAATCATTTCCGAAAGCGCCTCTCCACTTTCTATCATTTGCATTGCCTCTGTTTGTAAAATATCATTTGTTTTGGATAAATGATCACTAGTTGCATTCATTTCCGATAGTACAAGCTTTAATCTTTGTATTAATAAATTATAGCTGTTAATTAACGAGTTGATTTCAGGAATCCCAGTTTTAATGGTAGAAACCTCTTCTAAATGACCATTCCTTGCTATTCGCATAATTTCTCGTAACGTTAGTAATGGGCTTACCATTGTTTTGACAAAATATCGAATAACGACAGCAATAATCAGTATACTTAATACCGAAAAAAGCAACAAACTATTTTTTAATTGATTGACATTATGTAAATATTCAGATTGGGGAATTACTAACAAATAAATCCCTCTTAGTTCTTGAATTTGTTGAAAGGCAACGGTATACGTTTCTCCATTCCATTTTGTATCCAATACGCCTGATTCTAATTCCTCTAGTTTCTGAATAAAAGAATCATCCAACTTAAATCGGGAGTTTTGACTCACTTTAAATGGTTTTACTTCCTTTTCCGATAGCAAAAAGAAAGAAGCGTTTAACCCTTCTTTGGCAAAGCTAGCATCTTGATCTCTTATTATTTGTTCCATTTTCGTTTGAAACTTCTCTTCCTGACCTACGTACATTAGCATTGTATTTTGAGCCATAACGTAAATAGTGCTTGTTTCTTTCTCTAGTCTCTCCTTCATCATTTTAACTGTCATTTTTGTAGAGCTATTAATGGAGATAAACGTTAACATCAAAATCGTAATAATAAATAATGGCAAAACAAACAGAAATAACCGATTTTGTATAGAAAGCCTTTCCTTTATCCTTTGCTTCTTTATGACTTTTGTCATTTGCTCGCCCCCTATGACTATTTTCACAGAAATTTATTAAGGGCATGTAAAGATAAAGTAATTTAATTTTTAAATTCAGGACTTTTTTCCCTATCCCCCTTTGCCTGAATACTTTTTTCGTTCTAATTCATAGTGGACAAGCATATAGTTTGTCTATAAATTAGTTTAGGGGGATGTAGGATGAAAAGGTTTTTTATTACCTTTGTAATTTTAGTGACAATATATGTTATTTATATCGATTTAAATGAAGGTACGCTTTCCTCTACTCAAAAACAAGAACCCTCAATAGAAGTCCAGGCATCCCCAGAAGAAGCGCCATTATTTTTTGAACAACAAGTCCAATCTGGTGATACCGTTCTTTCTATTGTAGAAGAATATTCTACTGGCGCCTTATCGGTTAGCTTGGAGACTGTTGTAAATGACTTTCAAAAACTAAATGGTGGTTTAAAACCTGAAGATATTCAAATCGGAAAATCATATTCTTTTCCGATATATAAATAATAAACTTTAGCTTCCGCAGAAATGATAATGGTGGAAGTTTTTATTGTTTTTCTCACCTAATGAAACTTTTTCCCCGTCAAATTAGGGATTCCCATTAAAAATGCAAAGTGATTTTTAGCAAGATTCTTGTCAATATGAATGTTTCATTGATACAATAGGTAAGGTTACAAAGAAATAAATAAAAAGCTAAATTATTTTGGCTTGTCCAATATAAAAGGAGCGAATCACCATTGAGTGAAATTATTCATCGTACAAAAACCCGACCAATTAAAGTCGGTAACTTAACCATTGGGGGAAGTAATGAATTATTTATTCAAAGCATGACCACTACCAAAACCCATGATGTTGAAGCAACAGTTGCCCAAATTAAACGCTTAGAAGAAGCTGGCTGTCAGGTTGTTCGTGTTGCATGTCCAGATGAACGTGCTGCAAATGCCATTAGCGAGATTAAAAAACAAATAAACATACCATTAGTAGTAGATATCCATTTCGATTACCGTTTAGCATTAAAAGCAATTGAAGGTGGAGCAGATAAAATCCGAATCAACCCAGGGAATATTGGGAAAAGAGAAAAAGTTGAAGCGGTTGTAAAAGCTGCAAAAGCAAAAGGGATTCCGATACGTATTGGTGTTAACGCTGGTTCTTTAGAGAAAAAGATTCTAGAGAAATACGGTTATCCAACTGCAGATGGAATGGTCGAGAGTGCCTTGCACCATATCAAAATATTAGAAGACCTTGATTTTCATGATATCATTGTATCCATGAAAGCTTCTGATGTTAACTTAGCAATTGAAGCATATGAAAAAGCAGCAAAAGCATTTGACTATCCTTTACATCTAGGCATCACTGAATCCGGTACGTTATTTGCGGGAACAGTAAAAAGCGCTGCTGGTCTAGGTGCTATTTTAAGTAAAGGCATCGGAAATACTTTACGTATATCCTTAAGTGCAGATCCCGTTGAGGAGATAAAAGTTGCTCGAGAATTGTTGAAGTCATTTGGTCTTTCTTCCAATGCTGCAACATTAATTTCCTGTCCCACTTGTGGCAGAATTGAAATCGACTTGATTAGTATTGCCAACGAAGTGGAAGACTACATCTCTACGATTAAAGCACCAATTAAGGTTGCAGTTCTAGGCTGTGCAGTTAATGGACCAGGAGAAGCAAGAGAAGCGGACATTGGTATTGCTGGTGCCCGTGGCGAAGGCCTACTATTCCGTAAAGGAAAAATTGTCCGCAAGGTACCAGAGGACATAATGGTAGAGGAACTTAAGAAAGAAATCGATGCAATAGCTGAAGAGTATTTTGCGAAAAAAGCAGCTGAAGAAGCTGAAAATAAAGATACAATTAATATTCAATAAAAAAGGAAGGAAAATCTAACCTCGTGATAGAGGTTAGATTTTTTTAATTCCCCATTTTTAAGTTAAAAGAACGGGGCAATAAAAATTCCAATGATAATGGAGATGGCACCAAGAGAGATAGCCCAAGTTCCAAGTGCTGATGCTCCCTTTTTTCTTGCGATGAATCCTAATACTATCCCAACAATCCCTAATATAATAGGCATTACAAATAAGGACAGGATTGATATGACTAAAGCTGTAATACCAATTCCTTTTCCACCTACTATATTCCTGTCTCGCTCAACATCGGAGGTCACTGGACGTGTATCATTAAAAGTCATTGGAGGTGTTATCTCTGCTGATGTTTCTTCCAAATAATCAACAGGTGATCCAGTTCGCTCTCTATCTTGAAAATCGTGACTGTATCCTTCATTGCTGTTTTGATCTGCCATGATGATCCCTCGCTTTCTTTAATAGGAGCATTTATTATCATCACCAAATTCTGTGTCCCTATGTCTGTAAATGATTTACATAACTTTTTAGTTCTTCCCTTTTCCTTGTCGAGTTTATTTGTTAAGCTAGATAAGAACAACTTTGAATAAAGGAGCATAAAATGAAAAAAATGCGTTTTGGAATCGATATTGATGGGACAGTAACTAGCCCTGCTACGTTTGTTCCCTTTTTAAATGAAAGCTTTCAATTGAATATTACATTAGAGGATGTTGTTCAATATGAATTTTATCCTTTAGTCAATGTTACTAACGAAGAATTTGACAAGTGGTTTTTGGAAAATGAGGCAAGAATTTACTCGTCCTCTCCCCTAGCTGAAGGCGCAAGTGTAGTATTACAAAAATGGGCAAAGCAACATGAACTCATATTTATTAGCGCAAGAGGAGAAGGCATGCTTGAACTAACAAAACAATGGTTTGAAAATAATGGGATTAGCTTTGATCATATTGAATTAATTGGTTCTCATCATAAAATTGCGGCTGCCAAAAGAAATATGGTGGATATTTTCTTTGAAGATAAGCATGATAATGCCGTAATGCTTCATGAAGAATTAGGAATCCCAGTTATACTCTTTGATACACCATATAATAGGAAACCAATTCCTAAAGGGGTTAAACGGGTAACTACGTGGAATGAAGCGTATCAGTGGGTGGAAGAATGGGTTAAAACTCAAGTGAATCAATAAACTCCTTTACCCCTACATAACATTTATAAAGACTTATTATGAATTATTGTTAAAAAAATTAAAGTTAATATATCCTGCTTCCTTTTACAAAAACAACCTATTAAGAAAAAACGAAGCGATATCAGAATAGATATGCTTCGTTTTTTAATTTTGACATTCAGGACATTTTCCATAAATTTCAAACTTATGACCAGAAACATCGTAGCCTTTTAAACTTTCAGTAAGTTCTTCCATTGGACATGTAATAATTTCTTTCGTTTTCCCACAATCCAAGCAAATGAAATGATGGTGGTGGTGATGGTGAGAACAAGTAAAGCGAAAATGTTTTTCTCCATTTAATTCTGTCATTTCAAAAATGTCCAATTCTTCGAATAATGATAAGTTTCGGTATATCGTGTCAAAACTCAAACCTGGATAATCATCCTTTAATGACTCTAATACATCTTTAGCGGTTAAATATTTATTTTCATTAGAAAATAATGCTAAGATATCTTCTCTCTTGTCTGTATGTTTATATCCTTTTTCCTTTAGGATATCAAGTGCAGTTTGCACATTCATTTTCTCCACCTCATTTCTCCCTATCCATTTTTATCAAATAAAACGAACATTCTATAGTAATCATTACGATTTATATAACATTTAATAGTATCAAAATCAGTATACAAGAACGAATGATTGTTGTAAAGATATCACTTTCTGTATACTAAATGAGAGAAATCAAAAAAAATTAGCACATTTTTGTCTTTCCCTTCATATGTTAGAATGGGGAGTGATGACATGAAAATTTTTGAAAACATAATCAATCATAAAATTAACAACATAACCTCTACTGAACTAATGAAATACAGTAAACAGTTCAAAATTAAAATCACAAACGAAGAAGCCGTAAAGCTTGCTAATCATCTTAATGGCCGAAAAATCAATATTTTCAAGCCTAATGAACGTGCACAATTAATCAGAGAGGTCGCTAAATTAACAAGTCCTGCTACAGCAAAGGAACTAAACGAGTTATTTAACTTATTTGCAGAGCAGTAATCTACCATACTTAAGCTTCACAAAGAAATAAAAAACGCTCCGGAAGAGCGTTTTTTTTAACTTTGTAAAATTTCTTCCAATAGATTTGCATTAAATGCCTTATTTTTAATCATTTCGATTTCATGCTTATAAGGTGCTTTCTTATTCGTTTTATCTATCCCAACATATGGTGTTTCCAATATTTTCGGAACATTTTCTAGCTCGGGATGATGAACTATTTTCACCAATGCATCAAAACCGATTTGCCCATAACCGATATTTTCATGTCTATCTTTTCGAGCTCCAAGAATATTTTTACTATCATTTATATGCAATACCTTTAATTTATCAATTCCCACGATACGATCGAATTCTTCTAATACTCCATCAAAATCTTCTACAATATTGTATCCAGCATCATGTGTATGACATGTATCAAAGCATACCGATAATTTATCATTATGGGTAACACCTTCCATAATCATTGCTAATTCTTCAAAGGTACGACCACATTCAGATCCTTTTCCAGCCATTGTTTCTAGCGCTATTTGCAAGTTTTCGTTCCCAGTAAGCACTTCATTTAAGCCCTCGATAATCTTTTTTATACCAACTTCAGCACCTGCTCCTACATGTGCGCCTGGATGTAAAACAATTTGTTTGGCTCCTAGTGCTTCTGTTCTTTCTATTTCACTACGTAAGAAGTTAACGCCCAATTCAAAAGTAGCTGGGTTCGTAGTATTGGCAATATTAATAATATATGGTGCATGCACGATAATATCTTCTATGCCATTTTGCTCCATATGAAGCTGGCCAGCTGCAATATTTAAGTCTTCTATTTTCTTTCTTCTTGTATTTTGGGGTGCACCAGTATAAATCATAAAAGTATTAGCACCATAGGAGACTGCTTCTTCACTAGCTCCAAGTAACATCTTTTTCCCGCTCATTGATACATGTGAACCAATTTTCAACAATTCAAACACTCCTCTATTCCCCTATTTTTTTCTACTCTTAATTCTCTTTTCTCTCTTTTTAATTGTTTCTACTTGTTGTTGCATTTTTTTCTTATAGCCAGGTTTCACCTTTTTCGGCTTTTTAACAAGAGACTTAGCCTTTACATCAATTTCATCCACTTGCTTCTTGCGGTTTTTGCGGCGATTACGATCATCTAATTCTACCCATTCGCCCTTTTTAAGATCCATATGCTTAAATTCTACACCTAGTTTTTCCAATTGATTTAACTTATCTTCGTCTGATGTCTCATATATTGTTAAGGCAATACCCGAATAACCTGCTCTTGCAGTTCTTCCAACACGATGCACATAAAAATCTAAATCTGTTGGTAACTCATAATTAATAACATGACTGATCCCTTTAATATCAATTCCTCTTGCTGCTAAATCAGTAGCTATAATGTATTGGAATTCTAGATCTAGGATTTGTTTCATTACTTTTTTACGCTCACGAGGTGTCAAACCACCATGTATTCTTGCAACTTTAAGACCTTTGTTTGATAAGCCATTTGCAACTTCATCACACATTTGCTTTGTATTTGTAAATACAATCGCAAGATAAGGATTAAAGCTTACTAACGCTTCATATACTGTTGTAATTTTATCACGATGTCTGGAAGGAATTAGCACATGTTCTATTTTTGCGGCTGTTAATTGCTTTGGTTCGATATGAACATATGTTGGATTTTCTAAATACTTCTTTAAAAATGGCTTTAATTTCTCAGGGATTGTCGCAGAGAATACAAACATGGTTAATTCCTTTGGCATTTTTGACGCAATTTGATCAACATCTTCAATAAAGCCCATATCTAGCATAAGATCTGCTTCATCAACGATTAGAATTTTTGCAGTATGCACAAATAATGCTTGTTCTTTAACAAGATCATTAATTCTTCCAGGCGTACCTACAACAATTTGTGGCTGTGTTTTAAGCTTTTCAATCGAACGCTGTTTATCCGTACCTCCAATAAATAGGCGAGTTGTTATTGGTTGTTCGGAATGCTTAATTATTTTCAAAATTTCTTGATTAATTTGATTCGCTAATTCTCTAGTAGGTGCTGTAATAACAGCTTGTACTGCTTGTTTTTCAGCAACTATTCTCTGAACAATCGGTAAAACGTATGAATGCGTTTTACCTGTTCCAGTTTGCGATTGCCCAATTGCACTTTCCCCTTTTAAAACAAGAGGAATTACTTTCTGTTGAATTTCTGTCGGTTCGTAAAAACCTAATTCGTCAATTGCATCTATAATAAATGGTTTAAACTCGTATTGTTTAAATTGATTATTACTCATATAAAAAACTCCTTAATAGCCAGATAAATGAGTGTGCGCAGATTTGGCATTTATCTATAGCTCTTTTGTCCATCATTTTATTATAATAAAAATTTACCTAAAAGGCTATAATGTGTGCCCTTTTTATTTTTTCCAATACCATAAATCAAATATATTTTTTATCCCTAATCCTAGCATTTTACATTACATATGACACTATCCATTATTTCTTCGTAAAACCTAAACATCTTGTAAGTCTTTGCATATTCTATAAAGTAGTATAAGTGAAAGGAGGCGTTTTATATGATGCCACCAAGACCACGTGGCCCATTCCAAGGACCACCAATGGGCGGAAGAATGCCAGGAATGAGAGGACCAACTAGCTTCCCTGGAGGAGCAATGGGCCGAGCTGGAGTACCTAGCAGAGGAAGTGGCGGCGGTTTACTATCCAAACTTTTTGGAGGCGGTAATAATGCTGCAGGAGCTGCTACGAATGCAGGAGCTAGAAGTGCTGCATCTGGAGGAGGCGGGTTGCTAAAAACATTGACTAATCCTTCTTCTATTAATGGATTTTTAGCAAATTCTCAAAAATTCCTTAATACAGCAAGCCAAATTGGGCCTATGGTGAACCAATATGGACCAATGGTTAAAAATATCCCAGCTATTTGGAAAATGTACAGAGGATTAACGAGCTCCAGCAAAGAACCAGAGGAAGTAAACGTTGCAGATCCAGCAACAGAGAAAAGAAAAAGCGAAGATACAAAGAAAACAGTTAAAAAGCGACAAACTAAAAAAGTCGATGATGTTATCGATGATTTTGAAACGGAATCAGTATCCGAAAAACCTACAGGTGCTCCAAAACCAAAATTATATATATAAATCCCCAGACCTAACAGGCAATACCCACAAAACGGTTCATTCCAAATTGGCTATTGCTTTATTTGGTCTTTTTTTATCGTCTTTTATGAATCTTCCTTTTTCCAGACAGTTATACTTTGTAAACAGCTCTTATGTTTTATATAATAAACATGTTATATTATTGGTGGAAATAATCGTACCTATTACTTAATATATTGTTAGTAGAAGTATCTTGCAGGAGGAATCGGAGAATGAAAGTCATAAAAATCGCACCTCGAGGTTATTGCTACGGTGTTGTTGATGCAATGGTAATTGCCAGAAATGCTGCTTTAGATAAAACACTGCCTCGTCCCATCTATATTCTTGGAATGATTGTTCACAATAAACATGTTACAGATGCATTTGAAGAAGAAGGCATTATCACATTAGATGGAAAAAATCGAAAAGAAATATTGGAAAAAGTAAACTCGGGTACAGTAATTTTTACTGCACATGGTGTATCACCAGAGGTACGTAAAATAGCGGAAGATAAGGGATTAGTTACATTGGATGCAACTTGTCCAGATGTAACTAAAACCCATGATTTAATTAGAGAAAAGGAAAAAGAAGGTTACTATATTATTTATATAGGAAAAAAAGGTCATCCTGAGCCAGAGGGAGCCGTTGGTGTGGCTCCACATGCTGTCTCATTAGTAGAAACGCAGGATGATATTAGCAGATTAGAGATTAATAGGGAGAAAATTCTTGTTACAAACCAGACAACGATGAGTCAATGGGATGTAGCTGATTTAATGGAAAGCATTAAAGATAAATTTCCACATGCTGAATTTCATAAAGAAATCTGCCTAGCTACACAAGTAAGACAAGAAGCAGTTGCTAAACAAGCTGGAGAAGCAGACGTATTAATTGTTGTAGGAGATCCCAAAAGCAATAACTCCAATCGTTTAGCCCAAGTTTCTGAAGAAATTGCCGATACAAAGTCATATCGTATATCAGACATTTCGGAACTAAAGCTTGAGTGGCTAAAAGATGCAAACAGTGTTGCCGTTACAGCAGGAGCATCGACACCAACCCCGATTACGAAAGAGGTTATTAATTTTCTAGATCAATATGATCCTGCAGATGAAAGCACATGGCAATTGGAAAAGAAAGTTCCTTTAAATAAAATCTTGCCAAAAGTAAAGGTGAAATAATATTGAAACAAGCGTTCACTATAAAGTGGGACGCTTGTTTTTCTAATTTTTGCTATTATTCCTTTGGTTGATGAACGCCATTTTTCTCTTCTTAATTACTGCTTTTGGTTTTCATTCCCTTGATGATGTCCACTTTTCTCATCCAAGCTTCTGCTTTTGGTTTTCATTTACTAGATAAACACAACTCTTCCCACAACATATTTCTTTGACTAAGTGTGTGAGCTTTTTCGGTTATTAAATTTTAAATTCATAATCATTCATTTTCCAATTGAACAAAGAAAGCAGACAAACTCCATTAAAGTTTGCCTGCTTTTATATCTCTAAAATCTTCCTTATATAAAAGTAAACGGATCTGTATGAATAACGGAAGGAAAAATCTCCACCTCATAGCCTTTGTCTTTACACATTTCCGTTAAAACCTTTGCCACTCCTGCCTTCATCACTTTTTCTACATTGTGTCCTGGATCAATAATATTTAATCCTAAAGCGTCAGCATCATGAGCAATATGATAATACATATCTCCTGTAATATAAACATCGGCGCCTTTCCTTAAAGCATGGGAATAATATTTATTACCGTCTCCGCCTAGGACTGCCACTTTTTTGACCTTCGCATCTAAATTTCCGACTACGCGTACCCGGTCAACTTCAAGAACTTCTTTGACATGATTAGCAAATTCTAATAATGTCATCTCATTCACTTTACCTATTCTACCTAAGCCTAATTGCTCCCCTTCTATTTGTAAATCATAGATATCATAAGCAACCTCTTCATAGGGATGGGCTTTAATCATCGCTTTTACTATATTCTTTTCTTTGGAAGCTAAGTAAACTGATTCTATTTTTGCTTCTTCTACATGCTCTAATTTATTTACCTTGCCAATGTATGGGTCTGCTCCTTCTAACGGTTGAAATTCACCAATACCGTCCGTCGAAAAAATACAATGACTATAATTTCCGAGTGTACCAGCACCTGCATCACCTATAGCTTTTTTCACCTGTTCAGCATAATTTTTAGGTACATAAACAGCTAATTTCTTTAATTTATCCTCATAGGTTGGAACTAATACTTCAGCATCTTGTAATCCTAAAGCCTCACTTAAAAGGTCATTTACCCCACCTTTTGCGACATCAAGATTTGTATGAGCAGCATAGACTGTAATATCATGTCTAATTAATTTATGCATTAATCTTCCAGATGGATTATCCATCGTTATTTTAGATAAAGAACGAAAAATGGGTGGATGATGAGCAATTATTAAATCCACTCCTTTTGAAATTGCTTCCTCCACTACCTCATCAAGAACATCCAATGCTACCATAACACGCTTAACAGGTCTGCTTAGATCTCCTACTTGTAACCCTATTTTATCGCCTTCCATTGCATATGCTTTAGGGGAGAATTGTTCAAACAATGAAATTATTTCATAACCATTAATTGTCTTCATTCGTTATCACCTCATCCACTAATTTAATCTTCCTCTCTAGCTCTTTACTTTTTTGCGTATTTTCTTCTGATTCAGGTGCAGACTTCAAATTTGTAAGTATTCTCTGCCAATTTTTTTTCTCATGTGTCCATTTTTTAACGAAGGCAGCATTTTTTTCTTTCATTAAAAATGGTCCAAATAATAATGCTTTCTCTTTATTTAATTCATACAATGGGCGGGAATCCCCTTTTTCAGCTACCAAAACCTCGTATATTTTTCCATCTTCCTCCAAAATTTCTTCATCTATTAAAATCCAATCATTTTTCAATAGCCACTCTCGAATGGAAGATGCACTAACATTAGGCTGTAAGATCAGTCTTTGAACAGAATCTTTTAGTTTATTCTTGCCGTTCTCTAAAATTGTTGCGATTAATGTTCCACCCATGCCAGCAATCGTTACACAATCCACTTCATTTGGTTCGATTACTTCTAAGCCATTTCCTTTTCTTACAGAAATATTTGAAGACAATCCTTCCTGTTTTACTTGTTTAACAGCAGATTGGTAAGGACCATCAACCACTTCTCCTGCAATGACAAAACGAACATTATTTCTTTTCACCATATAGCATGGCAAATACGCATGATCAGATCCAATATCTGCAAATTTTGCATTTTTAGGTATGTATTTTGCAACGGTTTCTAATCGTTTGGATAATTTATCTGTATTCATTACTAACACCACATTTCAAATTCTAGTTAAAGCAAATACTTTGATACAAGAAGTATCACCAGGAGAAAGGTCCCAATAAATGCGGAAATCGTAAAATATAATAATTTATATTTCTTTCCACATAAATACCAAAATAAGCAATTAAGGAATAAAATGATATATAAAAATATTATTTCATTAGAAAAAAATTTCAAACCAAAAACTACACTACACAAAAGAATGATAATTGCTGCAACAGTGGCTGGTATATCTACATTCCACTCATTTTTATTATACAAAAAAATACCGACAAAACAAAAAATCAGAAAAATTAGTGAAATAGCCATTTGCAAAATGAAAGACAATTCAGTAAAATATAATAAAAATATAGTTATTGGAATGAAAGAAAAGTATAAAAGGGAAAAAATGAATAAGATGCTTTTGCCTTCTTTCTTTACCTGACTTTCTTCCACACCATTTCCTTCTGTATACAATGTGAGTAAATAATCACAATAATGTTCTGGAAGCATTTTATTTTCTTTCCAATAAGCTATTTCCTTTACAATAATCATTTTTCTCTGGTCTTGCATCTTTAGCATCACTTCCTTTTATTTAAGTAATAACTAAGTGAAAAAAGCGCATTAACATTTCTAAAACTGAAAAAAAAGAAATAGCCACTTCATACAGGAAGTAAACTATTTCTTTATGGAATCATATTGAAGATTACTAAGCCGTAAGCTACTTACTCTAAGAAATCTTTCAATCGTTTGCTTCTGCTTGGATGTCTTAACTTTCTTAAAGCTTTTGCTTCAATTTGACGAATTCTTTCACGTGTTACACCAAATACTTTTCCTACTTCTTCAAGTGTACGTGTACGGCCATCGTCAAGCCCAAAGCGCAATCTTAAAACATTTTCTTCTCTATCTGTTAATGTATCTAATACGTCTTCTAATTGCTCTTTAAGTAATTCATAGGCAGCATGCTCTGAAGGAGAAGTAGCATCTTGGTCCTCAATAAAATCGCCTAAATGAGAATCATCTTCTTCACCAATCGGTGTTTCTAAAGAAACAGGCTCTTGCGCTATTTTTAAAATTTCTCTTACTTTGTCTGGTGATAAATCCATGTCTTCTCCAATTTCTTCAGGAGTTGGTTCGCGGCCAAGATCCTGTAGTAATTGACGTTGCACACGAATTAATTTATTTATGGTTTCAACCATATGAACAGGTATACGAATTGTTCTCGCTTGGTCCGCAATTGCACGAGTTATTGCTTGACGAATCCACCATGTTGCGTACGTACTAAATTTAAATCCCTTTTCATAATCAAACTTTTCAACAGCTTTAATTAAACCCATATTTCCTTCTTGGATTAAATCAAGGAACTGCATTCCACGTCCAACATAACGTTTAGCAATACTTACAACTAAGCGCAAGTTAGCTTCTGCAAGACGGCGTTTCGCTTCTTCATCGCCTTGTAATATACGTTTTGCTAAATTAATTTCTTCTTCTGCTGAAAGTAAATCTACTCTTCCAATTTCTTTTAAATACATACGAACTGGATCATTAATTTTTACACCTGGGGGAACACTTAGGTCATTTAAATCGAATTCTTCCTCCCCTTTTGCAAGCTCTTGGACATTCGGTGCTTCTTCTTCACCATCACCGATTAATTCGACTCCCTGATCACCTAAAAATTCATAAAACTCATCCATTTGGTGAGAATCTAATTCAAAACTGGATAACTTCTCAGCAATATCATCATATGCGAGCACACCCGTTTTTTTACCTACTTCTGTTAATTGTTCCTTTACCTGATCAAGGGTTAATTCCGTTTCAATCTCTTTTGAACGGGCAGACTTCTCAGCCATATGTCCCCCTCCTTCCAAAAAATCAAGACAATAATATACTATTTTAACGTTTTTTCTAATAAAAGGACTTCCATGCCAATTTGAGCAGCTTTTATATAGTCATTTTGACGTTCTGCATCTTTCAGCATTTGCTTCTTTTCCTTTATTTCAAGCAATTTCTCATAATTAATGATTTGTTTCATATAATCACTAATTTCTACTTCACTTACCTCTTCATTCACTTCCATCATTTCGATTTCAGCTACGATCCGTTGTAAGTCTGGATCGTCAATAAAATTCATAAATGAACTTGTATCGTTACCAAAACCCTTTTCATAATAAGCAAGAAGATAAGTAAAGATCGCTTGGTGTTCATCAATATTAAATGCTTTTCCCTGTAAAGAGTCTTGCACTTTGTAGGCAATATCCTCACTTTTAAACATATGTGCAAGCAGTCTTTTTTCCGCAGTATGATATGCTGGTAATAATCCAGTTGCCCGTTTTTTAACCGTGTATTGTTTGACAGGAACTACACTTTTTTCAACAGCATTTTCATTTGGAACTGATTGTTCCATCTGCATCTCTTGCTGCTTTAATGCCTCTAAAGAGAGAGAAAACTCATCTGCTATCTGTCGTAAATAAAGGTCTTTTTCTACCGCCTTCTCCAGTTTAGCAATTTCTCCTATTACTTCTTCTATATAAGCGAGTTTATCTCCTTCATTTTGAAGATTTTTCCCTCTTCGATAGTAAAGCATTTTAAATCCCATGAAAGGTATGCTTCCATGAAGTATTTCCTGTTGCAATTTATCTTCCCCAAATTTGTTCACATAATCATCTGGGTCCATTCCATCTGGTAACATCACTACTTTTACAACACAATTAGCCTTTGTAAGAAGCTGTCCTGCACGAAAGGCTGCTTCTATCCCAGCTGAATCAGAATCATAACAAATCGTTACATTTCGTGCGTTTCTTTTTAGAATTGTGATATGCTCCTCCGTTAAGGAGGTCCCCATTGTCGCAACACTGTTTTCAACTCCCGCTCTTGTTGCAGCTATAACATCTGCAAATCCTTCGAAAAGAACGGTATGTTGAAGCTTTCGTATTATAGGCCTTGCTTTATGAAAATTGTAAAGTGTATTGCTTTTATTAAAAATTGGAGTTTCTGGACTGTTAAGGTATTTGGGATTATTATCCCCTAAAGCACGTCCAGAAAACGCAATTGTGTTACCATTTCGATCATAGATAGGGAATATTATTCGATCGCGAAAACGATCAAAATATTTCTCATCCCTTTCACTTTTTACAATCAAACCAGCTTTTTCTAATAGCGAAACATCAAATTTACGTTTCCCTAAAAACTTCACAGCTAAATCCCAGGAATTAAGTGTATAGCCTATTTGGAACTTTTCAATGATAGGTAAAGTAAAGCCCCTATTAGACAAATATTCTAATGCATGCTGACCATCCTTTGTGTTTACGAGCAAATGATGGTAGAATTTAGATAATAAATCATGTGCATCAATCATTTGCTGTAAATTTTCTGGAATGGCTGGTTTTCTTTCCAGCTCAGACACTTCGATACCTAATTCAATATTCGCACGGTCAGCTAAACTTGATGCAACTTCTACAAAAGAAGAGCCTTCTAAGTCCATAAGGAAAGTAAATACATTTCCACCTGCATGACAGCCGAAGCAATGGAATATCTGTTTATCTGGCGATACAGTAAAAGAAGGTGTTTTTTCGCCGTGAAAAGGACAAAGACCGATAAAATTGCGCCCTTGTCTTGTAAGGGATACATGTTCTCCAATGATTTCAACAATGTCAGTAGCCTGTTTGATTTCATTGAGTTTATCTTCAGGAATGCGCGCCACCATTATCTACACATCTCCCTACTTATTGCCTACTTTAAAGAATTATTCGACGTAACCAATCGATTCTCCTTCAACTTTCGACAAAATCCTTATAAAATTTCTTCTGAATTTTTGGCGATCCTCTTCTGTATAAGGTTTTGGCCCTTTCCCATATACCCCTTTTCGTCTTGCCTTAGCAGATAAATATCGCATATCAAGTGCAGTATTTATAGTTTTCTCCTCAAATATTACGCCCCTAGGGGAGAGGACAGTAACTTGCTTTAACAATAACGTAGAGGCAAGGCCAATATCTTGAGTGACGACAATATCCTGTTTTTTGGTAGCATTCATAATAAATAAATCTACAGCTTCTTTATCGCTATCCACATACTTCCACTTTTGTTCGTCATTTTCTTTCATCATATGTGCATAGGATGCAACGAATAGCAATTCATAATGATAATAAGAAGCTATTTCGACAATATCTTCTTTTACAGGACAGGAATCAGCATCAACATATACCATATGTTTCCCTAATGTACTATTAATTCTACATCACTCCACATATTCCTTCTTCCTAAATAATTTTTTCACGAAAGAAGTAATGTCGAAAATTTTTTTATCCCTTTCCTTGACTTCTCACAATAAATAGTTTATTCGTAAAAAGCCAAGTCTAAACCTAAAACATGATACTTTTTTATCACAATTTTTTATTATAGTATAAATTCACTTGAAATTCCATCTTTTTTTATCTATAATTATTCCTTTTATGCCATACTAGAACCAAAATACATACAAAAAATAAATTAAGATAGGTCATTAAATTAATTTTATTAAATAGAAATTATCTTTGCTAATTTATTTTATGAACACAACCATTTTTAGAAACGGCCATTTAAATAGGACGAGAAATAGTTCACTTGAAAATTATTGAAACACAAGTTTTTCATAATTAAAAACTTGATTCTCCACTATGAGAATCAAGCTTTTACCAATTAATCTCACTAATATCAAGCAGTTATCTGTCTGTGCTATACTTAGATCTATAATACAAACTGTGAATAATATTTGCTGTTTCTTCCACTGCTTTATTTGTAACATCAATAACTGGACAGCCAAGTCGATTCACAATGTCCTCAAAATAAGTTAGCTCTTCTTTTATTCTTTCAATTTGCGCATAACTCGCTTTGTCACTTAATCCAAGAGAAATAAGGCGCTCTTTTCTAATATTGTTTAATTTTGTCGGACTTATTTTTAAACCAAAACATTTACTCGCCGGTACTTCAAATAACTCTTTTGGCGGGTCTACCTCTGGCACAATCGGTACATTTGCTACTTTGACTCTTTTATGGGCTAAAAATTGGGAAAGTGGTGTTTTAGAAGTCCTCGAAACACCAATTAATATGATATCAGCCTTCTCTAAACCTCTCGGATCCCTGCCATCATCATATTTCACAGCAAATTCTATTGCCTCCACTTTTTTAAAATAGTCTTCATCTAATTTCCGAACAAGTCCTGGTTCATAAAGTGGAGTCTTTCCCCATAACACTTGAAACTGATCAATAATTGGTCCAATTATATCGCATGCATATACTCCTTCTTGCCGAGCTAGCTCACTCATATAATTACGGATTTCTGGTTTAACAAGTGTATAGGCAATCATTCCATGCTCTTCTTTTGCTTGCATTACTACTTCATGAATGTTTGATTTATCCTCTACAAAAGGAAATCTTTTTATAAGCACATTAACATTGTGGCCGGAAAATTGGCTGATTGCTGCTTTTGTTACAAGTTCAGCTGTTTCACCAACCGAATCAGATACAACATATATAATTTGTCTTTCAGTCATTTTGTTCCTCCACAATTCCATCACGATTATTAGACAAGTCTACAAACGCTCTAGTAATATTAGTTTTCGAAACTCTTCCTATTACAAGAAGACCATTCTCCGTTTTTTCTACAACTGGGAGTGCATCAATTTCTCGATTCATTAATTTACAGCCAACATCTACTAATATTTCCTCTTCAAAACAATACGTGACATTCGGCATCCTTGTCATAATAATCGCAACTGGCAACGAATTTAACTCTTGTTTACCAATACTTGCTCGCAATAGATCTTTACGAGAAACAACTCCTGTTAATGTGGAGTTCTCATCAACGACAAAAATGGTTCCAACATCTTCTGTAAACATAATTACGATTGCATCATATACAGAGGAATTTTCATGAACCACAACTGGATGTGAATAATAATCCTTCACTAATATATTGCGTATATTATCGATTACTTGTCTTTCCGAGTTTTTTCCCGTATAGAAGTATCCTACTCGAGGTCTGGCATCTAAAAAGCCCGCCATTGTCAATATCGCTAAATCAGGTCGAAGGGTTGCCCTTGTCAAGTTTAATTTATCTGCAATATGCTCACCTGTAATTGGGCCACTCTCTTTTACTATTTCAATTATTCTTTCTTGCCGTTTGTTCAGTTCGATCTCCTATTCACCACCTTCATTTAGGTAACGATATCTACTAACTATTATATACGAAATAGGCGGAATCAAAAGAAAAAGAATCCAAAGTTATCTATTTTATCTATAATATTTAAAACATTTGCTCGTTCTTTTCCTTATCACGCCATTAAATTCTTACAAAACGAAACTAGGTAGGGGTGGCCCTGCCTAGCTCTTTTTAAAACAATTTAATTCTTACTTTACAATTATTTCGTTTACACTTGCAAATCCTTTAATATAGGAAGCTATTTCCACCATCAGATTTAATCGATTTTCTTTCACTTTTTCTTCATCAGCCATAACCATAGTATGATCAAAGTATGCTGAAATAGCATCTTTTAAGGAGAATAATAAATCAAAATATTCTTCTTCATTTACCTCTGAATTTATTTTTTCCATTACATCTTGAAAACGATTATAAAGTTCATGTTCATATTCGTTTTCAAATAAACTTGGATCAACCGGGGAAATTGTTGTTACCTTATTAGAAATATTGATGATTCTGCTTAGGGCTTCAATTCCTTCTTTAAAATCGGCAGCTCCCTTGCGAAGCTCAAGAACGCTTGCTTTTCTTAACACACTTGCTGCTCCACCAATTTTTTCTGCTAATATGGCATCAATCATATCATAACGAATGCCTTTTTCTTGTAAAATATGCTTCACACGCAATTTAAAGAATGAAAGAACGGAATCAACTAGTTCTTCACCAGCTACTTTTAAAGAATGTGACATTGCATTTATGGTGAGATCGACTAAGCTCTCAATGGATATACTCCAGTTTTTATCAATGAGCGTCTGCACAATTCCTGTTGCCTGTCTTCTTAAAGCGTAAGGGTCTTGTGATCCTGTCGGAACCATGCCAATACTAAAGAATGAGACAATCGTATCTAGTTTTTCAGCAAGTGCCAGGACTGCCCCTACATTACTCTTAGCTGTTTCATCCTCCGCATGGCGCGGCATATAATGTTCGTTTATCGCAGCAGCTACTACTTTTTTCTCTCCCTTTTGCAAAGCATACCGTTCTCCCATTAATCCTTGCAGTTCTGGGAATTCATAAACCATATTGGTAACAAGGTCAAACTTTGCAATTTGTGCTGCTCTATCAACATCCTGTTGTTCTTCTTTTGTTAAATTTAGCTTTTCAGATAAGGAAGCGGCAATTGCTCGCACTCGAGCAACTTTTTCTGCTAAAGTGCCGATTTCCTCGTGATAAACAATCGTTTCCAACTTTTTAAGAAGATCATCAATTACTAGTTTTTGATCTTCTTTATAGAAGAATGCTGCATCAGCAAGTCTTGCTCTAAGAACTTTCTCATTTCCTTTTGCAACTTTTTCTAAATGTTGATGATCACCGTTACGAACAGTGACAAAGTATGGCAACAGCTTTCCTTCCTTTGATTTCACTGGGAAATAGCGTTGGTGTTCCTTCATACTAGTGATTAATACCTCTGTAGGCAATTCTAAAAACGACTCTTCAAAAGTACCAAATAATGTAGTTGGATATTCAACTAAATTGGTTACTTCATCTAATAAATCTGCATCGATTGGAATCACCCAATTATTTTCTTCCTCTAATTTTTTAATTTGAGAAACAATAGCCTCTTTACGTTCGTCAGCATTAACCATTACATACTGAGCTAACATTTTTTTCTCATAATCAGATGGATTGTTGAAAACAATTTCTCCACCAAGGAAGCGATGACCGAGAGATTTATTGGAAGTTTCTACATTGGCGATAGAAAAAGGTATTACTTCCTCGCCGAATAATGCGATTAGCCATTTTATTGGGCGTATGTAACGTAAGTCATTATTTGCCCAACGCATATTTTTTGGAAAAGTTAAGCTTAAAATCAATTCTTTTAATTCAGGCAATAACATACTCGTTTGTTGTCCTTTTATGAACTTTTTAACGTGAGCATACTCTACACCATTTATTTCTTTAAAATATATATCTTCTTCTGTTAAACCTTGTCCTCTAGTAAAACCAGCAGCTGCCTTAGACCATTCTCCGTTATCACTTTGCGCAATTCGTTTGGCAGGACCTTTTGCTTCTTCTTCCCTATCTTGCTGTGATTCATCTAAACCAGCAACAACTAGTGCCAATCTACGAGGAGAAGAAAATGCATAAACAGAAGTATAGCCTAATTGCTTTTCACTAAGCCATGACTCCATTTTTCCCTTCAATGCCTCTATGCTAGCAGGGATGAAGCGAGCGGGCATTTCTTCTAAACCAATTTCCAATAACAAGTCTCTTTTATTCATGACTTTCTCCCTCCTTGCTTTTTAAAATTGGGAATCCTAATTTTTCTCTTTCTTCGTAGAATGTTTTGGCAATCTTACGTGCTAAATTTCTACATCTTCCAATATATCCCGTTCTTTCCGTAACAGAAATAGCCCCTTTAGCATCCAATAGATTGAAAACATGAGAGCATTTTAATACATAATCATAAGCAGGATGTACTAGACCCTCGTCCATTTGTCTATGTGCTTCTTTTTCATAAATGGAAAATAAATTAAATAGCATTTCTGTATCAGATGTTTCAAATGTGTATTTACTATGTTCAAATTCTGGTTGATAAAAAATATCTTTGATTGTAAACCCATCTGTCCACTCTAAATCAAAAACATTCTCTTTATCCTGAATGTATGATGCCAATCGTTCAATCCCGTATGTTATCTCAACAGATACTGGCTTACATTCAATACCGCCAACTTGTTGAAAATAAGTAAATTGTGTGATTTCCATGCCATCAAGCCATACTTCCCATCCGAGACCAGCACAGCCTAGAGAAGGATTCTCCCAGTTATCCTCTACAAAACGGATATCATGCTCAAGTGGATTAATGCCTAGTGCCTTTAAAGAATCTAAGTATAGTTCTTGAATATTATCTGGCGATGGCTTCATGATAACTTGAAATTGATGATGCTGATATAGGCGATTGGGATTTTCACCATATCTTCCATCAGCAGGTCTTCTCGATGGCTCTACATAAGCCACATTCCAAGGCTCAGGACCTATCGCTCTTAAAAAAGTGTAAGGACTCATTGTTCCTGCACCTTTTTCCACATCATATGCCTGCATCAAAATACAACCATAATCTGACCAATGTTTCTGCAATGTTAAAATCATGTTTTGAATATTCATTGCTTAAATACACCTCCGAAATTGATAAATCATTATTTAGCATAGAAACTTTAGCCGAGACCTTTTAAATTTAGAAACACAAAAAAACTCTCGTCTCTATGCCAAATTTTTGACATAGGGACGAGAGTTAACCCGCGGTTCCACCCTATTTGCTGTATACATACAGCCACTTTCATACGCAGTTGCTCCAAGAACGCCTTCCTTAATACTCATGCACTTGGCTTTCACTATCCCAAGCTCGCTTTTCATGAGGAGAAATAAGTACTACTTTCTTTTCAACGCAACACTCTTATTTACATGAATAATAGCGAAATTTTTTTTGATTGTCAACCTTGCAACCAATTGGAATCAAAATTTAGTTATTATGTAAAAGCATCTCCCAAATTTTTCATGGATTGGATAAACTTTTTAGATTTCAAATATAACCCTGAATATTCTTCATAATAAGCATCAATAATCATACTAAGTTCTTTCTTTGTTGTATCTTTTACTGAAATACTTCCTAGTCGAGATATATCCATATAATAAAAAATCCGGAGAAGCTTCACAGTAGCCTGAGAAATTTTATAATGATATAGATCTTTTTCCAAGCATTGATGGCAGACCAATCCTCCTTCTCGTATGGAAAAAGAAAAATGGCCTTCTGTTGCTCCACAAAAAACACAACGATCTAATGTTGGATATAACCCCAAACCGTTTAACATTTTTAATTCATAAATGTTCACTAGAATTTCCGGGTCAAATTCTTCATTCATATAATTCAAAGTTTGAAATAATAATTCGAAATGAAAAGGATTTGGCTTTTTTTCATCTGTACATTTGTCAGTAAGCTCTACTATGTAGCTTGCATATGCGGTAAGAAAAATATCCTCTTTTAATCCACGCATGCTAGAAATAATATCGCCCTGCTGCAAAAGACCTAATCCACTACTACGCTGAACGAGAAAATAGCCATAGACAAAAGGTTGGGTTACAGCAGAAAGTCTGCTGTTTGGCTTTTTTGCACCTCTTGCCATAACCCCAACCTTTCCCCATTCTCTTGTAAAGAGAGTAACAATTTTATTTGATTCACCGTAGTCAATTGATCTAATAACAATTCCTTCACACTTTTCCAGCATCACCATTCACCATCCCTTACTATAAGGACAGCGCTATGAGATGGGATAATCAAGTTCTGCTAGTTCCTCTTCTTGCATTCCTGGTATTTCATGATTAGTCTTTTCTAATTCTTTAAAGAGTAGATAAGTATCAATGTTACCTGTTTTGGAAAAAACTTTCCAGGTAAAGTCTAACATGTAAAACCCCACCTTTCGATTTTAACTAGCTGTTTATAACTTTAATCTTATCATAGCCTGTCTTTATAAAATCATGAGACGAAAATATTGTTAATTGATCGCATGTATAATTTTTTAATACCTATGAATTCAAACCATGACGGTTTTTGCAGGTCGAGTAAAATATATCTATTCGCTAAAAAAACAACTAATTAATATTCGTCTTCTCTAAAGCCGAAGTCACGGAGCTGTGTCATTTTATTACGCCAATCTTTTTGCACCTTTACCCATAACTCTAAGTAAACCTTATTTCCGAGAAGATTTTCGATATCTGTTCTCGCTCTTTTTCCAATCTCTTTCAGCATGCTTCCTTGTTTACCAATAATAATCCCTTTTTGAGAATCACGCTCAACGATGATTGTTGCCATTACATTAATAACATCGTTTGGTTTTCTCTCCATTTTCTCAATGACGACTGCAAGGGAGTGAGGAATTTCCTCTCTTGTTAAATGAAGTGCTTTTTCTCTTATTAATTCTGAAACAATAAAGCGTTCTGGATGATCGGTTACTTGATCAGCCGGATAAAACTGTGGTCCTTCTGGCAAATATTTTTTTATTTGCGTTAATAATGTTTCCACATTATTTCCCTCTAAAGCAGAGATAGGAATAATCTCTTTAAATGGATATTTTTCTTTATATGATTCAATAATCGAAAATAATTGATCTGGATGAATTGTATCAATTTTATTAATCACTAAAAATATCGGCGTCTTAACTGTCTGGAATTTTTCAAGAATAAATTCTTCGCCTTTTCCAAATCCTTCTTCCGCATTAACCATGAAGAGGATTAGATCCACTTCTTTCAACGTATTTTGGGCTACCTTCATCATAAAATCACCAAGTCGATGCTTTGGCTTATGAATTCCAGGTGTATCAATAAATATGAGCTGGGAATCATCTGTTGTTAATACACCTTGAACTTTATTTCTCGTCGTTTGTGGCTTGTCGCTCATTATGGCAATCTTTTGGCCAATTACGCGATTTAAAAACGTAGATTTTCCTACATTTGGTCTTCCGATAATGGATATAAATCCTGATTTATGCTCTGATTGGTTATTAATGTTCATGTAAATCCTCCGGTGAAAATGCTCCTGGCAATAATTCTGCCACAGTTAATGTTTGTATGTCGCCTTTTAAATTTGTCAATACTACTTCCATGTCTTTAGGACACAGCTCAGAAATTACTTGTCTGCAAGCCCCACAAGGAGAAACAGGTCCCTCTGTATCAGCAATAACGACAAGCTTCTTAAAGCTAGTATCACCTTCTGATACCGCTTTAAACAAGGCTGTTCTTTCCGCACAGTTTGTCATACTATAGGCTGCATTTTCAATATTACAACCATGATAAACGGTTCCATTTTCGGAAAGAAGCGCCGCACCTACCTTGAATTTCGAGTAGGGAACGTATGCTTTCTCACGAGCAAGCTTAGCTTCTTCTATTAGAAGTTCTTTTTTCATGTAAACCCCTCTTTTCCTTTGCAGTTTTTTATTTCCATTTTGCAGTTAACATTTGGGTGTATAAATAGACGCTTAAATGGCGGCGAGTTGTCAATTGTCTCGACTCACTTACCATTTTTTTTAGTAAAGCTTTATCTTAAAATAATATCTTACATTTAGTTATCCCTTTGTAAGAAGGAATATATTAGCCTTCAAATTATTTTAAAGAAAAGTATCAACGTTTACAAACTTTCGTATCAATTGACCCTATTTACTATGTACTGTCTTAAAATTATATACTAATTTGTATTTACAATAAAGGGGCAGAAGTAAGGAGTTTGTCGCTTATTGTTTGTTTTGGCTAGATGGCCAAGTATTAGAATTTTACTGCCTGTATTTGTCTATAGCAATATCTTTATTAAAAGCCTAAAACAAAAAGGCTATCAAAAAAACTAGACCAAAAGCCAAATGCATTCTTTAGCTATTTTTCGTCTAGTTTTACTAGATAACCACTCTGTTTTTATTTTTTTAGCCGCCCGTAATAGCTTCCACTATTTTTGGAATAAAAATGATTCCACCGACTATAACAGAAAGAATCGCTGCTACAAATACAGCACCTGCAGCTATATCCTTAGCCTCTTTTGCCAATGGATGGTATTTATCGGTAACAAGATCTACCACGCGTTCAATGGCTGTATTTATTAGTTCTAAACTTATTACTAAGCCAATACAAAAAGCAATAAACAGCCACTCTTGTTTTGAGAGATCATTTATAATCCCTAATACAATGACAAAAATCGAAATAACCAAATGAATCTTTACATTTCTTTCTTGTTTAATAGCGGTTAATATTCCTGATATAGCTAAGCGAAAGGAGGATAATTGACTGTTTTTGCGAATTCTTTTATCTTTGTAATCCGAATTCATCTAAAATATCCTTTTGAAGAGTAAACATTACTTCTTCTTCTTCCTTTGTCATATGGTCATATCCCAATAAATGCAAAAATCCATGAACAGATAAAAATCCAAGTTCTCGCATATAAGAATGACCATATTCTTTTGCCTGCTCCTCCGCTTTATCAATGGAAATGACAATATCTCCTAACATTCTAGGAAGTCCTTCGCCAACTAATGGTGTCTCCCCTTCTCCTAATTCCTCAAGTGCAAAAGAAATAACATCTGTTGGTTGGTCTTTTTCTCTATATTCCTTATTTATTTCTTGAATTTGATCATTATGGACAAAAGTGATTGACAACTCAATCTCTCCCTGCAGATTTTGTTTTTTCGCTGCAAATTGAAGAAGTTCATGAATTTTGGTTATTTCACTTTCCTTTATTTTTTCCGTTTCATCAATAAAATCAATCTCTAAATTCATATTCTACTTCCTTTACTTTTTCATTTCAGGATATTCGATTCGTGAATGAAAAATCCCTTTTAGTGTTTCGCTCAATGTATTTCGAACAATATCTAATTCCTTCAATGTTAAATCACATTCGTCTAATTGTCCATCTTGCAAACGGTCAGAGATAATGTTTTTAATTAAAGAATCAATTTGGTCTGTTGTAGGAGCATTCATGCTTCTAACTGCGGCTTCCACACTATCTGCAATCCCAATAATGGCTACTTCTCTTGTCTGTGCCTTTGGGCCAGGGTAACGGTAATCACTTTCATTTACCTCTCCACCCTTTTCTTTTGCTTTAAAATAAAAATATTTTAATAACGAAGTTCCATGATGCTGTTCCGCAATATCGACTATTTCCTTCGGAAGCTTGTATTTTCTTAACAATTCAGCGCCATCTGTGGCATGGGCAATGATAATATTTTTACTTGCCTGTGGTGGAATACGATCATGGGGATTTCCCATATTCATTTGATTTTCAATAAAGAAGTGTGGTCTTTTTGTTTTACCTATATCATGATAATAACAGCCCACCCTCGCTAGTAAACCATTAGCTCCAATTGCTTCACAGGCAGATTCCGCTAAATTAGCAACCATAACACTGTGATGATAGGTGCCAGGCGCTTCTGTTAAAATTTTACGTAAAAGCGGATGATTTGGATTTGATAGCTCAATTAACTTGATTGTAGAAAGAACACCGAATCCTGTTTCAAGGAAAGGAAGAAATCCAATCGTTAAAACAGCGGAACTTATCCCTGAAATTATTGCCAGCAATATAAAAACACCATATTCCTTTGCACCATAATGACCATTTTGCAAATACAATATCGCTAATATGGTAACAATATTGATGAAAGAAATAAAGAATCCTGCATAAAGAATATTGGTACGTTGATTTCTTTTGTTTAGAAAGAGTATTCCTGCTAAACCACTTGCGATAATGTAAATACCCATGCCTACATTAAAAGTTCCAGCGACCCCTTCATTAAACATAATCATTCCACATATCGCAAGGATAATCGTTACCAAAATGGCTGATTTTTCTTCCATTAATATTTTTATTAGCATAACCGCCATCGCCGCCGGAAAAATATACCCGATTTCCGTATATTCAAACTGCTGAAATACACTTATTGTTTTCATCAGTACGATGGTTACACTTAATATGATAAAGAACATTAAATAGAATAGAATATTTTTCTCCGTTTCCTTTGTTGTTCTTTTAAATATATAAAAATATAACAACGAAAGTATTGCTAAAATAATGATACATAGACCGATAAATGGTTGAATCGAATTATCACTATCTAACAAACCAACAAGTTCAAGCTGTCTTTGAATTTCTCTGCTGATCAATTGTCCCTCTTCCACCAAAACCTGCCCTTGAAGGACCCTTATCGACTCTACATTATCCACTGCTTGTTGACGCATTTCCTCTGTTGCTGTCGGATCATAGAACTCATTTTGAATGATTGCAAACCTACCTAGATCAATACTTGCGCTCTTCAAATCAGATGTCAAACCATCATTGACTTTTAAAATATCCTCTACTCTTTTTTTAGCATTTTCTACTTCATCTGACGGAATCTTTCCGTTCATCACTGTATGTATTGCTGTAACTGTAATATCTTTTGCTATTTCTAATTGATCTTCTGAATAAGGAATAAGGGATTTTAAAGATCGATCCATAATTTCGTTCGTTACTTCATTTGTTAGCTTTCCTTTTAGCAACTCGAGCTTTTCATCAACAGTTGGTTCTTTTATTGACTCCTTATCTTTATCGTCTTCTTCCGCTTTTTTTCGTTTTTCTTCTAATTCTTTCTCTACTTCATTATTTACTTCTGTAACAGAATCAAATATGGAAGATATTAAATCGACACGATTTTGTGCAATTTCCTTATTTACAACATATACATCCTGTACCTGGTTTTTCGCTTCTTCTTTCTTTTTCTCCGTACTTTCCTTATCTTCTACCGTTATTGGTGAACGAATCGTTTGATCTGCTACAGAAAAAAGCTGCACATTTAATTTTTCTGGCTTTACGTTTCCATAGAGGGTAAAGAATAAAATGACACCAATAAGAACAAAAAGAGTTATTTTAAAAAAAGTGATATTCATTAGTTTGATTAAATTATTACTTATTCTCTGCCAAATGTTCATATTTACCTCCTATCGTTAAAAAATAGGTTGATTTGCTTTCATATTCTCATCTTGAACCTATTTCTTCATCCTTAACCTATCTAGTTGTAACTTCTTACTATGCAGTTGGTTTGAGGCTTAACCTGCACTTTCTATATAGATAAGTAAAGCCGCTATCGCATTAGAAAAAAACTTATGATATGTAAAATGATAACAGTTTTTTCGATTGTTTTCACCCTTTTTCGAAATAATTCATGTTTCTTAAAACTTAAACAAATAAAAAAAGAACAATCCCCTAAGTAATGAGATTGCCCCTTTGAATGTTAATTTTCCTGCTTTCCATATGCATTGATAATTTTTCCAACTAGCGGATGTCTTACAACATCGCTCTCTTCTAATTGTACTAAACCTATTCCGTTCACTTTTTGCAAAATTTGTTCTGCAACCACTAAACCTGATTTGACACCTTTTGGCAAATCTATTTGTGTTTTATCACCAGTAATCACCATCTTGGAACCAAATCCAAGTCTTGTTAGAAACATTTTCATTTGTGCATTGGTTGTATTCTGGGCTTCATCCAATATAACAAATGCATCATCCAATGTTCTACCACGCATATATGCGAGTGGGGCTACTTCAATCGTGTTTCGTTCAATTAAACGTGTTGTATGCTCCATACCAAGGACATCGTGCAGTGCATCATATAACGGACGTAAATACGGATCCACTTTTTCTTTAAGATCTCCCGGCAAGAACCCTAAGCTTTCGCCAGCCTCAACAGCAGGTCTGGTTAATATGATTCTATTCACTTTACCGCTCTTTAAAGCATTTACTGCCATTACAACGGCTAAATACGTCTTCCCAGTACCTGCAGGACCAATACCAAACACTAAATCATTTCGTCTAATAGATCGGATATACTCACTTTGACCAATCGTTTTTACTCTAATGGATTTTCCTTTAACCGTTTTGGCTATTTCTTCATCGTATAATGACCCGAAGTATTCGAGTGTCCCTTTCTTTGCCAAAGAAATCGCATATATCACGTCTCGTTGACTAATTGACACACCCTTTCGGATGACTTGTAAAAGTTTCTCAACAATTTCTCCAACAAGCTCTATCGAATCAGGACTTTCAGAAGAAACAAGCAGCGTTTCTCCTCTTGTTACGATGTTACAATCTAATTCTTTTTCAAGTACTTGCAGATTGCTATCTCCATTACCAAGTAAAGCAATAGCTTCGTTTGGATCTTTCAATTTAACATTCATCGTTTTTAAATCTTCTGTCATTCTGTATCTCCTTGAGTTAGAGGTTGTGCTTTCGCAATGTTTTCTATTGTTGTAAAAGCTATATTTAGTTTTACTTTACCATTCTTTATATCGCGTTGTAAAATTTTTTCTTCCTTAATTTTCCCATCTTCACCAATTCGTTTCAATATATCCTTCCTCGCATCTTCCTTTCCTTTCTTTACAGCTTCTTTCTCACTATATCCTCTTTTTACGATTTCCTTTTCTCGATACGTTTTATCGACAACCTTAATTGGTAACTCCCATTTAAAAAACTTAACGTTCGTTTCATTCTCCTCTTTTTCATACTCCTTATACTCCATTTTCCCAAAACCCCATATTGGGATATTCCACTTACCAAGCTTTATATAAAATTTTTGCTTTTCTTCTCCATTAAATACTTGGAACGTTGTTTCTAAAGGAACTGTTACTTCTGTCGTATACCATACTTCGCCCCATACTTTCCCTTTAGCAGAAACATTTTTGGTATGATCTTCCTTTCCTATTGTGCCAGCAACTAATAATTGTCCTTTTCTTACCACTTCATTAAGTGTATATTGTTTCGTACCAGATTCCACAAAATCTGTTACGATTGTCGCTTTTTTCGTTGCCACTAAGTTTTGTGGTCCCACTTCTTCTTTTTTCTCGGGTTCATTTTTTTCCACAACTTGAAAATGATAAGTTGTCCCTTTTAGCTCCACACCAATCCATGTAATTGCATCAATATTATTCGTTAATTCCGCTTGGATTTCATCTAATTCTTTTGCAAAAAATTGAGACTTCCCAATTTTAATATCCATCTTATCAAGCTGCTTACGTATCTGATATTCTGTTGCTGGATTCGCTCCTTTAATTTCGATTCCCCAAACCATATTTGATAAGGCAATAACTAATCCAAGAAAGAGGAAAATCCCAATAACAAACCCACTGTTCTTCCACAATCTTTTAT
Organism: Niallia sp. HCP3S3_B10; assembly: GCF_052064465.1. NCBI lineage: Bacteria > Bacillati > Bacillota > Bacilli > Caryophanales > Bacillaceae > Niallia > Niallia sp. HCP3S3_B10. Next base: position 201,564 of record NZ_JBQHVO010000001.1, on the reverse strand, counting down.
ATAGAAATGGAGCTCCAGCTCTGCGCTGAAACTCTATTTTTATTCCGCTGCCTCTCACTAAATGACGAAGTCGGTGAACTTTTTTCAAACTAATTTGAAAAGTTACAGCATGCGGTCCATGTTTCTTTACGTTCCAGACAGAAATATCATTTTTTAATAGCCTATTTAAAAAGCGTTCCAATCCTTTGCCTGTAGCTTTTACTGTAATTATCCCTGTTATATATTCTAGCCAATGATTTTTCATATTTTCCTCCCAAATCATTCATTTATGTATAAAACTTGATCTATTTTTCCTTCTAATAATATTTCTTCTGGTAATATTGTTTTAATAACAAATCCTTTTCCTTTAATAAGGAGTTGACCTTGTTTTAGAAGCAGACGCAATTCTTTATCTGAAAAGGTTATTAATCCACGGTGGTTCTCTACATAAATATGTATTTGTCCAATCATTGTGATTCTAGGTAAGTCCATCATGACATCTTGAGGAAGTTCTAAATTTTTAATCATCCAGTTCCGCAAGTTGTGTCCCCACTTTTTAGCCATAAAAAAAGAACCCCCCTTTCCTCTCTTTTATGAGATTCTCTAGGTAGACGGTACACTTTCTTACACTTACTATCATCATATTCAGGGAGATTTACATTATGCTAAGAAAAGCAGAGATACCTCTACGCTTTTTTAGAGGATAATTTCATCTCATCTATTTATTAAACTAAAAAAGAGTTATTACCACGCAGAAAAAAGACTGCATGGTAATAACTCTTCATTTTTTTAGACCCTATTCTTCCCTTTACGGTGCATGGATGCTCTATGCGGGTTTCTTGCTCTAGGAGCACTTAGAACTTCAGAAAACACTACCGCTTGAATAACATTATCCTTCGTAAACAGCCCTTCAGCATCAGCACTGTCTTCCTTTTTTGGGAGAGGTGATTGAACCCCTCTACTCCTTTGCTTTTCCATCATCTTAATCTTCTTCTGTAAGCTTGCATTTTCTCGATGTAGCCTTTCTAACTCAGAAAGGGGATTCTCTTTCTCCACTGCTTTCTCCACTGCTTTTTTCGCCTTTTCAGGGACCCTCAGAACGGTTGATTCTCTGTTCCTTTCCGTCTTTACAGGCTTAGGTATCTGTGGTCTTTTTGGCTTAGGAGCCTGTTTTTTACTATTATCAAATAAAGAAGAGAAGAGAAAAGCTGCAACCGCTATGATTATTCCGATAAATTCCAAATTTTCTCCCTCCCTTTTTTAAAGTTACTCATTATCATCTTTATTTTTTTGATCATCTGACAATTTGCCAATGGAGCCTCTCATTTCCGTATCAGCAGTAATATTTTGTAAATTCATATAATCCATTACGCCGATATTTCCTGAACGCAATGCATCAGACATAGCCATTGGTACTTCTGCTTCTGCCTCCACAACCTTCGCACGCATTTCTTGTACTTTTGCTTTCATCTCTTGTTCTTGGGCAACAGCCATCGCTCTGCGCTCTTCCGCTTTTGCTTGCGCGATTTTCTTATCTGCTTCTGCTTGCTCTGTTTGTAATTCAGCTCCGATGTTTTTGCCGATATCCACATCCGCAATATCAATCGACAGAATTTCAAAGGCAGTTCCGGCATCTAGGCCTTTTGATAAAACAGTTTGAGAAATCATATCTGGATTTTCCAGAACTTTTTTATGATTACTTGAAGAACCGATCGTAGAAACAATACCTTCGCCAACTCTGGCTACAATTGTTTCTTCACCAGCTCCCCCTACTAGTCTTTCAATATTAGCACGAACTGTAATTCTTGCTTTTGCTTTTACCTCAATACCATCCATCGCTACACCAGCAATAAATGGTGTTTCAATTACTTTTGGATTAACACTCATTTGAACAGCTTCTAATACATCACGTCCTGCCAAATCAATAGCAGCACATCGTTCAAATGATAGTTCAATGTTCGCTCGATGTGCAGCGATTAATGCATTTACAACTCTATCTACATTCCCGCCAGCAAGATAGTGGCTTTCTAATTGATTAATCGTTACATTTAAGCCAGCTTTATGTGCTTTAATCAACGGATTAACAACTCGACTAGGAATAACCCTTCTTAAACGCATCCCTATTAACGTGAAAATGCTAATTCTCACTCCTGCTGCTAAAGCAGAAATCCATAGCATTACAGGCACAAATGTTAATAGCACCCCTAACAAAATAATTGCTAATACTACTACAATAATCCAAAAAATTTCAAATCCGCCTACTAACATTACTCATCCTCCTTAAGTATATCTATCGGTAGTATTTCTCTAACTACAATTCTTGAACCTTCTGCTTTTACAATTTTTACTTTCTTCTCTTTATCAATAAAACTTCCCTCACTTACTACATCGATTCTTTCATCGTCAACAAGGACCACTCCAGCAGGACGTAATGCAGTTAGGGTCGTACCTATTTTTCCAATCAATTCCTTGCGATTTTGATTGGAAACATACCCACTTTCCGTGTTGGTTGAGTCGGTTAATATAATTTTTCTAAAGAATTTCATTTTTCTACCAAACACCTTTACTAATAAGATAGACGCAATAATGGAAACTCCTATTGCGATTAAAAGACTTATCCCGATTACCGCAATATCTCCACTCGCAAGAAACATACTTGCAATTACAGCAATAATCCCTATCGCTCCTGCTATTCCTCCAACAACAAAGAATTCCAGTATTATCAAGAGTATACCTATAACAAAGAGAATAAGACTTTCATATCCAGCAAGGCCTGCAACTAGATGCCCATAGAAAAATAATAACAATGCAGAAAGCCCCGCAATTCCGGGTAAGCCAAAACCAGGTGAATATAACTCAATTATTAACCCTAGACTCCCAATTGACAATAAAATAGGAATAATAATTGGATTTGTTACAAATCTTGCAATTTTATCCGCAAAGCTTTCATCTACTCTTTCCACCTTCGCATTCTGTAAACCAAGTTCTTCAAGTAGGTTATCTAAATTATCGACTGTACCATCCGAATAGTTTACCTCTTCTGCTTCTGTTGAAGTTAAGGTTAAAAAGGTCCCTTCTTCTTTCATTCCGGGAATGGCTATAGATTTATCAGCCATCGCCATTGCATAAATTGGATCTCTTCCTTTCTTCTCTGCTGCTCCCTTCATTGCTGATATCCAGTAAGATTGCGCTTTTTCATCTGCTGCATTTCCTTGTCCGTCAATAACGCCAGACGATCCTATCCTGCTTCCCTCCACCATATAGATTTCATCGGTATTTAATGCAATATAGGAACCTGCTGAAATAGCATCTTGATTAATATAGGTTACGGTTTTAATATCCGTTTCAGAAATTCTTTTTCCTATTTCAATAGCAGCCGAAACATCTCCGCCAGGTGTATTCATATCAAAAATAATCGCACTAGCTTGATTTTCTTCAGCTTCCGTTATGGCTCGATCTATAAACTCACTTAAACCTTTTTCAACAGTGTTTTTAATCGGCACAACATACACGACTTCTTCGTTATTCGCACTGATTACACTAGGTATTATAGATAGAAAAAAGATAAAAAGAAGAGAAAGCAATAATCGTTTCTTATGTCTTCTCAGAATTCTCCCTCCTTCCCCAAACGTTTTAGTATTTAAAACACTATGGCTATGTATACGTTTCATTTAAAAAAAAGTTTCATTTTTATTTATATTTTTTTAAAGACTATCTTCATTATATGTTTTTTAGTTTAAGATAAAACAGTAATCTTCTAAAATTACTTCAACATTAAAAGAAAGCACTTCGTTCAAATAAATAAAAGGGGGGTTTTTTCTTTGTCCTCCACTGGGTTAGATGAACTACTTTGCCTTAAGGGCTTTTGACACACCCATCTTCCGAGAATGTTCATCAGATTACAATTGATTCTTATTCTACTGAGAGCAGGGAAAGTAGATGTAAAAAGGCTGCAGACATAGTCTGCAGCCTTTAAAACATAAACTTATTTATGAAAGGTGTTGTTGTACAAGTTTATTTACTAGTGAACCGTCTGCTTTTCCTTTTACCTTAGGCATTAAAGCAGCCATCACTTTTCCCATTTCTTTCTTTGAAGAAGCACCTGTTTCATCAATTGCTTGTTTCACAATTTCAGATAGTTCCTCTTCTGAAAGTTGTTCAGGCATATATATTTCAACATGTTTTAACTCCGCACGTATTTTGTCAACAAGATCTTCACGACCTGCTTTCTCAAACTCATGGAGGGAGTCTTTGCGTTGTTTTACTTCGCGAGAAAGGACAGATAACTCGTCTTCTTCAGAAAGATCTCTACCAAGCTTAATGCTTTCATTCTGAATGGCAGCCTTAATCATTCGAATCACAACTAGTTTATCTTTTTCTTTGTTTTTCATCGCTTGCTTCATATCATTGTTTAAACGTTCGAGAAGACTCAATTTTGCTACACCCTCTCTTAGAACTTACGTTTTCTTGCTGCTTCTGATTTTTTCTTACGTTTCACACTTGGTTTCTCGTAGAATTCGCGCTTTCTAGCTTCCTGCAAAGTACCAGTTTTTGATACTGAACGTTTGAAGCGACGAAGAGCATCTTCAAGCGATTCGTTTTTACGAACGACGGTTTTAGACATTCTCTTTCCCTCCCTCCGAACACAACACACTAACATCAACATGGTTTCCATGTACCTTGACATTATAATATATCAAAGTGACAAGGTCAACCGTATTTGACCTAGTTAGACAAATTGTTTTAAAAAAAACGTAAAAAAAGGGTGTTTTATACAATAATCAGCCCTTTTCTCCCTCCATTCCTTTCTCGTCCTTTATTTTTCCCTCTATAGATCATTATAAACATATGTCATGACAAGAACTTATATAAGTAACTTATGCTACCTTCTCCATCATTTATTTAGCCGCAGATGACATGTCCACAGCCTTTTCTTCATATAGTTTTCATAGAGGAGGAAATATATAATGATTTATCTTATACTGTTTATCGTTCTTATCCTATTATTTATTTTTGGGATGACCCTTTTACGGACAGGTTTATTTAATTTATCTTCCAAATCTCTTAAAGGCTTGCTCGAAAAATTAACAGATAAACCTTGGAAAGGGTTAATTATCTCGATTTTAATTACAGCATTACTCCAAAGCAGTGCTGCCGTAATGGTGCTTACGATTGGGCTGATTTCCGCCAGAGTTTTATCCTTTCCTCAATCCATTGGCATTATTTTAGGAACCAATATTGGGACCACATTAACAACTGAATTCATCACTTTCGACATCAATGATTATTTACTTCCGCTTGCTATCATCGGTGTCCTATTTATGATAATTAACAAATCCCAATTAAGAAGTATTGGATTCATATTATTCGGAATTGCTACTGTATTTACAACGATGCGTGGATTTAAATATTTTGCAGGGATGATTGAAGACCATCCCCTTTTAAACACTTTTTTTCTACAATTAGCTGATCAACCTATTATTGCTCTTTTAGTTGGCATTGGCGTTACTGCCTTGATTCAATCGAGCACGGCAACAATTGGGATTATGATGGGTTTTTTAGAGGCCGGCATGCTTCCAATAGAAATTGCTATAGCCATTATGCTTGGCTCTAATATCGGCACATGTATTACTTCTTATTTAGCATCAATAGGAACAGAAAAAAGCTCAAAGCTATGTGCATATGCTCATATTTGGCTAAATATAGGAGGAGTTATTCTATTCTATCCTTTCATTGACATATTAGCAGCTACCGTTAAAAATATGACTGCTGACATCGATGTTCAACTTGCCCATGCAAGCCTTTTATTTAATGTCCTATCTTCCCTACTTGTTCTACCCTTTGCCGAGCGTTTTGGCAAATTAATAATGCGTATACATAGCTGAAATTTTGCTTATTTTCTTGATAATAGAGGAGGCTTAGACAAAACTAAATTGTCTATCTGTAAATAATCAATCGGCGAAACCAATTCATTCCATTGCGATACGTCGCGCGATGAACGAGGCATTTTGACTTAACTAATGGAGAATACTGAAACAGCAATTTAACCATAATTATTGGTAGCCCACTTTTAAATTGGGTATTTTCATATGTTTTCCGAGGAGATAGCACTCCTTTGGAAAGCGAAGTGTATTTTAGGCTGTTGATATTACTATCCCAACTTTACTGAAACAGCCTTTTATAAACTGATTAAAAACCCGACCCCCAACCATACGAAACGCTTGTGTGGTTGGGGGTCGGGTTTATCTATGACCGAAATACTTATGTCCCAGTCTCTTTATCACATAACTTTAAGTAAATCATATTGTGATTGATATAAATGATAATATAATCCTTTTAAAGCCATTAGCTCGTCATGGGTACCTTTTTCCGCAATTCTTCCTCCATCTATATAGAATATTTGACTGCTATTTTTAATGGTCGATAATCGATGAGCGATAATAAAAGAAGTCCTTCCCTTTAGTAATTCCGTTATCCCTTCTTGTAGAAGCTCCTCTGTTTTGGTATCAATACTACTAGTCGCTTCATCTAAGATCAATATTTTGGGATTTGCTAAAAGTGCCCTTGCAAAGGATATTAATTGTCTTTGTCCTGCTGATAAAGTACTGCCTCGTTCTTCAACAACCGTATGATATCCATCCTTTAGATCTTTAATGAAGTCATCTGCCCTGACAATTTTAGACGCTGTGATTATTTCATCTTCTGTTGCATCCAATTTTCCATAACGAATATTATCAAGGATTGTTCCTGAAAATACAAAAGTGTCTTGAAGCATTACCCCCATTTGAGAACGCAGTGATTTCAATGTGACATCTCGTACATCGATATCATCAATTTTTACGCTTCCTTCATTAACATCATAGAACCTGCTAAGTAAATTTATAATGGTTGACTTTCCTGCACCAGTTGGTCCTACTAAAGCAATGCTTTCTCCCGCATTAATATGGAAACTGACATCGTTTAGAATGTTTTTCCCTTCTTCATAACGGAAAGATACATGATCAAATGTTACGTTTCCTTTAATAGTCGGCATTTGAATGGCTTTAGGATTATCTTTAATATCTGGCTCTACATCTAACGTTTCAAAAATTCGTTCTAAATAAGCAGATGCTGTAATAAGCGCATTATAAAAGTTCCCCATATTAATTACTGGATTCCAAAAGTTATTTACATAGCCAATAAAAGCAACAAGTGTACCTGTACTAACATCCACCCCAATCTGACGGATTCCTACGAAGTAAATTAAACTTGTTGTCAACACAGAGATGTTTTGTACACCTGGCCAGAGTAGAAACTGAATGGAAACAGCCTTCATCCAAGAGGTTCGGGTTTCATTGCTCACTTCATCAAATATTTCATAATTCTCATCTTCTCTTGCAAATGATTGTGTAATCTTAATCCCTGCAATACTTTCATGAATATATGCATTCATGTTGGATTGTTTGTTACTTAACACTTGATATGCTTTTCTTTGCATATTTTTAATAACCCATACCAATATTCCTAAAATAGGGAGCAGAGCTAAACTGTATAATGTTAATTTAGCATCAATCGCAAACATAAAAATCAAAGTAATAATAACACTGATAATATCTGAGATTAGATTAATTAATCCGTTGCTTAATAAATCACTAAGTGTATTAATATAGTTAACTACTCTTATTAATATTTTTCCATGTGGACGATTATCAAAATAAGAAAAAGGTAACTTTTGCAAATGCTGAAAAATATCCAAACGCATATCCTTTAAAATATTTTGACCGATACGTGTAATCCATTGAATTCTATAACGCATACATATTCCAATAACGATAAGGGATAACAAAAATAGTATACTAAGTCCAATTAATAGCGGAATATTTTTATCTGGGATAATTTCATCGATTGCTATTTTCGTAAAAAATGGACCGAGCATCCCTGCAACATTGGCAGTTAATATGATCAGCAATGTAATAAACAATGCCTTTTTATAAGGTTTAATATATGCACCGATACGTTTATAGTGACTCCAGTTAAATTCGGTTTCTAATTCTTCATCAACATTAAATTTATTACGGGCCAATGGTTGCTCCCCCTTCTTCCTGCTCAACTAGTCCTAGCTGCCTTTTATAAACATCGTAATACAGCCCTTTTTTCGCTACAAGCTCCATATGCGTACCCTGCTCTTTCACTTCCCCTTTGTCGAGAACTAAAATAAAATCCGCATCTCTTACAGAAGAAATTCGGTGTGCAATAATGAAGGTTGTTTTATCTTCGGTTAGCTGATTTAATTCCTTTTGGATTTTACTTTCTGTTTCCATATCTACCGCAGAGGTTGTATCGTCCAAGATTAAGATGGATGGATCTTTTGCTAATGCTCTTGCTAAGGAAATCCTTTGCTTTTGTCCGCCTGATAGACCAACTCCACGCTCTCCCACAATGGTATTGTAGCCCTCGGGCATTCTGACGATAAAATTATGAGCATCTGCTATAGCAGCAACTCGCTGTATCTGTTCTATATTCAAAAATGGCTTTCCAAAAGAAATGTTTTCTTCAATTGTATTTGAGAATAAGAAGATATCTTGCATAACCATGGAAATCTGATCACGGAGCTTTCGTACAGGCCATTCTTTTGCATTTACGTGATCAATTAATACTTCCCCTTCAGTCGGATCATAGAATCTGGCAATCAAGTTAACTAGTGTAGATTTACCTGACCCTGTTTCCCCTAATATTCCAACCGTTTGTCCTGGTCGGACTGCAAAGGACACATTTTTTAATATTTGCGTTTCTGGATCATCAGAAAACGCAAAGGAGACATTTTTAAACGTTACGTAGCCGGAAATTTTCTTCGTTTGCTTTCTTTCTTCCACTCTAATCTGTGGTTCTGTTTTTAATAAATTTCTTATTTTTACACAAGATGCATTAAAACGCTGTACATCATTTATTAACCATCCGCTCATTCGCATTGGCATATTTAATAACCACATGAATCCATTAAAAGCAACTAAATCCCCAATTGTCATGCTTCCTTGAATAACAAATAATCCGCCTAGCAATAATGTGATAACAGCGAGCATACCTGCAAAGCCATCTAACCATGGTAAGTATTTTTTTGACACATTGGCAGAATCCAGATTACGCTTTTGATAATCATTATTGAAATGATTGAACTTTTCAATTTCGTATTCTTCCCGCGAAAATGCTTTGACTACTCTGTTCCCACTAATATTTTCTTCTACCATTGAATTCAGCCTTGAAAAACTTTCTCTAATTTCTAAAAATACTGGGTGTGCTGCCCTGGACATTTTTTGTGTAAAAATAAAAATAATTGGCGTGACTGCAACTAATCCTAAAGTTAATTTCCAATCAATATTCATCATTACGATAATAGCTACAACAAACCAAACGACACATTCGGCTATGTTATAGCATACCCATGAAACGAAATGACGTATGGCGTCCATATCCCCCGTCATTCTCGCCATAATATCTCCCACTCTATTATGATTAAAGAAATCAAAATCAAGCTCTTGAAGCTTCTTATACATGTCTTGCCTGATATCAAACTGTGCATCCTGACCAACTTTTTCATATAATAATTGGTATATGTAACGGGTAACGGTTCTAATAAGTGTTGCTCCTACCATCGCTAACAGAATTGGAACTAAAAGTTGTACTTGATTATTCTCAATGACTTCATCAATTAGCCTTCCACTTAATATAGGAATAATCACTACAAAAAAGGAATTTGCCAATAAAATCAATGTTGCGGTAATTACTTTTTTCTTATTCTTCTTTACATAACTCCAAATCCATTGATAATTATTCAATAGGAATCTACACTCTTTCTTTTTTAATTTGTTTACTTCAAAAATGATATTTGCAAAACCATCTTAATATTCGTATAAAACGAAATTCACTACGTAAAATCAATAATATCTCTCAAAACAAATATAAGGGGGTATACAAAACTTGAATTCGTTTTCATGTCTTTCTCATCTCTCCCATCTTTTTATAGCATTGCTGAGTCCATTGTTATGCATAGGCTATTTATCTTTCATCTCCTTTTTGCCATTTTGTTAGCTAACAAATCCTCATACGCCATTTGAATAAAAAATGTGCAGTCTCATTATTAGTATAGTAAGACTACTTATAGGGCAATAAGAAATAAAGATTCCTTTCTTATTACAGATTAATTTTAGTCATCACTGATTGACGTAACTAGTACTTAAATTGTATAATTATGGACAAAATTTGACTTGAAAGGAGCATATTGAATGTTATATTATCAATCTAATTATTTTGGACAAAATGGAGATTTTGATCGTATTTCGGCAACCAATCCCAATATCCTTCCACATTTTCATCGAAGTATGGAGCTTGTAATGGTCGATGAAGGGACACTGAATCTTACAATCCAAAATAAAACCTATACCCTTCACAGAGGAGAAAGCGCTTTCGTTCTTTCGAATCAAATACATAGTATGCAAAGTAAAAATAAAAACCATGCCTGGATTTATGTCTTTTCTCCAGAGTTTGTTAATCAATTTTTTCAATTAAGCAAAAATAAAGATTTAATCGAACCTATATTCCGCTTACAGCCCGGTATTAGTGAGATGATTAAGGAGATATTAATGACTAATAAAAGCTCGATGATAGCCAAAAAAGGTGTCCTTTATTTGATTTGTGCTGAATTGTTAAATCAAACAACCTTTAAAGAGGAAGCAAGAAGAGATGAATATTTATTACATGATTTACTGAATTATATCCAAAATCATTTTACCGAGGAGCTTTCATTAAAAGATTTATCACAAAAATTTGGCTATGACTATTCCTACCTATCTAGATTTTTCACAAAGATACTGAAAGTTCCGTTCGTTGATTTTCTTAATGGACATCGTGTCACATTGGCATCTCAATTATTAAAAACTACGGATAGCAAAATTACAGAAATTGCCGATATAGTCGGATATCGAAATATTCGTAGCTTTAATCGTAATTTCGAAAAACTTATGAATACAACTCCGAGTAATTATCGAAAAATTTATTTGGAAAATTATTAGTATTACATGCCGTTTGAATGAAAAAAACCTTAGAGAAAACAATTCTACGTTTTCTCTAAGGTTTTTTAAAAAAAGGAATATTAATAATCACTGGTGCTCGTTAAACCATTAACGATTGCAACACCAGAGCTTGCTCCAATTCTAGTTGCTCCAGCTTCAATCATTTTCGCTGTATCTTCGCTACTGCGTACCCCTCCAGATGCCTTTACACCTACACTCGGTCCGACAGTTTTTCTCATTAATGCAATGTCCTCAACTGTTGCTCCACCTGTGGAGAAACCAGTAGATGTTTTAACAAAATCAGCGCCAGCTTCTACTGCTAGTTTACAAGCAATCTCTTTTTCCTCATTAGTTAATAAGCTTGTTTCAATAATAACTTTTGATAACGCCTTGCCTTTTGCAGCATCCACTACTGCTTTTATATCTTCTTTTACTAAATCATAATTTTTATCCTTTAATGCACCAATATTAATAACCATGTCTACTTCTGTAGCACCATTTTTAATGGCATCCTCTGTTTCAAATGCTTTTGTTGCAGAAGTGGTTGCACCTAAAGGGAAACCGATCACTGTACATACTTTTACTTCTGTTCCATCAAGTAATTCACTAGCAACTTTCACCCATGTTGGATTAACACAAACGGAAGCAAATGTATATTGCTTTGCTTCTTCACAAAGAGTAACAATTTGTTCTTTCGTTGCGTCAGCTTTCAATAAAGTGTGATCAATCATTTTAGCAATGTTCATTATGATTCTCCTTTGATATATGTACTCTTGAAAAATATATATTCAAGCTCCTTAGAATACTAATTCAAAAGAGCTTGAGTAACTTATTATATATTAAATGTAAATCAACAAAATAGGAAATGCTATGGTTAAGATACTATCGCAGCCTGATCTTCCATTTCCTCTAATATGCGGACAAATTGCCCTTCATTTACAGGATAACCAGCTTTTATTATTTTTACTTTAACAATTTTCCCTATCATTTCTTCTGTAGCAGGGAACACAACTTTTAAATAGTTATCTGTATAGCCAACAAAGAGTTTTCCATTGCTATCCTCTTTGTATACTTCTTCCGGAATGACTTCTACTACTTCCCCTTCATAGTTAGACGCATATTCTTTTGCAAGTTGATCAGAAAGAGAAATCAATCGATGAACACGTTCATTTTTTACTTCTTCGTCAATTTGGTTGTCCATACGTGCGGCAGGAGTTCCAGTTCTCTTAGAATATGGGAACACATGTAATTCAGAAAATTTATGGTCTTTTATAAAATTATATGTTTCCATAAACTCTTCTTCTGTTTCGCCTGGGAAGCCAACGATAACATCAGATGTGATAGCAAGTCCTGGTAGAGCTTCTTTTAATTTTGTAATTCTTTCTGCAAAAAATTCCATCGTATATTTTCTTCTCATTCTTTTTAAAACAGTGTCAGAACCTGATTGAATAGGAATATGAAGATGGTTTACGACAATTTTGGATTTATCCAATACTTCAATAACTTCATCTGTTATTTGACTAGCTTCAATGGAAGAAATACGTAGTCTTTTCAAGCCCTTTACTTCTGCTTCTAAGTCTCGAAGTAAGTTTGCAAGATTATAATCCTTCATATCTGATCCATATCCACCTGTATGAATCCCTGTTAAGACAATCTCTTTATAGCCTGCATCCACTAATTGTTGTGCTTGTTTAATGACATCTTGTGGATCCCGAGAACGCATTAAACCTCTTGCCCATGGAATAATACAAAATGTACAAAAATTATTACAGCCTTCTTGAATTTTTAATGAAGCTCTTGTTCTATCTGTAAATGCAGGTACATCCATTTCCTCATATACGCGGTTTTTCATAATATTTCCAACCGCATTAATTGGTTGTCTTTCTTCTTTGTACTGTGCAATATACTCTAGCATTTTTACGCGATCCTGTGTACCCACTACAATATCAACACCAGGAATAGCCATAATTTCTGCTGGTGACGTTTGTGCATAACAACCTGTAACACAAATAACTGCGTCAGGATTTTTCCGCACTGCACGACGAATAACTTGTCGGCTCTTCTTATCGCCTGTATTTGTAACTGTACATGTGTTAATAACATATACATCAGACATATTTTCATATTCTACACGTTCATAGCCCTGTTGTTTAAACAACTGCCAGATCGCTTCTGTTTCATAATGGTTTACTTTACATCCTAATGTGTGAAAAGCAACTGTTGGCATTTTTATCACTCCATCAATTCAAAATGATAAGATACAGCAGACAACAGATACAATGGAGCTGTCTCTGTTCTTAATATTCTTGGACCAAGTCCACATAATTCAAAACCATGATCTTTTAATAACGTAACTTCTGCTTCTGTTAGACCACCTTCTGGTCCAAATACAGCAAGGATTGATTGTCCCTTTGCCATTGACTTAAGTTTCTTCGTTAATATAGACGATTCGCCTTGTCTTGCCTTTTCTTCGTATGCTACTAACTTTACATGAAAGCCTTCTGAAAGTTTAATCAATTCTTTTATATCAATTGGGGTATTTACTTTAGGAATCATCGTCCGATGAGATTGTTCTGCTGCTTCTTTCGCAATCTTATTCCAGCGAACAAGCTTTTTCCCACCTTTTTTCTCATCCCACTTAACGACAGAGCGAGCTGCTATAAAAGGGATAAACTTAAAAGCACCTAATTCTGTCCCTTTTTGAATAATCCATTCTAGCTTATCCCCTTTTGGCATTCCGCTCACAATGGAAACAGAAACAGGAAGCTCTATTTCTCCTTCTAACCATTGTACCACCTTTGCCGTCACTTCGTTTTCGGAAATATTTGCTATCTTACAACGTGCTACCTGTTGATTATCATTTACACAGTATATTTCATCTTCCATATTCATTCGCATAACACGAACGATATGATGATAATCATCTTCTTGGATAATAAATGTATCTTCTTCATTTTTAGCAAAATAACGCTGCAATCGAAATACCTACTTTCCTTTACCCAATAGATAAGGAAGAATCGTAAAACGAAACTTCCTTTTTCCTTTAGTCTATACGCTTACCCTTTTTTAGCTTTAACCGTAAAAAGATATAAGTTTATAGTTACTCACTCATTCTTTTTTGAGCAGTAATACTAACCCAATCTTCCATTTGAACCGTTTCTATTATTTCTAGTCCAGATGCAATAATAGCATCCTTTACTTCTTCTTTTTTCTGAAGAATTATACCAGAAGCAATAAAGTAGCCGTCTTTATGAAGTAAACGGTACACATCATCTGTAAAACGCACAATAACCTCTGCCAATATATTTGCAACAATCACATCTGCCTGTTCATTTATTCCACTCAATAAATTATTTTGACAGACCGTTGTCGTTTCATGAACCTTGTTTAATTTAATATTTAGTTTTGCAGAACGCACCGCAACTTCATCCAAATCTAGGGCAAGCACAGATTTAGCTCCTAACATTGCCGCAGCAATGCTTAATACACCAGAACCAGTCCCAACATCAATAACTATATCCTCTTTTTTAACTATTCTTTCCAAAGCTTGGATACATAATACAGTTGTTGGGTGGGTACCTGTACCGAAAGCCATGCCTGGATCTAATTCAATTATTAATTCATCCGTATGAACAGGTGTATAATTCTCCCATGTTGGTACAATGGTAAATTTCTCTGATATTTTTACAGGATGATAATATTTTTTCCAAGCAGTAGCCCATTCTTCTTCATTAACTTCCATGATGGAAACTTTGTTTAAACCAATATCAATATTAAATAGTACTAAATTATTGATGTTTTCTTTAATTGCCTCTACTGTTTCTCCAAGAAAACTATTGATTGGTAAATATGCTTTAACTAGGACGCCTTCTTCAGGATAATCATCAGGATTTAGTTGGTAGATTTCGCCGAATTGGTCTTCTCTTTCTTTAATTAATTCAAAGGGATCTTCAATCACTACCCCACTAGCACCTGCTTCATGCAAAATATTTGAAATAGGTTCAATCGCTTCATTTGTCGTATGAATTGTGATTTCTGACCATTTCATCTCTACCAACTCCTTTTTGATTATTCACCTTTAAACGCTTTTTTTACTTTAGAGAAAAAGCTGTCCTCTTCTTCTCCTTGAGGGGAAACTCCAGATACATCAGCAAATTCTTGTAATAGTTGCTTTTGCTTATCTGATAACTTTGTAGGTGTGACTAAACGAATGATAACATGCTGGTCACCTTGGCCATATCCACGTACATTCGGAATACCTTTGCCTTTAAGTCGGAATTTCGTTCCAGTTTGTGTCCCTGCAGGCACTTTTAGCTTCACTTTTCCATGGATGGTTGGTACTTCCACTTCATCTCCAAGCGCAGCCTGAACAAACGTGATTGGCATTTCACAATATACATCTTCTCCATCACGTTCGAAGAACTCATGTCTTCTTATGTGGAATACGACATATAAATCTCCTGCTGGTCCCCCGTTTGTGCCAGGTTCTCCTTGGCCTGTGACTCTTAATTGCTGACCATCATCAATACCGGCTGGAATTTTAACACTGATTTTGCGGCGTTTTTTCACTTTACCTGTTCCGCCACAAGTAGAACATTTATGTTTAATCTCTTTACCAGTTCCATTACAGTAATTACATGTTCTTCTATTCACAATACGACCGAATGGTGTGTTTTGCTCCACATTCAGTTGACCTGTACCGCTACAATGCTTACATGTAACTGGCTTAGTGCCTGGCTTTGCTCCTGTTCCATTACATGTTTCACAATTTTCTTCTCTTGGTATTTCAATTTCAGTTTCTTTACCAAATGCCGCTTCTTCAAACGAAAGGGTCATCGTATACTGTAAATCAGCTCCTTGACGCGGTGCATTTGGATCTCTTCTTCTGGATCCTCCACCACCACCAAAGAAAGTGCTGAAAATATCTTCAAAACCGCCAAAGCCACCGAAATCTGAGCCGCCACCAAAGCCTTGGTTAGGATCTGTATGTCCAAATTGATCATAATGAGCTCGTTTTTGGTCATCACTTAGTACTTCATAGGCCTCTTTCACTTCTTTAAACTTTTCATCTGCATCTTGTTCTTTATTAATATCCGGATGATACTTTTTTGAAAGCTTTCGATAAGCCTTTTTTATTTCATCCTTAGAAGCTCCTTTGCTAACTCCAAGGACTTCATAGTAATCTCGTTTGTCCATAATTGATTACCACTCCCCGATTCTTTTCACATAGATGCTATTGTATCATTTTGCATTTCCAAAGTACAATAGTTTCTTCCTAACTTTCTTAAATATCGCCAAAAAACATCTAAAAGAAAAGCCAAAGTCAAGATAACCTGACTTTGACTTTTTTTCTAATTATATATTGTTTTCATTCGTTTATTTATCGTCTTTTACTTCTTCAAATTCTGCATCGACTACGTTGTCATCTTTATCAGATGCTCCGCCCTCTGCTCCTTGTGCAGCTTGTGCAGCTTGAGCAGCCTCTTCATATAATTTCATAGAAAGAGCTTGAACGATTTCTTGAAGAGCTTCTTTTTTCGCACGAATATCTTCTAATTCGTTTTTCTCAATAGCAGCTTTTAAAGCGTCTTTTGCCTCATTCGCTTTGGCAACTTCGCTTTCGTCCACTTTTCCTTCTAAATCTTTCAATGTTTTTTCAGTAGTGAATACTAATTGATCTGCTTCATTACGTAGTTCCACTTCTTCTTTACGCTTTTTATCTGCTTCAGCATTTTCTTCTGCTTCTCTTACCATTTTGTCGATTTCTTCATCTGACAAGCCTGTAGAAGATTTAATTGTAATAGTTTGTTCTTTGTTTGTGCCAAGATCTTTCGCACGAACATTTACAATACCGTTTTTATCGATATCAAATGATACTTCAATTTGCGGAATTCCACGTGGTGCTGGTGGAATATCAGCTAATTGGAAACGGCCTAATGTTTTATTATCTGCAGCCATTGGGCGCTCCCCTTGAAGCACGTGGATATCAACAGCTGTTTGGTTATCTGCAGCAGTTGAGAATACTTGGGACTTAGACGTTGGGATTGTTGTATTACGATCGATTAGCTTCGTAAATACTCCACCCATAGTTTCGATACCTAATGAAAGTGGTGTGACATCTAAAAGAACAACATCTTTAACATCACCAGTAATTACTCCACCTTGGATAGCTGCACCCATTGCAACTACTTCATCAGGGTTTACCCCTTTATGTGGCTCTTTGCCGATTTCTTTTTTGATTGCTTCTTGAACTGCAGGGATACGTGTTGAACCACCTACAAGGATAACTTTATCAATTTCAGAAGCGTTAAGATTAGCATCTTTAAGTGCTTGACGAGTTGGTCCCATTGTACGTTCTACTAATGAAGCAGAAATTTCTTCGAATTTAGCACGAGATAAAGTTACTTCTAAGTGAAGTGGCCCAGCTTCTCCAGCTGTGATAAATGGTAAAGAAATTTGTGTAGAAGCTACACCAGAAAGATCTTTTTTCGCTTTCTCTGCTGCGTCTTTCAAACGTTGTAAAGCCATTTTATCTTTGCTTAGATCAATGCCATTTTCTTTTTTGAATTGTTCTACTAAATAATCGATAATAACTTGGTCAAAGTCATCTCCACCAAGACGATTGTCACCAGCAGTTGACT
Organism: Niallia sp. HCP3S3_B10; assembly: GCF_052064465.1. Lineage (NCBI taxonomy): Bacteria > Bacillati > Bacillota > Bacilli > Caryophanales > Bacillaceae > Niallia > Niallia sp. HCP3S3_B10. Next base: position 183,899 of record NZ_JBQHVO010000001.1, on the reverse strand, counting down.
TAACTTCAAATACGCCATCGCCAAGCTCAAGGATAGATACGTCAAAAGTACCTCCCCCAAGGTCATAAACTAAAATAGTTTGGTCTTCCTCTGTTTTATCAAGACCATAAGCTAAAGCAGCAGCAGTTGGTTCGTTGATAATACGCTCAACTTCTAATCCAGCAATTTTACCAGCATCTTTTGTTGCTTGACGTTCTGCATCATTGAAGTAAGCAGGTACTGTAATAACAGCCTTTGTTACTTTCTCTCCAAGATACTCTTCTGCATAACCTTTTAAGTATTGAAGAATAATAGCAGAAACTTCTTGAGGAGAGTAGTTCTTGCCTTCAACTTCCACTTTATAATCTGTACCCATATGACGTTTAATTGACATAATCGTGTTTGGGTTTGTGATAGATTGACGTTTTGCAACTTCCCCTACTTGACGTTCTCCATTTTTGAATGCTACTACAGAAGGAGATGTTCTATTACCTTCTGGATTTGGGATAACTTTTGGTTCTCCACCTTCAAGTACAGCAACACAAGAGTTTGTTGTACCTAAATCAATTCCAATAATTTTACTCATGGAAATTTCCCTCCTATTATTTTAATATGTAATGCTTATTGACTTACTTTAACCATTGCAGGACGAATCACTCTGTCTTTTAACTTATACCCTTTTTGAAACTCTTCTACCACGATATTAGATTCCGTTCCCTCTACTTCCTCTTGCATAACTGCTTGATGAAGGTGGGGATCAAATTCTGTTCCAACCGCTTCAATAGCTTCTACACCTTCTTTTTTAAGAGCCTCAATAATTCCACGATAAACCATCTCCACACCAGTATATAAACTCTGTGTTTGTTCATCAACGGCTTCAATTTTCAATGCTCTTTCCAAATTATCGATGCTTGGTAATAAGTCCATTACTAGACTTTGTGCTCTATATGTTTGAGCCGCTTCCATGTCAAGCCTTGATCTGCGACGTGAATTATCAAAATCAGCCTGCAGGCGAAGATAGCGATTAGTTTCTTCTTCTAACTTAGCTTCTAGCACAGCAATTTTTTCATTTGCTGCCTTTAGTTCTTCCTCAACTGCATTTTCCTCATTGGAAGGAGTTGCTTCAGCCTCTTCAAATACTTCTTCAACAGTTTCTTCTACTTGGACATTTTCTTGTTGTTCCATCTCTGCACTATTTGTTGTTTTTTCATCTGCCAACTTGTTCACCTCCCTTAAAGGAATAATTATTCAAATGAAACCCGTACAGATTGGCAGAGTTGCCAATAAGTTAATAGGTTAGTTAATCCTAATTTCTACACTTTAAATATTCCACAGTAGTTATTTTTGATACAAATTAGTAAGTACTTTTGTCAGGTCATTCGATAAAATATTTAATAAGCTAACAACTCTTGAATATTCCATTCTTGTAGGACCAAGAATGGCGATTGATCCAATTTGCTCATTCCCTATACTGTAAGAAGCAGAGATAATACTGCAGTTTTCCATAGCGATATTATTATTTTCTCTACCAATTTTAATGCTTATATCAGAGGAATTATTGCGAATAAGCTCTGGGATTCCATCCTCTTTTTCAATCATATTCAACAAATTTCTTATCTTAGCAATATCATGAAATTCTGGTTGACTTAAAATATTGGTTTTTCCGCCAAAAAACAATTTTTCATGTGTTTCAATTTTTACCGTTTCTGAAAGTGAGTTGATTAAATACTCATAATTGCTAATATGCTGTTTCAACAAGGAAGCAACTTCTTTATAAATCTTGTTATGAAGCTTATCAATAGATACGCCCGTTAAACGTTCATTCAAGATATTTACCAGCTTCTCAATTTCACCAGCATGGATAGATTCAGGTAAATGAAACATTCTGTTTTCTACATGTCCTGAGTCTGTCACAATAATGGCAATGGCCGTATTCGTATTTAAAGGAACAATTTGAATTTTCTTCAATTTGTTTTCCTTAACGGCAGGCCCAAGGACAATAGTAGTATAATTTGTTAAATCAGACAATATTTTTGCGGATTTTTGTACAATATTTTCTAATTCGTATATTTTTTCTGCAAAAAGTGAGTTAATTCTCAAAATTTCTGAACGCTTTAATTTCTGTGGCGATAAAAGATGATCAACATAAAAACGATATCCCTTTTCTGAAGGTACTCGACCAGAAGAAGAGTGCGTTTTTTCGATAAACCCGGATTCTTCTAAATCTGCCATTTCATTACGAATGGTAGCGGAGCTAAACGTAATATTTTCTTTCTTTGATAAACTCCGTGAACCCACAGGTTGTGCTGTTGAAATAAAATCATCAATAATCACCTGTAATATTAATAATTGACGATCAGTTAACACATTAATCACCTCTGTTAGCACTCTTTGTTAGCGAGTGCTAAATCTATATATAAAGTAGCAAAAACAAAGGGGCTGTGTCAATAATTTGCTTCTGATTTCTACAAGAAATTTTTCCCTTTTCCCTTCCAACTAATCACAACAGAAGAAAAGTTTTCTTTCTTAGCCTTTAAAATGTTTAAAAGAAGCGAATACTTCTCCTGTTATTAGAGAACTCCAATAAACGATTGAAACACTTCATTACCTAAGAATCTTCCTTTATCGGTCAATTTCAAATATTCGCCCTGAATTTTGATTAGTCCTCGATCCAATAGCCCCTTTATTTCTTTCTCAAAAAGTTGTAAGACAGTATTATTATATTTTTTTTCAAAGGATGTTAAACTTACCCCTTGGTTTTTTCTTAATCCGAGAAATAATTCTTCCTCCATTTGTTCAACAAGGGATACCTTCTGTTCATGCATAATAGGAAATTCCCCTTGTTCTAATGGCTGCATATATTTTTTCAAAGGACCATAATTAGAGTAGCGGTTTCCAGCAATATACCCATGTGAGCCAGCTCCAAACCCAAAGTATTGCTCATTATTCCAGTAGGTTAGATTATGTCTACTTTTAAACCCAGGCTTGGCAAAATTACTAATTTCATATTGCTGAAAACCATGACTTGTCATCTCTTCCATTAACACCCCATACATGCTTGCTTCCACATCTTCACCAGGTGTTGGTAGTTTACCCTTTCTCATCAGGTTATAAAAAACGGTTTTTGGCTCTATAATAAGAGAGTAGCCTGAATAATGCTGGATATCCAATGAAAATGCAGTCTTTAATGTATCTTTGAAATCTTCCAGTGTTTGCCCTGGCAAACTATAAATTAAATCCACACTAATATTGTTAAATCCAATCTTTTTGGCAGCCTCAATGGATGAAAAAACGTCTTCCGCCTTATGTGTTCTGCCAATCCTTTGTAGTAGCTCATTATTAAAAGACTGAACACCAAAGCTTAGACGATTGACACCCCCTTCATAAAGAGCTTTTAATTTATCTTCTGTTAAATCACCAGGATTCGCTTCAAAAGTATATTCGATCCCCTGATGCTGCTGTAGTTCTGTATTAATGATTCCACAAAGTCTTTCTAGCTGCGAGGCAGATAAGCTTGTCGGTGTACCTCCCCCAACAAAAATGGTAGAAAGCGTTTGTTCCCCATACTTATCAATGGTTAACTTTATTTCTTTCTCCAATGAATCTAAGTATTCATCTACCGGCTGTCCTTTTAAAAATACTTTATTAAAATCACAGTAGTGACAAATATGCTCACAAAATGGAATATGAATATATGCTGCTTGTATCAATTTTTCACAACCTTTAATTTAATCAACTCTATTACTAAACAGGGAGACCACAATCCCTGTTTCATTGGTAAAATAAGAAAAGAGGTTGATGCTATCTTTAGCACCTACCCCCTTTACTTATAGCAGTCAATGCACTTAATAGCAAGTTTCCTGCACTAGCTGTCATCCATGCTACTTTCGGCTCATCAACTGTATTTTATTTTTTTGTATTATTATCATCCATCCGTAATACGGCCATAAATGCTTCTTGCGGTACTTCAACGGAACCAACTTGCTTCATTCGTTTTTTCCCTTCCTTTTGCTTCTCTAGCAATTTACGTTTACGAGAAATATCGCCACCGTAACATTTAGCCAATACGTTTTTCCGCATCGCTTTAATGGTAGAACGGGCAACTATCTTTTGACCAATTGCCGCTTGGATCGGAACCTCAAACTGCTGGCGTGGAATAAGTTCCTTTAATTTCTCTACAATTACTTTCCCTCTTTCATAGGCAAAATCTTTATGAACAATAAAACTGAGGGCATCCACTTGTTCTGCATTTAATAAAATATCCATCTTCACAAGTGTAGAAGTTTTGTATCCAATCAACTCATAATCAAAGGATGCATAACCTCTTGTGTTTGATTTCAATTGGTCAAAGAAATCATACACAATTTCCGACAATGGGATTTCATACGTAATTTTGACACGAGTTTCATCCATATATTGCATATCAATGAATACACCACGTTTTAGTTGACATAATTCCATGATCGCACCGACATATTCATTAGGAGCCATCATTGTTGCTTTAACAAAAGGTTCTTCAATGCGTTCGATTTTTTGAGGATCTGGCATTGCCGACGGATTGTCTACCTTGATTTCAGTTCCATCTGTCAAAATAACATCGTAGATAACACTTGGTGCTGTTGTAATCAAGTCAATTTTAAATTCTCGCTCAATCCGTTCTTGGATAATCTCCATATGAAGAAGGCCAAGGAAACCACAACGGAAACCAAATCCTAATGCTTGAGATGTCTCTGGCTCAAATTGCAACGCAGAATCATTTAGTTCCAATTTTTCTAATGCTTCCCGTAAATCATTAAATTTCGCACTGTCTATTGGATACAACCCACAATAAACCATTGGATTTAACTTACGGTATCCTGGTAATGCTTCTGTTGCGCCATTCTTTGCATTAGTTATGGTATCCCCTACTCGAGTATCCCCAACATTTTTAATTGCCGCTGTTAAGAAACCTACATCCCCAACAGATAAGTGATCTGTAGGAGTAGCTTTCGGTGTAAATACTCCCACCTCAATAACTTCAAATTCTTTGCCTGTTGCCATCATTTTAATTTTGTCACCAGGTTTTACCGTACCATCAACAACACGGATATACGTCACAACCCCACGATATGCATCATATAGGCTGTCAAAAATAAGTGCTTTTAATGGCGCTTCTGGATCCCCTTCAGGAGCAGGAACTTTCTCAACAACTTGTTCTAGTATTTCCTCTATCCCTATTCCAGCTTTGGCAGAAGCTAGTACAGCCTCAGAAGCATCTAATCCAATTACCTCTTCAATTTCATTTCTAACCCTTTCAGGATCAGCACTTGGAAGGTCAATTTTATTAATAACCGGAACAATTTCCAAATCATTATCAATTGCTAAATAAACATTTGCTAATGTTTGTGCTTCAATTCCTTGTGCAGCATCAACTACTAGTACTGCTCCTTCACATGCAGCCAAACTACGTGATACTTCATATGTAAAATCCACGTGACCTGGTGTATCAATTAAATGAAGTGTATAGATTTCTCCATCATTTGCCTTATATTTAAGCTGGACTGAGTTTAATTTAATCGTGATTCCACGTTCTCTTTCTAAATCCATTGAATCTAATAGCTGATCTTTCATCTCACGTGCAGTGAGTGCGTTTGTTTTTTCTAATATTCTATCAGCTAGGGTGGATTTCCCATGATCTATATGTGCAATAATAGAAAAATTTCTAATTTTTGATTGTCTTTTTAGCATCTCTTCTCTGTTCATTTAGTTCACTCCTACAATAATCGCGCATGTACACTATTTTTGATTATAGCAGTGTGAAGAATAAGATTCAACGAAAAGTAAAATGAATTACTAAACAGTTTTCTAGTTTTCTTTTTCTTCAATTATATCTCCAACCAGACTTACGCCTTTTTCTGCCAATGAAGAAATGGTATCAGCTACTCCTTTACCGATACTTGACAATAAATTAAAAGCCCTCATTTCTTCTAATTGCTGTTTCTTTTGTTCTAAATCATGACTTGTAACGTTTTGTCCTAGGACGGAAGCCTCTACATTTCCATCCTCATTTTTTACGGAGACTGCACTTTGAAGCCCTTGATCATCATAGCCTCTCATTTTGTGAATCCCGCTATTTGCTTGCTGCATTCCGAATAAGACACATATAAACATTAACAAAACGATTCCGACAGCACCTAATGTATATAGTTTCAACTTGATCAATCTCCTTTAATCTAATTATCAAGTCTGCAATTCTCCATATATTAAAAAGAAAGGGAGCATCCCTAGAGATACATCCTTTCGTTCCATGGAAAAATAGCAATCATTTCCTAGCAACTCTATTAAAATGTATGAAAATACTAGGAAAGATAGAACTATTATTGTCAACTAGTGAGTATTATAACCAACATTTTCTTGATTAATGGCTGAATGAAGGGCAGCATTTAATCCATTTGCAAGTAAGTTAGCCATATCCTCAATAAAGACATCCACTTCTTTTGGCGTAACCATTAAATTATGACCTATTGGCGATAGCACTTCATAAATTAACTTTCTCTTTTCCTCTTCAGGCAATGTACCAATAATACCGAGAAAAGTCTTCCGATGCTGTTCTTCTGGCAAATCCTCCTCCGTTAATTTTCTTTTTTCTCCAAAGCTTAATCCTGCCGGTGCTAACGCTCTTGATGGCCTATTCCCTTCTTTTAGTTCTTTTCCAAAATGCTTCAAGATGTAATCTATCGTATCGCTCGTAATAGATACAGCATCCACCACCGTCGGTACTCCTATTGCAATCACTGGTCTTCCTAGTGTTTCTTCACTCAGTTCCTTCCGTTTATTTCCTACGCCAGACCCTGGATGGATCCCTGTATCTGAAACTTGGATAGTAGAATTTACACGGTCTATTGAACGTGATGCGAGTGCATCAATTACGATAACAAAATCAGGATTCGTTTTCTCTACTACTCCTTTAATGATATCGCTCGTTTCAATTCCAGTAAGACCCATTACTCCTGGGGCTAAACTTGATACTGGCCGATATCCCTCTTCCACGCTTTCTGGCTGCAATTCGTATAAATGCCTCGTTACAAGTATATTTTCACAAACCTGAGGTCCTAACGCATCTGGGGTAACATTCCAGTTCCCTAGCCCAACTACTAAGCAGGATGCATTTTCTTTAATATTGCTCTGCTTTAAAAATTGCGAAAACTCACTTGCAAAAACTTTCTCTACTTTCTCTTGCAATTTCGTATCCTGCTGTCTTATTCCTAATACTTCTATTGTTAAATATTTACCTTGTTTTTTCCCTATTATTTCTTCGCCCTTTTCTGTTACTTCCACATAGGACATTTTAATGCCATTTTCCTCTTTTTCCTTGATGATAACCCCTTCAAGCTGTGATTGATCCTGTTCATTTTGAACAAGCCCTTGTTTATGTAAAGCTAAATCCTTTGCCTCAATAGCTAAATCAGTCCGTATAGAATACATGCTTAAATCTAGTTTTTCCTCCATCGTTATCCCCTTCCAATTAAATTAATATAAGAATATTATTAGCATTGCCTTTCTCCCCAAAAAAATTCATATTGTCCAAATTAGAAGGAAGTCTTGCATTATTAGTCCTCGTTTGATAAAATATCACTTGTTCTTTAAGTTTTTTAGGAATGTATATATCGAGTTTAAATAATGAACTTGATGCTTCTTTTTAGGAGGTGAACGTAAATGCCAAATATTAAATCTGCTATTAAACGTGTAAAAACTAGTGAAGCTCGTAATGCTCAAAACACTACAGTTAAATCTGCAATGCGTACTGCTGTTAAAAAGACTGAAGCTGCTATTGCTCTTAATGATACAACTGCTGCAAATGAAAGTTTTGTAGAAGCTGCTAGTAAATTAGACAAAGCTGCTGCTAAAGGTCTTATTCATAAAAATGCTGCTGCTCGTAAAAAATCTCGTTTAGCGAAAAGAAAAAATGCTTCAAACGCATAATGAGTAAAAAAAGACTATCAATTAGATAGTCTTTTTTATGTCTTTTTATTTATTCAGCTATAATATTAACCCCGTAAATCAAAATATAAACAAAAACAGTAAGAGGGGTTTTTCATCCTACTGTTTTTGTCACTATAAATTCCGCTCTCCTACATTCCATGTCCTAATTGAAATAAAATCATTTCTATCACCATATTTTTTGGCATGGATCCTGTTTTTAACTGATAATCGCCTTCTGCAAATAGTTGGATGCATTTTGTTAATTCCTCTTCTGTAAAACGCTGAGCTTGTCCTGCGGCTAGTTTCACTCGGAATGGATGGACTTTTAAAACAGAGGCAATTTGCTGTTGCCCATATCCTTTTTGAGCTAGTGCTTTTACTTGATAGATTAAGCGAAATTGATTTGCTATAATCGAAAGTATTTTTAATGGCTCTTCATTTTGCTTTAATAAATCATAATAAATCCGTAAGGCTTCATCCATTTTTTTAGAGATTACTTTATCGACAAGGCTAAAGATATTTTGCTCCAATGATTTCGCCACTAATTCCTCGACAATTTCCTTCGTTATTAATTTTGAATCTTGTACATATAAAGCCATTTTATCAATCTCAGATGTTAAAAGGGATAAATTTGTTCCCGCAAGACTTAGGATCATATCCAATCCATCTTCATTTATTTCAACCTGATTATATGCTGCACGCTGCTTGAGCCATTTCTTCAATTCTTGCTCATTTAATTTTTTGGCTTCCAAAATAGACGCTGCTGTTTTTAACTGTTTTGTTATTTTTTTCCGTTCATCTAACTTTTCGTAACTAGCGATAAATATCATTGTAGTAAACGGTGAAGGCTGTTTCAAATATTCCTCCAATTTCTTTACATTATGCTCTACCTTTGACTTTGTTTTTTCAGCCGTAAGGAAGAATGGATTATTTAAAACAATCACTTTTCTATCGCCAAAAAAAGGAATTGTTTCTGCATCCTCTATCGCTAATTCTACCGGAGTTTCCTCCAAATCATATGTAGATAAATTAAAATCCTCATCTTCCTCATTTAATAAAGATTGCAACAATAAATATTTCGTTTCGTTTATTAGAAAAGACTCTAGTCCGTATAATAAATAGACAAAAGAAAAATCTTTGCGTTTAATTTTTTTCCATAATTCTTCGATCATTTCTTCTCCCCATTCCCTAAATAACTCTTTAGCATAAACCATTACTAAACCATTATTATATACGAAACTCCTATTTGTTGTCCTCTTTTTCAAAAATTAGCTCATTTATTAACAGAAAGAAGGTCCTCGAGAAAACTCCTCTCTTGCTTAAGAAATTTCTTCAAAAAAGCTTGCTTGCTTTTCCAAAGAGTACTAGTAGCAAAAAAAGGGAATCAGAGAAACCTTCCTTCAATCTATAATGAACGTTACATATCAAGGCCTAGGATACTTCATATGTAACGGTGCACTTGTATTATTACTAGTGTGCTCGAATGGCTTTAATCTATTTGTGTCAAGTCTTGACAGCTTAGGAAATGCAAAACAAGTCATTTTTTATAAGTATTTTTTGTTCACAGGTAAGAAAGTAGAAACGTTCTAAAGTCCATTTGCTATCTAGCATATGCTGGCTAACAAATTTCAGGTCTCCTTTTGCGTAAGCAGACACAAAAAAGCTATCGCACTTTGTGTTTCCTTAATCTAGTCGCAGCGCTTAGGTGTTTTGGCGATGTGCAAAGAGCTTAAGCATATCTTACAGTGGGATAGGTATTAGAGTGACATTGTTTATTGATTTAGCCATTCTCATTTGCTATATTCTATGGAATTTGCAATTGAAACGTTCCACCTTTTTCGGAAAAATAAAAAGAAATTCCCCCATTTTCATCTGTTCTAAATACTTTGACTTTACTTTCTTTTAAAGTAGAAAGCACTTCTTGACTTGGATGGTTATAACTATTATTTTCCCCAACTGATATAATAGCAATTTTCGGTTTAAGCTGCTCAATAAATTCACTAGTAGAAGAAGTTTTGCTTCCATGATGGCCCACCTTTAAAATATCTATATCCTTTAAAAGCGGATAGTTAAGCATTAACGCTTCTTCTCCTTCCTTTTCTAGATCACCTGTAAATAACCATGTTCTATTGGCAATCTTTGCATAAATTACAATCGAACCATTATTCTTCGTTAAATCCTCTGTCTCAAAAGGAGCTAAAACTAAAAAAGCATCCTTCCCAGTAGTCCATTTTTTCCCTGCTTGAATAAAGTGAATCGGAATTTTTTTCTGCTTTGCTAACGATAATAGTCTTTCTTTTTCTATCGAAGATTCTTCCGTTACATTTGGATACATTATTTCTTTTACATTTAATTGCTCTATTACAGCTGTACTTCCTCCAATATGGTCTAAATCACCGTGTGTCAATATTAGTTTATCAATCGTAGATATCCCTTTACTTTTCAAAAAAGGAACTACTGTTTTTGCACCTACTTCAAAAGGATCTTTTCGTTTTTGCCATTCCTCCATAGGAAAAGTTACCGTCCCACCAGTATCAATTAAATAAGTCCCCTTATTATATGGCAATTGAATGAGAATACTGTCACCTTGGCCTACATCAATAAAAGTAATTTCGCCTTTTGCTGAATAAACATTGTCAATGTATTGAAAACTAATAATCAATATAGGGATAATATAGAGCCAATTCCTCGATTTCTTTGGCATAATTTCATACAAAAAAAAGAAAATCGGTAAACTGACAATATAAGCGCCAAGCAAAACAGAAGATGGTCTTCCGAGAACAAGCGTACTAAAAGGATAGCTAGCAAGCTTTAATACCAGTTTATCTGAAAACATTAACATAAGATCCAAAGGAAAAGAAAAAAAGGATAATATTTGTGGAAATAGAAAAGAGAGAATATAAAGGCTAATTAAATACGGCAAAACAATAATTGTATAAAAGGGGATATAAATAAGATTCGCTACTAAAGATAGAGTAGGAATTTCATAAAAATAATACAATATAACAGGAATTACTGCATATTCGGAAATAAAAGTAGTAAAGAAATACATTTTGACGGTTGAGGTATGATAAGACCTAATTAGAGTGGAAGAAAGGATGAGGAAAAAACAAACAATAAAGGATAACAAAAAACCAATATTAAAAAGATTCCGTGGGTCGATAATTAAGCATAAACAAAAGACTACACTGATTATATCAATCATCGGCAAGCCAGAAAAAATTCGAAATTTATTTTTGGCCAATAGTACCATGGAGGTCAAAACAGCTCTAACTACCGATGGACTTATTCCTGTCAATACAGCATAAACGGGCAAGAGTAGTAAAAGAATTGTGCTAGCCCTTTCTTTCGTAATTCCAGCTCGGATCATCACAAAATAAAGTATCCCTATTAATACGACAACATGGGAGCCAGAAATAGCTAGTAGATGGATAATTCCTAAACGCTGATACGCAATTTGGAGGTTTTCGTCCATCATTCCTCGTTCGCCAAAAATAAGCGCTTCTGCAATAGGTACGGTTGTTTCTGAAAAATGTTCAGCAATCCAGATAGTCCCTTTTTCTCTCAGCTGCTTTAATGAAAAGAGGAGATTACTTTCTTCCTTACAGTTTGTTAAATTTAAATCCTGTGTTGCAAGTAACCAATAAATTGAATCATTTTTAAGAAACTGTCTATAATCAAACCCATTCTCGTTTCTTTGCGAAGCGGGAAGCGATAATGACCCCTGTAGCATACAAGTTTTCCCAATCACTCGCTCACTTTCTAAAAAATTTTTTTCTTTTTCTGTATTCATTTTGTAGGAAACGATTAATTTTTCTTTCGTTTGTTTATCACGCCCAACGGTCCTCCACCTATCCCCGTCTATATCAGCTGACTCTAGGAAAGTAATGATAAAAGAAGAATCATCTTCGCTTATCTCCGAGTGGTTTCCTATATTGTCATAACTACCCCTCACAAGAAAAAGGAGAAAGAAACAAATGAGAAAACCACTTAATCCTAATGTGATTTTTTTAGCCAAATAAAGCCATAGGATAAAAAGAATATATAATAGATAAAAAAATAATGTTTGAGAAAAAGAGCATAAAATACCAAAAAATGCCGAAATGGCGAAGAATAGAAATCTAGTTTGAAACATAAATCGCTCCTATCTACTGCTGTAGATCGGAAAAGGAAAAGAATTATCAAATAGACGTCTTTGCTGTAGGGATAATAGAAAATAATTCTTCTGCTCTTTTTTCCAACGTTTCCACATTAACAGTATCCGTATTATTTTCCTTTAATTGCTTAACAAGTGCTTCCACTAAAGCCTTTTTCTCTTCTTTTTTATCAAAATCATTTCTCTCCACTTGTACTGTTGCAATATTAGCCTGTTCAAACAGCTCAAGTGCATACGGATGATTTTTATAATCTATTGCATAATACACTGTCTTAATCCCTGCTTGTACAATCGCCTTGCAGCATTGGAGACAAGGAAAATGAGTGACATATATATCTGCCCCATCTGTAGGAACACCAAATTTTGCACATTGTAAAATCGCATTCATCTCTGCATGAATGGTTCGTACACAATGATTATCAATGACATAGCAACCTTCGTCTATACAATGAACTCCACCAGCTATGCTACCATTATATCCACCAGCAATAATACGCTTATCTCGTACGATAGTCGCTCCAACTGCTAATCTTGTACATGTGCTTCTTAATGCTAATAATTCACTTTGTGCCATAAAATACTCATCCCATGAAATTCTATCCAATTCCCATTCACTCCCATTAATTATCAAAGTTATGCAATGCAATAATCTAATTCTTCATTTAGTTTATCGAGAAGTATGTTGTGAGTCAATTATGAAAAGGAAGCTAAGCCATGGACATAACTCACCTAAATTTTCTGTAAAACATTTGTCTATCACTTTATGGTAATGAATGCTTCTAATTTCTCATATGTTTTCTCGCCAATTCCACTTATGTTTTTGATATCCTCTTTTGTAGAGAAACCTCCATTTTGTTCACGATATTCAATGATTGCAGCTGCTTTGGAAGGTCCCACCCCTGGCAATTCAGTTAATTCTGTTTCACTAGCCTTATTTATATTTATTAATTCCTCATCTGAGGATAAGCTCGTCTGGTTTCCAGATTCGCTAATAATAGAATCTTCTTCCCCTATATATGGAACATAGATAATCATCTCATCTGTCACCTTCATCGCTAAATTCACCCCATTTTTTTCTCCTTTATCCAACATCCCTCCTGCTTTTTTTATGATATCATTCACTCGGTCTCCTTCCGTTGCTTCATAAACTCCCGGGTTTTTAACTGCGCCTTTTACATCTACAATCAGCAATTTATCTTGTAATCCCTCTTCCACACTATTACCATCTATCGCTGTTTCCTCCACACTGCTACCTGCAAATAAATCATCTTGCTGAATATAGTCTTCTTCCTCATTAGGTTGCATAAGGATAGGAGAATAATGATAAAGCACAAGAAAGAGTAAACAACCTAAAACAATAAAAATGAATTTTCTATTTTTTCGAAGCCAGTCCATGATAACTAATCATCCTTTCAGGTATATTTTTTATCTTTGCTTCATATCGTTATATGAGAAACCGCTCATTATAGGGGGGGAAGGAAAAATGAAAATTGGAATGATTGGTACAGGTAATATGGGGAAAATATTAATAGAAGCGATGATTGATGGAAATGCTATTTCCCCCGAAGACGTATTTATTTTTAATCGAACACTTTCCAAAGCATTAGAAATTAAGGAAAATTATCCAAACATAAATATATGCTCTAATGCTATTGAAATAGCAAAAGAAGCAGATCTTATTTTTTTATGTGTAAAGCCTCATGATATGTATGGTGTCTCTAAAAACATTTCTCCTGTTTTAACAAAGGATAAATGTGTCGTTTCCATTACAAGTCCAATTAGCCCTGACCAGCTTGAAACTTTCTTTAATTGCTCTGTTGCGCGGATAATTCCAAGCATAACAAATAGAGCATTAGCAGGCGTATCTTTGTTCTCTTTTGGAAGGAATTGTACAGAAGCTTGGAAAAATCAGCTGGAGAATTTCTATAAAAAGTTTTCGACTCCGTTAGAAATTGAAGATAATATTACGAGGGTAGCCTCTGATATAGTAAGTTGCGGACCAGCATTTTTTTGTTATCTTACTAGGAAGTTTATCGAAGGTGCGGTGGATGAAACGGAAATTGATTTAGAAACAGCAACTAAATTAGCTAGTGAAATGCTTATTGGGTTGGGAGAATTATTAAAGAAAGGTTATTATACTTTACCTACCTTACAGGAAAAAGTAAGTGTAAAGGGTGGTATCACTGGCGAAGGAATAAACGTATTAGAACGTCAACTAGGAGATACTTTTAACCAGTTATTTCAGGCAACACATGCAAAATATGAGGATGATCAGCTATCCCTTAAAAATCTTGTTTCAGGGCATAAAAATAGTTAATGCTAATAAAACATTCTATAAGACTAACGTAAATTCCTTCTTTCCATTTAAATTTTTTTATCCGCCTTTAAGATTTTCCAATCGGACATAAGAAAATGGAAATGATCCCTCTATGGAACATTTCCATTTTCTAATAATTATTTCAACTTAGATACTCTCTCACTTTTTCTTACAATAAAAGAAAATTCTTTCTGCATGATCCTCTATTGGACCATCAGAAAAATCTGCTTCTACTTTTAGAATAGCAAAACCAGTTTGCTCAAGCCATTCTCTATACTGTTCAACCGAATAGGTTCGTTGAAGATGGAGTTCATCGTAGCGAAAATACATATCTGTTTTTTCGTCAAGTTGAAAAAAGCTTAAATCATGCTCAACACTATTTGGATAGTCACCTTCGTAGCACTGCCAAATAAGGCTTACGTCCTCATCGTTGACAGCATAGGTTTGATTAATAAATAAATGATTCATTTTATACAAAGAATGAACATCGAATATAAATAGACCTCTTTCATCCAAATGTTCATAAACACTGTTAAATGTATTAACCACTTCTTCTTCTGTTTGTAAATAATTGATGGAATCACAGCATATACAAACAAGATCAAAAACAGGTAAACCTTCTAACTGAGACATATCTTGTTCAAGATAAAAAATCGATTCTCCTGCTTCCATCGTTTTTGCCTGGGCAACACTCAGCATATCCTCTGATAAATCAACACCAGTTACTTGAAAACCAGCCTGTGATAATCTAATCGCTAATTCGCCTGTTCCACATGCTAAATCTAGAAGGTTTGCTCCATCAACTTTATAATCGCTTGCTGCTTTTTTTATAAGCTCAATCCACTTATCGTATGGAACATCATTCATCAGTCGATCATAAAGATAGGCAAACTGCTCATAACTCATTGACTAATCACGCTTTCAATGTTTTCAACTGGCGCGTCTCCCCAAAGGCGTTCTAAATTATAATAAGTTCTTTCATCCCGGTGGAAAACATGAACGATAATATCACCTAAGTCAACTAAAATCCACTTTGCTTCATTATACCCTTCAAATCGTTTAACCGTGATGCCAAGCTCGCTAGCTTTATCTTTAATTTCATTTGCAATTGCTTGTACTTGCTTGTCTGAATTACCATGACAAATAACAAAATAATCTGCGACTAGAGAAATACCTTTCATATTTAGTGCAACAATATTTTCTGCTCTTTTCGCATCTGCTGCTTTTACTGCCGTCCATAATAACGTACGTTCATCCATTCAATCAACCTCCATGTTTTATACAATAACTATTATATGTTTCAAAACTCAAAGGAAATACTGCTCTATTATTCCGGATGAGAAACATGATCGTGTTTTTTACTGCTTGTAAAAATGCACGTTCAAAATCCAGTTCTGCTAATTCTCTAACTTCATCAACACCAGGAAAAGCTCTACCTGGTTCCATATAATCAGCCAAGTATACTATTTTTTCTAGCATACTCATTTCTGGTCTCCCCGAAGTATGGTATCTAATAGCATCTAGTATTTCCCTATCGTTAATTCCTACTTCTTTCTCTACTAGAAAAGCGCCAACTGGAGCATGCCAAAGTTCAGAATGAAACAATAAAAGATTAGGATCCATATTTTGCTCTAGGATAATCTGTTTCATTTCATCCTTCTGTCGGAATTTAGCGTAATCGTGAAAAATCGCTGCCATTTCTGCCTTTTCGACATTTCCGCCATATTTAGTCGCTAACTTAATAGCTGTTTCCATTACACCAATTGTGTGAATATAACGTTTTTCCGTTATCTGCTCTTTCACTATTTGTAATGCTTCCTCACGCTTCATATAATCGATTCTCCTCAATATATCTCTTTACTGCATCTCTTACTAAAAATGAAATGGTTTCTCCAGCTTTAACCCTTTCACGAATTAAGCTAGAGGAAATATTAATATCAGGAACCTTTACATACTGAACAGGATAATCTGTTTCAAGTTCATATTTAGGACGGTTTACACTAATGAATTGTACCATTTTCAAAAGCTCTTGAATTTTATACCATTTAGGCAGATATTCTACCATATCTGCTCCAATTATAAAATAGAAATCAATATCTGGATAAGCTTCTTCTAATAGCTTCATTGTATCGAAGGTATATGATTTTCCTTCTCTATCCATTTCAATTGTTTGGATTCGAAAAGAAGTGTGTGCCTCTATCGATAACTGTACCATGTCCACTCGATGAGCATTCGTTACGTCCCCTGATTTCATTTTATGTGGAGGTTCTTGGTTTGGCATAAACCATATTTCATCTAATTTTTTTGCATGTAGCACTTCATTCGCAATGATTAGATGACCAATATGAGGGGGATCAAACGTTCCTCCTAATATCCCTACTTTTTTCAAAAATATCGCCTCTTCTGCGGAATTAAGATGGTAAATTAATCGTTTTATTTTCTTTAGACTCTTTATATAACACGATTGTATTGCCAATAATTTGAACTAGCTCACTTTTCGTGCCATTCACTAATTCACTTGCAACGGTATCTTTATCTTCATCGCAATTTTGTAAAATGCTTATTTTCAATAATTCTCTTACTTCTAATGCTTCACTTATTTGCTTAATCATATTATCATTTACGCCACCTTTTCCTACTTGGAATATAGGACTTAAATGGTGTGCCTTTGCTCGTAAAAATCTTTTCTGCTTACCTCTTAACATGTTAATCCTCCTAATTGTGTCAAAACATTTTGCCTCATTCTAGTTGTATCTGGAAATACCCCTTGCCATTTTTCAAAAGCTAGGGCTCCTTGATATACAAACATATCAATCCCGTTTTGAGTTATTGCGCCTTTGGCTTTGGCATCTTTTAATATTTTTGTTTCCAATGGATTATAGATTATATCACTTACAAACGCACCCTCCATCACATTGCTCATTTGAATGGGAGAAGCATCTATTTTTGGTGACATTCCGATAGAAGTTGTTTGTATAATAAGACCATATTCTCCAAGCGTTTTTTCCGCTAGCGCAATTTCCATTATATTTGTTTTTACTGGATAAGGACATGCCTCTTTTAAGGCTTTTGCCTTTGAAATGGTACGATTGCAAATATCGACTTGTTCTACTCCATAATGAGCAAGAGTAAAATAAATACCCCTTGCAGCCCCACCACTTCCAATAATTAAGGTTCTTCGCTGTTTTATATCAGGAAGCTGCTTTAAAAGACCTTTTAGATATCCTTCTCCATCTGTATTATACCCAATCCATCGACCATTTTCACAAACTACAGTATTTACAGCACCAATAGCTTTACTCAACGGATCCAGTTCATCCAAAAAGGGAATAATAGCTTGTTTATGTGGTACGGTAACATTAAAGCCTGCCATGTTCATGTCCCTTAATTCACTTAAACCACTTTGCAGGAAATCCTTTTTTATATGTATCTTTTTCATCTCAGCATCTAATCCATAAAACTGAAAAAGATCATTGTGCATAATAGGTGACATGGAATGTTCGATTGGATCGCCAATTACTGCAAAATTCTTCCTCATACCGCTCTCCCTTTTCCCTTATGACATTTCTAATCCTTATATCAATGATTTACGAAGCATGGCATGAACCCCTTTTGGAACGTAAACAGATACTTGAATATTTGGTTCATTAACTGTAATCCAGCCTAAGCCCGAAAATACAATATCCGTCTTTGGCTCTTTTATGGAGAAATCGTGTCTTACTAATTCGGGAAATTCATCCATCTGTTCTCTGTTTGGAGGAGTTAATAACTCACCAGCATGCTTTTTATATAATTCATCTGCATTCTCCAATTTTGTTCGATGAATCATTATCTCGTTAGAAAAATAACAAACAAAGCTATTACGATCCCCTTTAACAAAATCAAATCGAGCTAGTCCACCAAAGTAAAGTGTTTGTCTGTCGTTTAATTGAAATATTCTCGCTTTGATTTCCTTCTTTGGAGTTATAACTTTTAAATCCTTTTTGTCAACAAAATGGGCCATTTGATGATGATTGATGATTCCCGGAGTATCCACTAAAAATTTCCCATCTGATAAAGGTATCTCAATGATATCTAGTGTTGTACCTGGAAAATGGGAAGTAGTGATTACATTTTCTTCTCCTGAAACCTCTTTAAGAATTCGATTAATAAATGTTGATTTCCCTACGTTTGTACAGCCAACTACGTAAACATTTTTTCCATTACGGTGATAATCAATTGCTTCTAAGACTTCCTTTACATTCTTCCCTCTTTCAGCACTAACAAGATACACATCTTCAGGTCTTAATCCTAAATCTTTCGCTTCTTTTTTCATCCAATTAACGACTTTCTGCTGTTTCACTGATTTAGGTAGAAGATCGACTTTATTTCCAATTAATAAAACCTTATTTTTCCCGGTAAAACGATGCAGACCAGGTAGCCAGCTTCCATTAAAATCAAATATATCTACTAATTTAACAATCAGGCTATCGCTTTTGCCAATCTCATTTAATATCTTTAAAAAGTCATCATCTGTTAATGAAACATCCTGTACTTCATTATAATGTTTTAAACGGAAACATCTTTGGCAAATTACCTCTTCTTTCTCCAGTGAAGAAGAAGGGGCATATCCTAATTCATTTTTATTATCCGTTTGAATGGCAACTCCACAGCCAATACAATGTATTCTTTCTGTCACTTATTAATCCTCCCAAGTCAATTTTCCGTTTCTACGAAACCAATTTAAAATTCTTCTTTCAATTTTCCGATTGATTCTTGTCATAAAACCATCTGTTTGTGCAACAGGAACTACTAAAATAGTATGAAACCCACTTCTATTTCCACCAAGAACATCTGTTAATAATTGGTCTCCGATTACTACTGTCTCTTCTTTTTTTACATTCATTTGCATTACTGCTCTTTTAAATGCTCGACCAAGTGGTTTGCGCGCAGCAAAAATAAAAGGAATATGCAATGGATCTGAAAATGACTTAACCCTCGTCTCCTTATTATTAGAAACAATTGTTACTTTAATATTATTTCTTTTCATTTCTGCAAACCATTCAATAATTTGCGGTGTTGCAAGCGGGCGATCCCATTCTACTAACGTATTATCTAAATCAGTGATAATCCCTTTAATTCCTTTTTCTTTTAAGCTTTCGGGTGAAATCTCAAATATATTTTTTACAAACTGATCAGGTAAAAATTGATTAAACACTTAAAATACACCTCTTGTCTCTTTTATATCTATGTTTTTACCAATATATATGCTTCTCTTTTTATGGTAACCATTTTTCACGGTAGAAGAAAGTAATATTATACCGTTTTTCTTCTTAAAGAAGATACAATATCTATTCTTTTTTTGATAATAATAAAATAATTTTCGACAAAAATCGCATTTTTCAACATATGTGGATAACATTATGCACATAATACCCATTGATTTACACGCCGTCTACATACTTCTCAACAAATTAATCACAGGTTATCCACTTATGATTGTGGATAACCGAACAGTTGTTCTCTATGTTTATTTTTGTTAAAGTAAGGATACAGAATAATATCCAGTAAACTTCCAAGGCTAACTTCCCGGAAATGACAAAATGTATCTTAAATGACTATTGTTGGACAAGCAATTATTACTATCAAAAAAAACTATGTCAAATTTATACGCACAGTATGTATGGTGCCCATTTTCAAAGCACTACTTTCATCTTAATAGAATAACAAAAAAAATTTTTTCGGCATCACAGGTAATACATATTTATATGTTACTAGAAAGAAGTACTTATTTTTGATTTGAATGGAGGTGTTTCTGGCATGCGTAAATTGTCAGATGAATTATTGATCGAGTCTTACCATAAAGCTAGGGAACTTAATTTAAGCCCTGAATTTATTCGTCTCATCGAAACTGAAATTCACCGACGTTCTTTAAACAACAAGATAAAAGTTTCCTCTTGATTAAGTGACAAAGAAAAATGATAAAACTATATATACACTTTAAAACAGCCCTTTCATTTAGGCTGTTTTTTTATTTACGCTACATAAAAGTTACTATATCTATATAAAATACAAAATGGCAGCAGAAAACACCTTGCTTTGGTAACAAAGAAAAAGCAAAGTGACTCATACTTAGCCATTAATTTTGAAAGATTAGTCTATACTTTTTTTCTCATTTCGCCAATAACCTCTCCTATTTTAACCGGATATGGCATAGAAGGAAAGTCTTTCTGTATAAAAGTATTTTTTTCAAATAGTAAAACAACTGTAGAACCGAAAGAAAAATAAGCCATTTCCTCTCCTTGTACTAAGTGCTCTTTATGATGACTTAGTATAATCGAGTTAATAAACATCGCTCCAACTTTTACCATACAAATGCCAGTTCCTTCTTCGGTCTTAATTTCAGTTATAGACCGATAATTCCGAGATAGAGTTGATTTCCCCCACTTTAAGCCATATTTATTAACAGGATACGATTTATTTCCAAGAGTCCAACGTTTTATCACTATACCTGTTGCAGGACAATGAATTCGATGATAATGACTTGGACTTAAATAAAAAATAAGATAAGTTCCTCCAACATATTTTTTAACTATTTTTTCGTCTCCAAGCATATCATAAATAGAATACGTTTTTCCTTTCACGATAATGGATTGATCGCTCTTTACTTTTCCAATATCTTCAATCACTGCATCAACAGGACTAATGATCTCTCCTGCAACGGCATCTATTTTTCGACTATTAGCTTTTAATTTTCTAATAAAGAATTCATGTAATGAACGGTATTCATTTAACTGTTTTTCCATTTCACCTATATTTATTTGATATACCTTTGCAAAGGAAGGAATCATATAACGGCTCCATTTAGAATAGGCAAATTTCTTAATTAAAGCGGAGCTCCATCTTCCATTCGTTAGTTCGATACAATGGCGATATACTCTTTCTTTCAACGAAGCAATCCTCCAATAAATAAAATTTTTCTTTACGAATATTCATATACTACATTAAAATTATATATGATTATATTAAAAATAGTTGTATGAAATTCATTTCATACTGGGAGTGAATATAAATGTTTTTACATGAAGTCTTAGAACAAACGATGAAGAAGATTAAAACACAATTAGCTAATGTATTAACTTTAACAAATATTTCTTTAGGTGCTTTGGCAATTATTTATAGTTTAAAGGGACATCTACAATTAAGTCTATTATTAATTTTTATTGCAGCATTAGCAGATCGCCTGGATGGAATGACAGCAAGAAAATTTAATATTGAATCAGAACTAGGCAAACAGCTTGATTCGATGAGTGATATTATTTCATTTGGAGTAGCGCCAGCACTATTAGTATATCAAGGAGTTCTATTTGAATTTGGAGCACCAGGATCATTTTTTACAGTCCTTTATATTGTGTGTGGAGCTTTTCGCTTAGCTAGATTTAATATAACAGAAAGTCATGGTTATTTTACAGGCTTACCAATAACAGCTGCTGGTTGTATCCTGACCTTTAGCTGTCTATGGCTCGCATATCTGCCACTTCATATTTATTTATTCCTCATGCTAATCCTTTCTGTATTAATGATTGGAAATTTTAGATGGAGAAAAATTTAACTACACTTACAACGCATTATTTTATTTAAAAAAAAACTAGGACCTCATAAAGTAGCTATAACCAAGCTAGATTTATGAGGTCTCTTTATTTTGAAAATGCTTAATCTGATTTGCTTAGATCAAATTCATTCATTTGTTAGCTCCAAAAATTCTTCTACATCATTTATACAAAGCTGAATAGCACTGTTCCAAAAATCTTCTTTTGTTAAATCAACTTGTAAATGTTTATAAGCCAGTTCTTCTACTGTCATACTTGCTGTATCCCTTAATAGTGAAATATACTTATCCTCATAACCTTTTCCTTCCTCTAATGCTTTTGCATAGATCCCAAGAGAAAATAGAAAACCAAATGTATAAGGAAAATTATAAAAAGGTACCCCTGTTATAAAGAAGTGTAATTTTGAAGCCCAGAAAGAAGGATGATATTCGGATAGAGCATCTCCATATGCTTCTTTTTGCGCAGCCAACATTAGTGTGTTTAGTTGCTCCTTAGAAACTTGTCCGTTTTGTCTTTCTTCATAATATTTTGTTTCGAATAGAAAACGAGCATGAATATTCATTAATAATGCAATAGAACGCTGTATTTTATCTTCTAGTAATACTAGCTTTTCTTCTTCCGTGGACGCAGCTTTCACAGCCGCATCTGAAACAATCATCTCTGCAAATGTAGAGGCTGTTTCTGCAACATTCATTGCATAATTCCTATTTAATGTATGCATATCTCTCATCGCAAAAGTATGAAAACCATGACCTAGCTCATGGGCTAAGGTTGAGACATTTGATGGAGTACCAGAATATGTCATAAAGATGCGTGATTGGGCACTTTCTGGAAAATAAGTATGGAATCCTCCAGGTCGTTTTCCTTTTCGATCTTCTGCTTCAATCCATCTATCTTCAAATGCCTTTTTTGCAAAAATAGCCATCTCTGTTCCGAATTGTTCAAAGTGCTTAATAATAAAGTCAGCACCCTCCTGATAAGACATTTTTGTTTCTACCTTACCTAGCGGTGCATCCAGATCATACCAACTCAGCTTTTCTAACCCTAACAGTTTTGCTTTTCTTTCCAAGAACTGCACAAAAGGCTGTTTCTTTTTAGAAATGGCACTCCACATTGCTTGCAGTGTTTTTTCTTGCATGCGATTCATGTCTAACGGTTCTTTTAGAAAGTTATTCCACCCTCTCATTCCATAAACATTTAATCGAAATCCAGCTAAATGGTTTAATGTTTTTGCGAGAACTTCTCCATGAGCATCCCATGCCTTTTCCCATTCTGAAAACACCCTTTTACGAACCGAACGATCTGGACTAGAAAATTTATTTGCAGCTTGTCCAATAGATAGTTTTTCCTCTTGAAAAGGAATCTGGATTTTTCCAACAATCGTATCATACATTTGGCCCCAACCATAATATCCATCAACACTTAGTTTATTTATAAGCGTTTCTTCTGCTTCAGATAATTTCTCATTAGCTGCAGTTCTTCTTTCTGACAGGACAAAATAAAGTTGTTCTAATTCATTTCCTTTGAATAAGGAATCCCATTCCATGTCACTATATAAGGATAATTTCCCGTCCAGAATAGTTAATACATTTTGAAAGGTTGCACTTAATTCGGTTACTCTCCCTCTTAATGCGCTCGCCTCTTTATCCTCCATATTTTGTGCCTCTAAACAACTTACGAAGGCACCTGCCTGTCTTACTTTTTTTACAACAATTTCAAATTGTTCCACAATTTGTTGCAAAGCATCGCCGTCCATCGCTTCTTTCAATGGCTCAAATTTATGTACATATGATGATAATTTAGCTATTTCATCCATTGATATCGCTAAGTGCTCTCTAAACTTGGGAGAATGGCTTCCTCCAGGAAATAATCCATCTAAATCCCATGTTTCTTGATAGGCTATTCTACTCATTATTCTATTAGCTCCTTTCTTAGTAACTACTATGCTATTATAGTTCGAATATCGGAATATTTCCATTCTTTCTTAAGAATCGTAAATAAAGTAAAATTTCCATCAATGGGAATTTCTTTCTTCCCCATTGATGGTTAATACGATGACTGTTTCCGAAGATTTTCGGGGCTCTTTCCATTTTCTCTTATCCTTCATGCTTATTAACGAAAGTAGCCACCAAATACCCAAACACCCCAAAAAAGAATGATAACAATAAACAGAATAATTAAGAATGCATACCAGACACCACTGGAACCTCCATATACGCCTCCGTATGCAGCATAAGGTGCTCCAAATCCATATCCAACTGGAGTTGGTCCTACTCCTCCAAGTGGAACAGCTGGTGGTATTTGATTCGGGTATCCATAACCAACCATTAATATTCCTCCTCTCTTCTATAAAATATTCTTTATTTGTACCCAATGTTTTAGGCAATTGTCCTATTTTCTAATGATTTTCCTCTATCACAAAAATTGCTTTATATATTCACTAATTCTCCTATACTAATTAGAAAGATAAGTCGAAAAACCTGCATCTTCTGCCTTTGCAGCCAATTGCTCGGCATTATTTCTACTGCTAAAGGCTCCAATTTGTACAATATAGAGGTTATTTCGAAATAGAACGGCTGTTTCAAATCCTTTTTCACTTGCTTGTGCTGCTAGGTTATCCGCATTTACTTTTTCTGAAAATGCACCAATTTGCACACGGTATATTGGCTTAGATTGCTTTTTTGTTAATGAAAATGCTTTTTCTAAACCAAGGACATGACCTCTAGCAATTTTCACAATAAAATTGCTTTCTTTTAGGCGGTTAGCATCTGACGTTGTATCGATAAAACCATTTTCTGTTAATAATGCAGGCATACGTGTTTCTCTTAACACATAGAAATTTGCACGCTTCCTTCCTCTATCAATAAAGCCTGTATCAGCAACTACTTGCTCATGAATTAATTCTTGATAAGTTGTTGTAGGTTCACCAATCCCTGGATATATATAGCTTTCAAAGCCTGTTCCACCACCAGCATTTATATGAATAGAAAGATAAAAATCAGCATTCCAGTTATTAGCCGCCTCTGTTCTTTCTGACAAGCTCACTGTAGCATCTCCCGTACGACTCATTCGAATAGCAATATCTTCATATTCGTTTTGAAGTATAAGATTGATTTCTTGTGCAACCATTAATGTGATATTTTTTTCTAGTAATCCATTTCCTACTGCACCAGAATCAGAGCCACCATGACCTGGATCGATAAAAATTTTTACCATACTTTTCACCACCTTTCTAATAGTATAGAAAGGTGGTGAAAAATCGCTTGTTTGAAAGCCTAAGTATTATGAAAAAGTAGATAGTTAGTAACATAATCAAGATGACTTCATCGAATGTATGATTAAAATAGTATAACTTCTTTTTCTGTATTCTCAATATATTTTACTTCATAAATATTTCCTTTTATATCGCAATAATAAATAGATTTACTGATAATATTATCCTCTTCACCAAAACTGATAAAAATAATATATTTCACTAATCCTTCCTGTAAACCTTCAGAATCTACCGTGTCAAATTTTGACATATATTGATAGTTTGAGACGGGATACAAATCAAATCTCCATACAGTATTATTGTACAATTCTCCTCTTATTTCTTGATAGTTCCTACCTAGAATGGAGTTGACGTCTGCTTTTGTTTGCATATTTCTAACCATATCTTTTATCTCAGAAATAGTTACAATCGTTTGATCTTGCTGATTACTTGCTATAAGTTCATTTTTTTCATGATTCGGTCCATTAGTAAGGATAGATAGCAATAGTGAGATAACTAGCAGCAGCCTCCTAAACACCAATCTTCAACCCCTTCCGTTAGCTCTAACCCTTTTGAAAGAAACATTTATATTTCATTTATATTACAATTATTATAAAATATTTACACGATTTGAAGATTATTTGTTTATTCTTCTTTTCACGCTAGATGCTTAGCCTCCAGTCTTTCAATAATAGTAAGGCATGTACTTTTTACGATATGATATTTTATAGATAAAAATGATTAAATTTTCCAGTTCTAAAAAACTCCTTCGTTTCTTGTTCGCATACTTCTAAAGGACATGCATACAATGAAATGGAAGGAGGAGATTAATTGTGAAAAAAATCTCTTTTATATTGGTTATTGTACTTCTTGCTTTTATTGCATACATAGAAACCCCAACGGCCAGCATCAATAAAAATCAGGTTCTCTTTTATAGTCCAACAAATGAAGATCAAGAGGTTTCAAGTAATACAGATGAAATATTCGGTGCACCCGAACTGGAATACAAATTAGAAGAGACGAAAGAAGAGGATGGCTTTATTGTAGAGGTTTATCGTGAATATGAGATTTATAAAAATCGGCAGGGCGATATAGTAAAAACCGTAGCTACAGATAATACAGAGTTTATCCACTATGTGAAATATTAAGGATTAGAAAAAGCACCTAGTCATAGATTTATCCAATGACTTTAGATGCTTCTTCTAGCCTTCTATTTTCCTATTACTTTCTTTTTACAATTTCAAGCTAATGAAAAAATTTTACCCTCATAAGAATGCACCTTTTTATAACATCCTTATGTATAAACGCTAATCATTTTTGCGCTTTTTTTCCTTTTCTGCTCGGTAAAACTCATGAAACATTTTCATCAAAGCTCTTTTTTCAATCCGAGAAACATAGCTTCTTGAAATTCCTAGTTCTTTCGCAATTTCTCGTTGTGTTTTTTCCTTCTTTAAATCGAGTCCAAATCTTCCAATGATTACTTCTTTCTCTCTTTCATCTAACACATCAATATATTCTTTCACTTTTTCAAGCTCCATATTCAACTGAATAGTATTTACAACATCTTCTGATTCTGATTTCAAAACATCAATGAGGCTAATCTCGTTTCCTTCTTTATCCTGACCAATGGGGTCATGCAGGGATACATCCTTTTTTGTTTTTTTCAGTGCTCTTAAATGCATTAGGATTTCATTTTCTATACACCGAGCCGCATAAGTAGCCAATTTCGTCCCTTTTCCCTCTGAAAAGCTTTCTATCCCTTTTATAAGACCGATGGTTCCAATCGAAATTAGATCCTCTGAATCTTCACCTGTATTTTCAAATTTTTTCACAATATGGGCAACTAAGCGCAAGTTATGCTCTATTAACATATTTCTTGCATGGGAATCTCCTTCAGCCATCAACCTTAAATATTTTTTTTCATCACTCGCTGATAATGGTTGGGGAAATGCGTTATTTTTTACATAGGAAACAAGGAATACTAATTCTTTTAATAAAGCTCCAAGCGACAATAAGATTCCGGACATCTTTCCACCTCCACATTCAAGGACATTTGCCTATACTTCATTACTATGTAAATAGGGAGTAGGTCTTGCATGTCCACGTGACAATAAACTTAGGAAAATCTATTTTATTTTAGTTTATTTCTAAGCAATTATGGGTAATATCTGGAGCATCTCATCAAAGAAGACAAATACCTAAATCTTTATTTCCAAAACAAAAGGGACATTAGAATTATTTTCCAAATATTTTAAATTAATTACTAAATTCTCGCTTATTCCTTGTATAATATATATTGATAGCTTTTTCTATTACATGGGGGTGAGCCAAGATGGATACGAAATATTTAGATTTACTTACAGAAAAGTATGATTCAGAAGAGAAAGTGGTAACTGAAATAATAAACCTTGACGCCATACTGAACCTTCCGAAAGGGACAGAGCATTTTGTCAGTGACCTGCATGGTGAGTATCATGCCTTTCAACATGTTTTAAGAAATGGTTCAGGAAATGTGAAAGAAAAAATTCGTGATTTATTTAAAGAAGAGCTTTCCAAAGCCGAAATCGATGAATTTGCCACATTGGTTTATTATCCAGAAGAAAAACTAAAAAGAGTAGTTAATTCATTTATACATACATATGAACTGGATGCCTGGTATGCAGATACAATCGAAAGAATGATTCGATTAGTATCATATGCATCTTCCAAATATACAAATTCAAAAGTTCGAAAAGCATTACCACCACAATTTGTTTATATTATTGAAGAATTATTGTATGAAAAAAATGAATTGAATAATAAAACGGATTATTATTCAAGCATCATTAACAGAATCATTTCATTAGGACAAGCAAATAAATTAATTATTGGACTAGCTTATACCATACAAAGACTCGTTGTCGATCATTTACATGTAGTAGGCGATATATATGACCGGGGTCCCTATCCTGACAAAATAATGGAAACATTAATGGACTACCATTCAGTTGATATTCAATGGGGAAATCATGACGTATTATGGATCGGTGCATTTGCTGGATCAAAAGTATGTCTTGCTAATATTATTCGAATATGTGCGAGATACGATAATTTAGATATTATCGAGGATGCATATGGAATCAATTTGCGCCCTCTCTTAAACTTAGCAAATAAATATTATAAAGATAATAAAGCTTTCCGCCCAAAAATGAATGCAAAAAAAGAAGAGAATACAGAAGAAAATATATTACAAATTACCAAAATTCATCAAGCTATATCTATCATTCAATTTAAATTGGAAATGCCTATTATTAAAAGACGCCCTGATTTTCAAATGCATCATCGTCTTTTACTAGAAAAAATTGATTATGAAACGAACACAATTAATTTTAATGAAAAAATTTTCTCATTAGAAAATACTTGCTTTAATACAATCAATCCAGAAGATCCCTCTCTTCTTTTAAAAGAAGAAGAACAAGTCATAAATAAACTGCTTTTTTCGATACAGCATTCAGAAAAGCTCGCGAGACATATACACTTTTTAATGAACAAAGGAAGTCTTTATTTAAAATACAATAGTAATTTATTAATCCATGGCTGTATTCCTTTAAATGAGGACGGTTCAATGAAAACGATGCAAATAGATGGGAAAGAGTATAGAGGAAAAGAATTGTTTGATTTATTTGAATCCTATTTACGCTATAGCTTCAATCATCCAGAAATAACTGATGACTTTGCTACAGATTTAGTTTGGTATTTATGGACTGGCGAGAATTCCTCCTTATTTGGCAAAAAAGATATGACTACGTTTGAGCGATATTTTATAAATGAGAAAGAGACACATAAAGAAAAAAAGAATGCCTATTATTTTTTGCGAGAACAAGAAGATATTTGCCGCAATATATTGCAGGAGTTCGGATTAAATCCTGACCAGGGGCATATCATTAACGGACATACTCCTGTTGCTGAAATAAATGGGGAAAATCCAATTAAGGCAAATGGAAAAATGATTGTTATTGATGGCGGGTTCTCCAAAGCATATCAATCAAAAACAGGAATTGCGGGGTATACCTTATTATACAATTCTTACGGAATGCAATTAGTTGCACATAAACGGTTTACTTCCAAAGAGGATGTACTCGAAAATGGTACAGATGTATTATCTGTAAAAAGAGTTGTTGATAGGGAGCTTCAACGGAAAAAGGTATTAGAAACCAATGTTGGAGAAAAGTTATTGGAGCAAATGAACGATTTAAATCAGTTATTGGAATATCGCTATATAAAAAAATAAAAAGACACAAACAATCAGTGGATTTCCTTATTCACTGATTGTTTGTTGTTTTAACAGAAATTGTTGCACAGTTTGGCCTACTATGTTTTCTCTATAAGTTCCCTCGTTAGTCAGTATCTTTATCTGCCCATAAGATTGATTGTCGACACTGCAGGATAATTAAAAACATCTTTCTTCCACCTCTCGTTCTTATCTTAATTTTTATAAAAAGCGTACTGCAGACAATTGCTTTCTTCTATTCTCTTCCATTATTTCCTCAATAATTTGTTGATGTCGTATTTCTTCTTCTGTCATCTGTTTTTGATGAATAGTAATTGTAAAAAATAGCATATTTAACGTCATTTCCTTTCACTCCTTATACATTTTTAGTAATTGTTATGGGAAAAGTACCCAGAACGAATCTGTTTTGTTTTTGTTTCTTCATACATTTGCTCAATTTCCTGTAAATGAGCATGTTCTTCGTTTGTCATCTTTTTAAAGTGAATCGTTATTGTTATAAAGAATATACTTAAGGTCATTTCTTCACCTCCTAAGAGAGCACTTTTTATAACCCATTTCTTAAATAGCCTACTTCGTCGAGTTTTCTACGATTTTCCTCGATTCTTTTTTTCATTTCCATTTCTTGCATCCAATCAGCATTTGTATACTGCTTTTTCTTAATCGTAACCGTTAGAAGAATTAGATTTAATGTCATTTCCTTTACACCTCTCTTTAATCAATTATTACCATAAATGGAATTTTTTCTCGTGAGCACACAAAAAAACCGCAAATAGACCTATCTGCGGTTTAAAAATAGACATAATAAAACCGCAGGACACGACTACCCTGCGGTTGGATATTTTCTAGTTAGAATAAACTAAGATAAAATTTCCCATTCCGAAGTGGTTGAATTCGTGTATATTGCATATTCAATTACTAGTACACTGTTTAATTCTGGTAAAAATCTTTCCATTTTATTCAACCTCCTTAGAATTTTTTTATCTCACATTGGTAATTATATCCTCCAATGCCAGCTTTGTAAACCTTTTTTTAAAATTTAGACGGCTACCCACAGTTATTTAGTGATTTCTCCTATTTTTGTTTAATCTTTTCAAACAGACAAGGAGTCAAGATAAAAAGGGATATCAAATAGCCATACTATTTGATATCCCTTTTTATTTTTAAATTATTGTAGTGCTTGCTTTAAATCCTCGATTAAATCTTCTACATCCTCTAGTCCAACAGAAATTCTTACAAGACCATCAGTTATCCCAAGCTCTGCTCTTCTTTCTGCTGGGATTGAAGCATGTGTCATCCTTGCCGGAACAGAGATTAAACTTTCTACAGCCCCTAAGCTTTCTGCTAGGGTGAAGAACTTGACTTTCTTTAAAAGCTTATCAGCGTTTTCTGCACTTCCAACATCAAAGCTAACCATGCCTCCAAAACCTAGTGCTTGCTTCTTGCTTATTTCATGATTTGGATGTGTGCTTAGACCTGGATAATATACCTTTGAAATGGCAGGATGTTCTTCTAAAAATGAGACAATTTGCTTTGTATTGCTTTCATGTTCCTCCATACGTATTCCAAGTGTTTTCATCCCTCTGATAAGAAGCCAAGAATCATTTGGTCCTAAAACACCGCCTGTTGAATTTTGAACAAAATGAAGATCTTCTCCTAATTTTTCATCTTTAACGACTACCAATCCAGAGACGACATCACTATGTCCACCTAAATACTTTGTTGCACTATGAAGCACAATATCCGCCCCTAGTGTTAATGGTGTTTGCCAATATGGCGTAGAGAATGTATTATCTACAATCGTAAATAAGCCATTTTCTTTCGCAACATGAGAAGCTGCCTCGATGTCTGTTATTTTTAATAACGGATTGGTTGGGGTTTCGATATACAAAGCAACTGTATTTTCTTTTATTGCTTCTGTTATATTGCTAATATCACTGGTATCGACAAAACTTGCCTCGATACCAAACTTATTTAATACCTTTGTCATTACTCGGAAAGTTCCACCATAAACATCGTCTGTTAATAATATATGGTCACCCTTTTTAAATAGCATCATGACCGCAGTAATAGCTGCCATACCGGAACTAAAAGCAAAACCTCTTGTTCCCTCTTCTAAATCCTTAATGAGTTCTTCTAATGCATGACGAGTTGGATTACCAGTTCTGGAATATTCAAATCCTTTATGGTTTCCAATACCGTCCTGTTTATAAGTACTCACTTGATAGATAGGAACATTTACTGCGCCAGTATGTGGATCACTTGGAACTCCACCATGTATTAATTTTGTTTTTCTTTTCATTTAAATTCCTCCCTCAAATATTTTTTTGCTTATATAACGATCACTAGAATCTGGAAAAATCACCACGATATTGCTACCACTTCTTGCTTTCTTCGCTACTTGAACAGCTGCATAAAGAGCTGCGCCTGAAGAACTACCGACAAGTAAACCTTCCTTTTCGGCAGCAAGCTTTACATAATGAAAAGCATCTGAATCTGAAACCGTATAGATTTGGTCAAAAAATTTTCGATCGATAAAATCTGGCAGAAATTCCATTCCAATTCCTTCTGTTTTATGGGGTCCACTTTGTCCACCATTTAAAATAGAGCCTTCTGGTTCTACTATTACTGACTTAACAGCTGGATTTTGGTCTTTTAAATATCGAGCCGTTCCCATAAAGGTACCACCCGTTCCGGCTCCGGCGACAAATATATCGACTTGATGATTTAATTGCTCCCAAATTTCTGGCCCTAGCGTTTTATAATACGTATTTGGATTCACTTCATTTTCGAATTGTCCTGGGATATAAGAATTAGGAATTTCTTGATGCAATTCCTTTGCCTTTTCTATTGCACCACTCATTCCTAATGAGGTTGGTGTATGAATAATTTCTGCTCCCAATGCCTTCATAATTGCTTGTTTTTCCATACTAAATTTTTCTGGTACGCAAACCATTACTTTTACTCCTGTATTTAAGGCTGCTAGTGCCAGCCCAATTCCTGTATTCCCTGCAGTAGGTTCAATAATCGTTCCACCTTTAGTTAGCTTTCCACTTTGTAATGCTGCTTGAATTAATTCATAGCCTAATCGATCTTTAATACTTCCACCAGGATTATAATATTCTAACTTTGCAAATAACCGAACACTTTTAGGTAATGGAAAATTTGTCAGTTCTACAATAGGTGTATGGCCAATTAATTGATGTACATTTTGATAAACATTCAAACTCTACACCCCCTATTTTATTCTTACCCTTTTTGTTGAAAATTTCGTGGTATCCATAAAATAATTACTTCTTATTATTCTGATTGGATTACTCTACTTTATAGAAAAAGAAAGGTGAAGGGTTTTTAACCCTCCGCCGCTTTTAGATTCTGCTAACGATTCCCATAACTAGATTTGCTGAATGTACAGCTGCCTTTTCTAAATACTGGTCAAAGGATAAGTAGGATTCTTTACCAGCAATATCAGATAAGGAACGAATAATAACAAATGGAATGTTATATTGATATGCTACTTGAGCAATAGCCGCTGCTTCCATTTCAACTGCTTGTAGTTGATCAAATTTTGATTTAATAAATGCTGCTTTTTCAGGTTGATTAATAAACGAATCACCTGTTGTAATCAAACCTGTTACTACAGCATGATTTCCAATTTCCTTGGCACTCTGTTCAGCTATATCAATTAACCTTTCATTTGCCTTAAAACTTGCAGGCATTTGTGGAACTTGCCCATATTCATAACCAAAAATTGTGGCATCAACATCATGATGGCGCACGTCGTTAGAAATAACCACATCTCCTACTTCTAATTCAGGATTTAGTCCCCCTGCTGATCCAGTATTAATAAGATAATCTGGTTCAAATGTCTGAAGGAGGATTGTTGTGCTCATTGCCGCATTTACTTTTCCTATACCTGATCGAAGTAAGATAACCTCTTTACCGTATAATTGCCCTTCAACAAATTGAAATCCAACGATTGTGTGTTCTTTCTTGTTTGTTATTCTTTCACGTAATAAAGTTACTTCTTCTTCCATTGCCCCGATAATTGCGATTTTCAATTCATTTACCTCTTTCGTCTATTTTTTCCCCTTCCATAATCCAAACAAAATCATTCATCTTCTCGAAATGAGCAGAAAAGCCATTTTTCTCTAAGATTTCCGTTAGAAAAGGGATTGTTGTATAGTATTCTCTTTGTAAGTCTTCTGCTAAATGCTGCTGTCCCTTTTCGGTCGCTACCTTTATTGCTTCATCGTATGCTTCTTTCGTGACAAACATTGTATCAGCAAACACTATTTTACCACCTATAGGCAGGAAATTACTATACTGTTTAATCGCTTCCTCTTTTTCTTGATTGGTTAAATGATGAAATGCATAAGTACTTACAAATGTATTTGGTATAAAATCTAACTTGAATTCGAGAAAATCTCCTTCTATTAGCTGTGCTCTTGCACCAATTTTCTCCTTTGCAATTTTTCGCATAGCAGCTGATGGTTCAATCGCTGTAACCTTAAATCCTTTTTTAATCAATTGAAGTGTTAGATTCCCAGTTCCCGGTCCAAATTCTACAACATGGCCAGTGGAACGCTTAGCAACATTGTTTAATATATGGTCATAATGACAAAATACTTCTTCATATTCGATATCATTAGTGAGGCTATCATCATAAGATTCAGCCCATTGTTCAAAGATTTCTAGGAACTCTTTTCCCATAACTTTGCACCCCTGTTGTTATAATATACAATTCCTATCAGTATACTATGCTTTAAAATATTTCTTGTTCTTAATTTATCATATCTTTCTTCCTGTTATCAACAAACTTAAAATAGTAAGTTAATTCCCTATTTTTTAATAACTCTCTTTTGCGTGTTTCATTATTTTATTATTCTTCCATCGTTTGCTTATGTTATGATATTTTTACTAGTAGTAGAAAGGGAGTTATACATGAATATTCAATTAGAATTAATCGAAGATAAAGTAGAATTTTTTGAAGGCGAGAGTTTGAAAACAATCGAGAAAAAAATAAATGAACAGATTGAAGTAAATAAATCCATTCTACTCTCAGTGCACTCAGTTTCTCATCAGGTTACTTTACTAGATAATGGGCGGCCTTATTATACAGCTGTTGTGCATTTCAAACTGAAAAAGAATTTTTAATACAAACCAAAAAAAGAACTGGAGAGTCTTTCCTCCAGTTTCACTCTTAACGAATATTTAAATCTTTTATTTCCTCTACTTTTGTCGGTTTCCAACCGCTTCCGTCAACCCATTCAATATACACTCTATATTTTTCAGATTGGTCTTTCGAAGAAACGGTCCCTATTGATTTTTGTGGATCTTTGTTGTTATTGCCAAGGAACCACACCGTCATATTATTACTATCTAATCCAGTCGCATAGGACAAGGCTTTTACTTGCTCCTTCCAATCCACACCTTCTGAATATGATGCAACATGCTCACCAGTTTGTGTTGTTCCTACTGGCTCCCAGGAAGAATTCTCTATTGTCTTGACTACATTGGAATCACTTCCCCCTTCTGTTACCATTTCTCCATTTTCCGATTCCGCTGCTTCTTCATCTACTTGTGTATCTTCCTCATTCGTTGCTTCGTCAGATTCAGTTGTTGAAGCTGTTTCGTCATTTGTTGCTTCCTGACCTGTATTCGTACCGCTCGATTGTTTTTTATCTGCATTATTTTCATCGTTCGTATGAAAAATAGAATAAGATACGAATCCGATTAATAAAATTACGGCGATAATTAACCCATTCAAAATAAGATTCGTTTTCTTTCTCTTGGATCTCTGTTGATATCTTGTGCTATTTTCATTATTTATTTCTTTACTCAAGGTGTTTCTCCTCCTATTGACTTCTTCCATTCTATCTATATAAGCACGGCTTCCCATTCAAATTCTTTTTCACTGTTCATATTTTAACATGTTAGTACGCTTTTAGAAAAGTAGGAACCCTATGTATTTTCCTTTATCGGTCCCTGAGCTTACTGCTTTTCATATATCCCCTTTACTACATCGGCAAAAAGTTGATTTACTCCCCCTTCATCTGAAAAGACATCTAAATTTACCGCTACTAAAGCATACTTAGGTTTATCAAATGGAAAGTAACCTGCAAACCATTTATTATGAAGCTGCTTACCATCCTGAAATACGCCTGTTTCCGCCGTTCCTGATTTACCCGCAACCGTGTAAGGAAGATCCTGAAACCATCTCCCGGTCCCTTTCTCTTTTCTAACAACTTCTCTTAATAGCTGTTGCAGTCTTGATGCAGTATAAGGAGATAAACTTTCCCCGTCTAGCTCTTGTTTATCAAAAGAGTAAAAGGTCGTTCCATTTTTGTATTGAATATCTGATACGATTTGTACACTTTCCTTCGTCCCTCCTCTAGCAATGGTAGCCATCATATTGGCAACAGCTAGTGGTGTAACTCGAACTTCATGTTGGCCGATACCTGTTAATGCAACAAAGTTTTTGTCCTGTTTTGCTTCCGCATTAAGAAACACTCTCCCCTTTTCTTCTCCACTAAACTGCTGAAAATCTGCTGAATGAAAAACACTTCCTTCCCAGCCAACTAAACTAGTTAAGGATAATTTCTCGGCATATTCTTCGATTAAGTTCTCATCTATGTCTTTTAATTCTTTTGCTAATGTTCCAAATGTATTGTTACAGCTAACAGCAAAACTTTCTGTAAAATTTAGCATCCCATGCTGATAATTTGGGTCTGGGTCACCGTTAATCTTTTTACTACAATTGAATTGCCTATTAGGGTCATCCAATTTGTTATCAATTGCGGCAGCTGCGATGACGGTTTTAAAAACAGATCCAACAATTTGCTGTTTCAGCATATAGTTATTTACTCCGTCTGTCTGATATGGATTTGTTTTATTTATCTTTGGTCTTGACACCATGGCTGCAACAGAATTATCCTCGAGATCCAACAGAACAAGTCCACCCTTCTTTATGCCTTGTTCATCCACTAATCTTTCAGCCATCTCTTGTAATTCCGTATCAATCGTAGTTCGAACATTGACAGGGTAAAAAGGATTCGCTGGTTCTACATATTTAACATTTAAGCCAAATAGCGGTCCTCCTTTTGCATCTACATGGTAAACAAGCTTTGATTCCCCATCTGGCAACAGAAATTCATCAAAACTTCTTTCCAATCCGGTTAAGCCAATTAATGTATTACTTGATAGTTCTCTATCTGGATAACGCTTTTGAAGTTCTTCGTAGTTTTGTCCAGTAATACCAAGCAATTGTTCAGCCATATTGTTATTGATATGAAATTTTTTCTCCGCAGCAAATACACCTGGTATTTTTAGCTTATTGATAGCAGACATTTGACTGCTTGTTAATTCTAAAGGTTCCTTACCTCCAAATACTACTGGATCTTCGGCATCTACTATACTTTTCTTTACATTGTATTCACTTGTCCCAATAATATCCGCTACTTTTTTGCTATCCCAATCCATTTTATTTAAAAATGGAAATAATATTAAAACCGCTTTTGTCTGATGTGTTAGAGCATCCCCATTTTTATCAAGAAAGGTTCCCCGACCATTGTCTAATTCCATTTCCTGAGATCTTTGCTTTACACTTGCTTCCACCAAATTAATATTATGCTTAGTAAAATGGTTTGTCTCTACTAACTGAACTTGTATTAACCGACCAAGCAAAACACAAAGGGCAAATAAAAAAACAATGCCAATGCCAACTATTCTTTTTCTCCACATAAAAAACACCTCATCAAGAGTGTTGACGAGGTGTCTCCTTTATAAACAAGTCATGATAACTTTTTATATTGTTACCAACTTATTTAAATCATACTTATTTAATTGTAACGATTTGTACATTCATTTCTCCACCTGGAGTTTGTACAATTACCTTGTCTCCAACTTTTTTTCCGAATAAGCTTTTGGCAATTGGAGAATCGTTAGAAATTTTCCCTTCAAACGGATCTGCCTCCGCACTACCAACGATGGTATATGTTTCTTCCTCTCCATCTGGAAGCTCGATAAAGGTTACAGAGCTTCCAAGAGAAACTGTGTCACGATCAAGTTCGTCTTCAGAGATTATCTTTGCATTACGAATCATATTTTCAATTGTCGTAATACGACCTTCGACAAATGCTTGCTCTTCTTTCGCTGAATCATACTCTGAGTTCTCAGATAAATCTCCGAAACTACGTGCAATTTTAATACGTTCTACTACTTCTTTACGTTTTACCGTTTTTAATTGCTCTAATTCCTGTTCTAATTTTTCTTTACCTGCTAATGTCATTGGAAATTCTTTTTCAATTGCCAAAATCTTCACTCCTTCAAGTATGGGATTAATAGAAAAAATAACATATATGCTCTTCTAAAAGCCCCTAATAAATTATGTATTAAAGATACTAGCACGACAACTTTGGATAGACGCGCTTTTTTCTAATAGAATGAGTTTAATACGGATTGAGGAAAAAAGAAAGCATTTTCTACCAGATTAACCGTTCTGTTTAAACATTTTTTTTTTGATTAGTGGTTTTTGTTGAAAATTGATTCCCTTTAATGAAGTTCACTTTGTTTCCTCCATTGCCTTCTAACACTCTATTCCTCTTCTTCCTGTTATCTTAACTTATTGGTACTTACATAATCATTATTGGGAAAAATGAAGCTGGGATCAAACTAAATAGTAAATCTATAAAGTCGGACTCTCTAAATGCTTTTGTCCCAGCCTAAATTTATCTAAGTACTTTTTAATGAATACTATCTATTGTTTCATAAAAGCGATTTTTGTTCAAGAATTGTTTGAATTTTTGTAACCATCAAGTCAATTGCTACATGATTATGGCCGCCTTCTGGAATGATAACATCTGCATATCTTTTCGTTGGTTCTATAAATTGATTATGCATCGGGCGAACTACATTTACATATTGTTCAATCACGGAGTCAATGGATCTTCCTCTTTCTTTGATATCTCTCATCAATCTTCTGATAATACGCAAATCAGCGTCTGTATCCACAAACAGCTTCATATCCATTAAATTTCTTAGACCTTCATCTTCTAAAATTAAAATACCTTCAACAATAATTACATCCTTTGGCTCAACTAGTATCGTTTCCTCTGAACGGGTATGCATGGCATAATTATATACAGGCTTTTCCACTGACTCATAATTTAATAATTTTTGAATGTGGCTTATTAATAACTCCGTATCAAATGCGAGAGGATGATCATAATTTGTTTTCAATCTCTCCTCAAAAGGTAAATGAGATTGATCTTTATAATAATAATCTTGTTCGAGCATCAAAATGGAATGTCCTTTAAAATGGTCAAATATAGCTTTTGTCACACTTGTTTTTCCAGAACCGGAGCCACCTGCGACACCTATTACTACTGGTTTCGGCTGCATGCTAATTAAAGCTCCTTTCGCATCATATTATTTGGATAAACAGGGTGATCCACCTTGAATTTAACAATCTGTAACGGATGTCTTGCTGCATCGATTTCGTTGCCATCTGCATCCCAAATTTTTTCAACAACCATTGTAAAATTATCGATTTCTGGACCGAAAAATTCGACTTCCTGCCCCTGTTTAAAGAAGTTTCTTTGTTGTAATGTTACCATTTTTGTATCTTCTTGATAATCCAGCACTAAACCAGCAAAGTCAAATGTAGTCTTTTTGCTATGATTTCCAAACATTTGCTCTTTATACCCTGGCTGTCCCTCAAAGAAAGCAGGTGCTGTCTCTCGATTTGCACATTTATCCAGTTCTTTTAGCCACTCCTCTTGAATGATAAAGTTGTCTGGATCAGCACAATAAGCATCAATAACTTTACGATATACACTAACAACTGTTGCTATATAATGAATAGATTTCATTCTACCTTCAATTTTCAAACTATCAATACCTAGTTCAATCATACGAGGAATCGATTCAACTAGTTTTAAGTCTTTCGGGCTCATTGCAAAAGGGGCATCCCCATCCGTAAATAAAGCCTGTTCTTCTTCTCCCTCTAGCTTGTATAAATCATAGTCCCAACGACAGGATTGACAGCAACCACCACGATTTGAATCTCTAGCAGTCATATGATTACTTAATGTACAACGGCCTGAATAAGCGATGCACATCGCACCATGGATAAAGGTTTCAATTTCAATATCTACTTTTTCTTTCATTTCTTTTATTTCATCAGCACTTGTTTCACGAGCAAGCACAACACGTTCTAATCCTTCTTCCTTCCAATATTGAACAGCCTTCCAATTTGAAAGAGATTGCTGTGTACTTAAATGGACCTCAATTTCCGGTGCTACTCGTCGACAAGTTTCAATGATTAAAGGATCGGCAACTATTATTCCGTGAACACCTGCTGCCTGTAAACCTAATAAGTAATCTTCCAATCCATCGATATTTTCGTTATGTGCAAAAATATTAGTTGTTACATATACTTTCGCCTGATATTTCTTCGCAAACTCCACTCCTTCTTTCATTTCTTCAAAAGTGAAGTTTCCAGCATTCGAACGAAGTCCATACTCTTGCCCACCAATAAATACAGCATCTGCCCCGTAAGCAACAGCGATCTTTAATTTTTCTAGATTACCAGCTGGTGCTAATAGTTCCGGTTTCTTTATAATTACTCTTTTTCCATCTCTTATTTCAGAAATAGGATCTTTAACTATAGTCATTTCCCTTCTCCTCCATTTTTTAGTAAACCGTTTCTTTAAAGAAAAATCCTGTATCTAATGGTCTATTAGGTGGTTGAATTTTTTCTATTTCAGCAAGTAAATTATCTTTTTCTTCGTCATATTGACCTGGATTATTTAAGTACATGGATATTGCTTTATGATAAAAACCAGTAACTGCAATAATATATGCTGAATCTTTTAGAAGACCATCAATTTTAAAAGAGTCAACGCCAGCTTCTATAAGGTCTTGAAGCTCATCAATAATACAAATATCATTTGGACTCATAATATGCGTACCATTTTCGTCCTGAAAAATAGGGTATTTATTTGCTCTTTCTTTATCATGAAGAAATAAATTCTTATCCGTTTTGCTCGCTTCCAATTCCACTTCTTTCCCTTGATATTGGAAATAGTGTTCTAGCAAAGTACGTTTTGATTGAAACATTGTTGCCATTCCATGAACCTGAATTTCTATTTCTACTTCTGCGTTCTCTTTTGTTTCAATAATAGCATCCATGCTAATTTCTCTCGCCAGAACTGCTCTTTTCGCTCCTTTTCGCCCCCAGTAATTACACGTATACCAGTTCGTTCCTGTCGTTTCTGTACTCCAGTGTAATTTCAAGCTTGGAGCTACTTCTCTAGCAATCATTAAAACAGCTGGATCTCCATAGATAACAGCATCTGCTTTCACATCATTTAAAAAACGAAGATATTCTGTTACATCCTCTATTTTATCATTATGAAAAATAGCATTTACAGCTACATAAACCTTTTTTCCTCTTTGGTGAGCTATTTCAATCGTCTTTTTTGTTGCCTCACGATCAAATTCACCAGCTAATCTCAAACCAAATTTTTGCTCACCAATCACAAATGCATCTGCTCCATTATCAATAAGTGGCTCAATATCATTTATGCTGGTTGGCGTTACTAGTAATTCCGGTTTTTTCATGATTATCCCCTCTTTTTACTAATTGCAATACCGTCTCCGACAGGCAAAATCGCTGTGTGGTATTCCTGATTTTCCATTAGCCATTGATTGTAATTTCTTATTTTACGTACTAATTGGCGAAGGTTTCTACTCTCTATCTCCCTTTCTGCAACTAAGCCATGAAATAGTATATTATCTGTATATACGATTCCGTCAGCTGATAAAAATTGGCTATATAGATTAAAAAACTTTTGATACTGTCCTTTTGCTGCATCAATGAAAATGGCATCAAACGGTCCATAATGTTCTACAGCGGAATCGAGTTCAAGGGCATCACCTTGCAATAAGATTATTTGTGATTCCTTTTTAAGCTTTTTTACATTTTCTTTCGCTACTAAATACCGGTGTTCGTCTCTTTCAATCGTTAATATTTGAGAAAACGGGAGTACCTCTGCCATTCTTAATGCGGAATAGCCAATTGCTGTACCAACCTCCAAGATTTTTTTAGGCTGTTGAATACGCAATAATTGTAATAATGCTTCTATTCCTACTAACTCCATGATTGGAACTTCATTTTGTCGAGCATACTCTTCTATTTCTCGCAATTGCTCATTTCTTTCTGGAATTAATTGTTCAATGTAATCCAGGATTTGTTTATTTTGCAAGGATGAGTCCCTCCTATTTTCCTTAAAGCCCTATCCTTTTTTGTCTTCTACCTAAAAATAGTTAGCTTCTGAATAAGAACCTAACAACTCATTAAATGTGTATGAAATTCGGGTAATTGACTAATATATACTCAAAAACACTTGTACTATTTTATCATAAAATATTGTTGAATGCTAATAAATCTTCGGTTATCAAAGGTAAACACCGTATAATTTTGACGAATTTTCGAACAATCTAGGATGGAAATCAAAATAGATTAAACTAGACAAAAAGACTGCAGCAATTTTTTTGCCTGCAGTCTCTTTTTTAATTATTCTCTGTAATATATTTAGCTTTCAATTCATTATGCTCATTAAGCGATTTAGAGAAGTATACTTTCCCATCTTTCGAAGCTAGAAAATATAAATAATCGGTTTCTTCCGGATGTAATGCAGCTTCCATGGAAATCGTTCCAGCATTCGCAATTGGGCCAGGCGGTAAGCCTACATTTTGATAGGTATTATATGGAGAATCTACCTCTAGGTCTTCATAAAGCACTCTATCCTTATGTTCACCTAATGCATAGAGGACAGTAGGATCTGTTTGCAGAGGCATGCCTTCTTCAATCCGGTTATAGAAGACACTTGCAATTTTTTTTCGATCCACATTTTTTGTAGCCTCTTCTTCTATTAAAGAGGACATTGTCAAGAATTGATGAACAGTTAAATCATCTCTTGCAATCTCCGTTTCATATGCATTTACGACACTTTCTGTTTTATCAAGCATGACAGAGATGATTGATTCTAGTGTTGGTTTTTCTTCATAATAAGAATATGTGGCGGGGAATAAATATCCCTCAAGTGGATACTTAATATTTTTCGCCCAAATTTCTGTTGTCAGAATATCAGGATACTGTGCCATTAACCCCTTGATAAATGTCTCATCATTTAATTGCTTCCAAATTTCTTCTTCTTTTTGATTTGTTTTCTCTGCAATAATAGCAGCTATTTCCTTGAGCTGTTTGCCTTCAGGTATTGTCATAGTAAAAATTGGCTCCTGCATAATCTTGCCTGTTTTTAAGCTTTCAATGATTTCCTGAATCGTCATGGAAGGATTCATGTGATACTCCCCTGCCATAAAATTCGACTCATTCTTAAATTTTACATAATATTTAAACACCTTCGCATTTTTTACGAGTCCATTATCTTCCAGCAATTGAGAAATAGTGCTTACACCAGAACCAATTGGAATATCAATAATAATTTCTTTATCACTGTCAGAACTAACAGGCTGAAGTGCTGATTTTATATAGAAATAACCAGAAGTCCCTACAACTGCTACAATTATAATCAATATAAGGGCAACGATCGCCACTATTCTTCTTACTAATTTCGCTTCTTGTTGTCTCTGATTTAAATTAGCTAAAAATAACTCTTTCTTACTCTTTGAAGCATTCTTTTCGTCTTTATTTTTAGTCAACCTTTTCCCTCCTTGACACACACCAATCAAACTTTTTTACATATCTCGACCTATTATACTATATTTTGCAAAGAAATTTGTAGCTTTTATCAAAATTTACCTGTCGATGGGAGGCTAACATAGCTGGATAGTAACTTAACATCAGATATTTTCCGATACTATGGCGTTTATTATGCTGATTTGAAATCGAAGGATCGCTCTATTTATTTACATAGACTGATAGTCAAAAATGTAACAATTTATTTAGAACAAAGCAAAAAAAGAGCCCTAAATGGACTCTTTTTAACCGTAAATTATTCTTCTTCTTGTTCTGCAAGGAATGTGTTAAGCATTTCTTCAACAAGATCCCATTCTTCTTCAGTTTCAATTGGAGAAAGCTCACCGTCTCCTGTTTCCTCGTTCGGAATGAAAGAAGATGCGTGGATATCGATTTCTTCATCGTCATCTCCTTCGCCCATAGGATAGTATAATACATATGATTTTCCGAATTCATCCGATTCAAATGTAAACAGAATCTCACATAATTGTTCATTACCTTGCTCGTCTACAACTGTAATTGTATTAGTTTCACCGTGTTCCATTATTTCCACCTCATTATTTTTGGCTGTCTAAATACCCTTGCAAGATCAAGGATGCAGCCATTTTATCAATAACTTT
The DNA here is from genome assembly GCF_052064465.1 of Niallia sp. HCP3S3_B10. NCBI lineage: Bacteria > Bacillati > Bacillota > Bacilli > Caryophanales > Bacillaceae > Niallia > Niallia sp. HCP3S3_B10. Next base: position 139,991 of record NZ_JBQHVO010000001.1, on the reverse strand, counting down.
TTTGCGTTTTTTCCTACTAACATCTGCTTCTAAAAGGATTCTCTCAGCAGCCATTGTTGTTAGTCGTTCATCCCAAAAAATAACTGGCAATTCAAATCGCTCTTCTAAAAGCTTACCGTACAATTGGCTAGCTTCACCACGAAAGCCTATACTACCATTCATATTTTTGGGAAGTCCAACCACTATTTTACCTACATCATACTCAACAATCAAGGATCCAATGCGTTCTAGACCAAATCGTTCTTTTTCTTCATCGATTTGAATCGTTTCAATTCCTTGTGCTGTCCATCCTAAAGCATCACTAACAGCTACTCCAACTGTTTTTGAGCCAACATCCAAGCCCATTACTCGCATATGTTTATTCCTCTCGTTGCTGTTTTAAATAAAACTTCACAAGTTCCTCAATGATTTCATCACGCTCTAATTTTCTGATGATATTCCGCGCATCCATATGGCGGGGAATATAAGCAGGATCCCCGGAAAGCAGATAACCAACTATTTGATTAATCGGATTATACCCTTTTTCTTGAAGTGCTTCATATACTTGATAAAGTACTTCTTTTACATCATGTTCATATGGTTCTTCTGGAAAATTGAATCTCATTGTTTTATCGAATGAGCTCATTTTGAAACACCCCATTTCCTTTTCGAACAATTTCTGTTAAGAGTTATCTACATTTTACACTACTTGTCCCTAATATCAAACGGATTTCACATAATCTTCTACAAAATCTAGGGCATCCTTTAATTTAGATGGATCCTTCCCGCCTGCTTGAGCCATATCTGGACGACCGCCACCGCCGCCGCCGCAAATAGAAGCCACTTCTTTAACAATCTTCCCTGCATGATAGCCTTTATCCATTAAATCTTTCGTAACACCAGCGATGATATTTACTTTTCCTTCATTAGCACTTCCAAGAACTAATACAACAGAGCCAATTTTTTGTTTTAATTCATCTGCCATTGTACGTAAATTATTCATATCAACATTTGGTATTGATGCTGCTAACACCGGCACCCCATTTACCATTTTTACTTTTTCTACAAGATTTCCTGCTTCTATATTACTTAGTTTTGCAGCAAGCGATTCATTTTCACGTTGTAACTGCTTTACTTCAGTAAGAAGACTTTCAATTCGTGTAGCAACATCCTTTGGACTTGTTTTTAATTTATTTGCAGCATCTTTTAATAAATGAATTTGATCTGTTAATTGTTGATATGCTGCTTGTCCAGTTACTGCTTCTATACGTCTAGTTCCTGCACCGATTCCTGCTTCTGATACAATTTTAAATAAACCGATTGCTGAAGTATTGTCTACATGACAGCCACCACATAGTTCTAAGCTATATGAGCCCACTTGAACAACACGGACGATTTTACCATATTTTTCACCAAATAGAGCCATCGCACCCATCGCTTTTGCTTCATCAATATTTTTATAATCAATTTGTACCGCGATGCTTTCCCAAATTTTTTCGTTAACGATTTTTTCTATTTCATCTAATTCCTCAGCTGTAATTTGTCCAAAATGAGAGAAATCAAAACGTAAACGATCTGGTTGTACAAGGGAACCTGCTTGATTGACATGTGTTCCTAAAACATCCTTTAGTGCCTGATGCAATAAATGAGTAGCTGTATGGTTTTTAACAATTTTGGAACGATTTTGGCGATCTACCGTAGCCTTTAATTCATCTTTAACCATAATGGCTCCTGATTCAATCGTTCCTCTATGCAAGTTTTGACCATTAGGTGCTTTTTGAACATCTTCTACCCGTATGGTTACATGTGTTGATTTCACAATTCCCTTGTCAGCAATTTGACCGCCGCTCTCAGCATAGAATGGAGTCTTATCTAAAATAAATTGAATTTCGTCACCAGCTTCTGCTGACTCCACTTCTTCTCCATCCTTTAATAAGGCAACTATTTTTGCTTCTGTTTCCCACTGTTCGTAGCCAACAAATTGACTTTCTACCTTGATATTCCCTAAAACACCACTTTGAACTTGCATACTGTCTACTTCTTGACGAGCTTTTCTTGCGCGATCACGCTGACTTTCCATTTCCCTTTCAAAACCTTCATGATCAATGCCAAGACCTTGTTCTTCCGCATATTCCTCTGTTAGTTCAACTGGGAAACCATAGGTATCATATAAGCGGAAAATATCTTCTCCTGCTATTACGCCCTTTTCCTTTGCTTTCTCCATTACTTCAGAAAGGATTGCAAGACCTTCATTTAATGTTTCATGGAAACGTTCTTCTTCACTTTTCATTACTTTTTGAATGAACGGTGTTTTTTCCTTTACAGTTGGATAATAATCAACCATGATTTCTGCAACCACTTGAACTAATTCAAACATAAATGGACGATTAATGTTAATTTTCTTTGCATAACGTACTGCTCTACGCAATAATCTTCTTAAAACATAGCCTCTTCCTTCATTTGATGGAAGTGCTCCGTCTCCAATCGCAAAAGCAACCGTACGTATATGGTCTGCGATTACTTTAAATGCTTCATCACTTGAAGCATTCTCTCCATACTTAGCGTTTGCCAATTGTTCTGTAGCTTGTATAATTGGCATAAATAAATCTGTATCGAAGTTTGTAGGAACATTTTGAACAACAGATGCCATACGCTCCAAGCCCATTCCAGTATCTATATTCTTCTTTGGAAGTGGAGTATAAGTGCCATCTGGATTATGGTTAAATTCAGAGAACACAAGATTCCAAACCTCTAGATAACGGTCATTCTCTCCACCTGGGTATAATTCTGGATCATTAATATCGTCGCCATATTCAGGACCACGATCATAGAAAATTTCTGTATTAGGGCCACTTGGACCTTCTCCAATATCCCAGAAATTCCCTTCTAAACGAATAATTCGGTTTTCTGGTACACCAATCTTATCTCTCCATAAGAGATATGCTTCTTCATCTTCGGGATGAATGGTTACAGATAATTTTTCTTTGTCAAAGCCAATCCACTTCTCATCAGTCAAAAACTCCCAAGCCCATTCAATCGCTTCTTCTTTAAAATAATCACCAATCGAAAAATTACCTAGCATTTCAAAGAATGTATGATGACGAGCTGTTTTCCCTACGTTTTCAATATCATTTGTTCGGATAGACTTTTGTGCATTTGTTATTCTTGGATTTTCTGGAATTACCCGACCATCAAAATATTTTTTCAATGTAGCAACTCCACTATTAATCCATAATAAAGATGGATCTTCATGGGGAACTAAAGACGCGCTTGGTTCAATTGCATGTCCTTTGCTTTGGAAAAATTCCAAAAATTTACTTCTGATTTCTGCACCAGTTAAATTCTTCATCACATTTCCTCCTATTTCTCTGTATGTATTTTTTTGCAAATATAGAGTTTAACCTTTTTTCGGCATAAAAAAAACTTCCATCCCTGGACAGGGACGAAAGTATTGCTCGCGGTACCACCCTGATTATGGATAAAAGTATACGAAGATACTATAAATATATTATCCATCTCTCAATTGTCCTTAACGCGGAACACGGCAGGGATTAGCTGCATTCAAGAACTAGCTTTCAATTATCCTTCACTGAGAACTCCTTTCAGCCAAAGGGAATTCCTCTCTTTACAAGTGGTCTATAATCTACTTTTTTCTTTCATCATTTTATCCATATATGCTTCATTCGAATTATACTGATTATTAGGCAGTATTGTCAATATCGGTCTATTTATATACGTTTTATTTCCGCCTCTTTTTTCCCAAAGTGTTTTCTCATATGGATAATTGCTACTTTAGCTATAGATAATAGCGGAACAGCAACAATCATGCCAATCAATCCTCCTATTTCCTCCCCTAAAAGAAGAGCAAACATAATAAATAGTGGATGCATATGGGTGCTTTTTCCCACAATGTAAGGGGATAAAATATTTCCTTCAAGAAACTGCAGAATAATAATGATGATGACCACAATAATCAGCATTTTAACCGAAACAGTACTTGCTACAATTAAAGCAGGTATCGCACCAATAATAGGTCCAAAATACGGAATAACATTTGTCACTCCTACAATGATTCCTAGTACTAGTGCAAACTTCATATGAAAAAACCAAAATAGTACCATGGAAATGACACCAATAATTGTACAAACTAATAATTGTCCTCTTATATAGCTACCTAATGATTCGTTGACATCCTCCAAAAAGACATGAGCACTATTGCGCCATTTTTTGGGGATTAATCCATTAAAAGCTTTTCTTACCGCATCAATATCTTTAAGCATGTAAAAAGAGATAAATGGAATAAGCATAATGACAATCGAATAATTGATCATTGCCATCGCCCCATTAATTACCTTATTCACAAGGGATTCCATCTTTGTTTCAAATATGCTGATTCCTCGGTCAACTCTTTCCTGAATATTAAATGGCCAAGATTCCATTTTATCTTGAATCGAGTCAATGAGATCTTTATATTGTTCTGCAAGCTTGGGAGCACTTTCTGTCAGTTCTTCCAGCTGCTGTATAAGAATGGGGATTCCTTTATACAAGGCATATCCAATTCCACCGAAAAAAAGCATATAGATAAGTGCTACAGATAATCCTCTATGTAAACCTTTTTTATGAAGTATCTCTACAATAGGATGCAATAAATAGGTAATAAATGCTCCAATGATAAAAGGAGTAATTACTTTTGTGATAAGACTTAAAATGGGTAACCATAATGGTGATAATTTTATGAACACAAATAACACAATAAAAAGCAATAATGTAAATCCTAATCGGTAATACCATTTTATTCTTATGTCCATTTCCTTGCCTCCCTCCTAAACTATTGTGAGAGATAGAAGGAATTTTTATACACTTTCTAATCCATATCCTTCCGTTCAATAAAAAAGACTGTAGATTTTCGAACAACTCTACAGTCTTCCTCCTATACATTAGAACATTTTCATTACTTTTTTTTGCATTCTTTTTACTTGCTTCTGACTTAGCATATTATTTTTTTGCATATAGCTTATCGCTGCTACTCCAGCGCCAATAGCTAGAGCTGTGTTTATCGCTTTACCCATTTTACTATGCACCCCTTTTAATAGAAGAGAGCGCCAATCCTAAATTTGAGAAGAACCTAGCTTAATCGACGCTCTTCTTCTTCAAATAGATCGTCTAAAGAACTTAAACTACCATCTTCTTCAACTTGATGTGTATGAATAATCCCTTTTGTTAGCGATAATTCAATAAAGCAATTCCAGCAGTAGTATTGATTGATTCCAATTTTTCCAATATCTTTGCTCTGGCAATTTGGACATTTGAGCATAGGAAAACACCTCATTATATTCGTTTCATGAAATTCCGAAACACAGGAATTTCCAGGTAAGCATTCCCATTATGCTCAAAACAGCATCCATTTATACCAGAATTTCTTAGGAGTTGGCGATTATTTCATGGAAATTTAGAATCGTTCTGGAATATTCGAAGAAGAATAACATTACTATTTTTCGCTTACGAGTTAAAAACATGTAGGGCAAACTTTGGCAAAAAAAAATCCCCTAAAGAGGGAATTTCATTTTACCGCATTATACTTCCATAAAGTCATATGGAGTTATATTATCCATGCCGATCATTGGGTCAATCTCATTGATTTTGCCTTCGTACAATAAATCAAAAGAATTCTCTGTGGACAGCTCTGCCTTTTCATCTGGTTTGTAGACATCTGCAAACATTTCTTTGATTTTTTCTTTTAAGGTCGTTTGACGATTTAACTCGTCATTTCTGCTGACGCCTAGTTCCATCGCTTCTATTTCACCGCAAAGAATTAAGAATTGTTTACTTCTTGTGATGCCCGTATAAATGAGATTTCGTCTTAACATCCGATAATAGCTTTTAACTATTGGCATAATGACGATTGGAAACTCGCTTCCTTGTGATTTATGGACAGAACAACAGTAAGCAAGCGTTATTTGATTCAAATCCTGTCTCGTATACGTCGCTTCTATGCCATCAAAAGAGACAATAACCATATCTTGTTTTTCTGTATTTTCCTTCGCATAAAAAATCGATACAATTTCCCCCATATCACCATTAAAAACATTGCTTTCTGGTTGATTGACAAGCTGAAGTACTTTATCACCAATTCGGTATGTAACCTCTCCAAATTTCAGCTCTTTCCTGGTGCCATCAGGATTAGGATTTAATATCTCCTGTAATATGGCATTCAATCGATCGATCCCCGCTGGTCCTCTATACATCGGAGCCAATACTTGTATATCCATAGGGGCAAACCCTTTATTTTTGGCATTTAGAACAATTTTTTCAATCGCTTGCGGAATCTGATTGGAAGAGCATTTTATAAAGGAGCGATCTCCCTGTGGTGTAAGTAAATTGGCTGGCAGCTGTCCTTTTTTCATTTCATGAGCCAGTTCGATAATCGAAGAGCCTTCTGCTTGGCGATAGATATCTTTCAATTTAACAGTTGGGATGCAAGCTGAATCAAGTAAATCCTTTAGTACTTGTCCAGGCCCTACGGATGGAAGCTGGTCTTCATCCCCTACTATTATCACTTGAATATGTTCTGGTAAAGCTTTAAATAATTGATGAGCTAACCATATATCAACCATCGACGTTTCATCCACAATGAGAATCTTTCCCTCAAGAGGATGATCCTCATCTCGCTCAAATGTACCTGTACCATTCCACCCTAATAAGCGATGAATGGTAACTGCCGGTAAACCTGTAGACTCTGCCATCCGCTTTGCTGCTCTACCGGTAGGTGCAGCAAGAATAAAAGGATAAGGCTCATCATTTTTATAATCTTTCGGATCCAAAGAACAGCCATGCAATTCTCCATACAATTCAACAATTCCTTTTATTACTGTCGTTTTTCCTGTACCAGGACCCCCTGTTAATATAAGCATCGGAGACATCAACGCCGTTTGAATTGCTTCTCGTTGGGATGGGGCATACTGGACACCAATACGATCCTCCAAATTTCCTAATGCTAGAAGAAATTCCGACTCTGGAAATTGGTCTTTGTACTCCGACTGTTCCATTACTCGCTTAATATTTCTTACAAGTCCTTTTTCTGAGAAAAATAAGGAAGGCAAATATATTTTCTTATTTTCGACTATAATTTTCCCTTCTTCTTCCAACTGGATAATTTGATCTGCTATTTGCGAAAATTCAATCTCCTCTTTTTGATTTTCTTCCAGTAGTGTTTTCACTTTTTCTAGCAAATGTTCAGCATGAAGGTAAACATGTCCCTCTTGATTACTGCTTAACTCTAAAATATATAAACACCCTGCTTTTAATCGGTCAGGGTGATTTCCTATAATCCCTATTTGTGCCCCTAAATCATCCGCTTTACCAAATCCTATCCCTTCTATATCTTCCACCAATTTATAAGGATTGGTCTGCACAGTTTCTATTGTATTTTCTTTATATACTTGATAAATTTTCATTGATAATTGTGGACCAAATCCAAATTGATTGAGCGAAACCATTGCTTGTTCTAAGCCCTGGTTTTTCATTAGCGTATCATATAATACCTTTGCCTTATCTGGAGCAAGTTTAGGCACCGTATCCAAAATGGACGGCTGATTCATAATTTTAGAAATTGCTTCTTCTCCCAATGTTTCTACAATATTTTCAGCAGTTTTTTCCCCAATCCCCTTAAACAGATTGCTGGATAAATATGCGATGATTCCTTGCTTTGTCTGTGGCATCTCTTTTCGAAAGGAAGTTGCTTGCAGCTGTAGCCCAAATCTTGGATGCTCTTTAAAATCACCATAGAATGTATAAGTTTCTTCCTCATTCATCTTTGGCAAATAGCCTGTAATAACTGCTTCTTTATCATCGTAATCATGATTGGTTTCGTCTACTCTTATTCTTATAACAGAATAGAGATTTTGTTCATTATGAAAAATAGTAACAAGGTGACGTCCCTTTATGTACTTTTTTTCTTTTTCAAAAAGATCCAAAGAATTTTGCTCGTTCAACTGTCATCCCCCTTTCACTTTTTACTTTGAAAATTATTTTCCTTCTATTATTTGCTTCCCATAGCCAGCAAGAAGATGATCTGGCTGAATTTCTAGAGCCTTATCAAACATTTCTTTTGCTTTCTCTGACTCTTCTTTAAAACCATATGCAACCCCTAAATTATAGTATGCATCAGCGTGAGTAGCATCTAATGAAATACATGCTTGAAATTGCGTGATTGCCTCATCGATATATTCACTTTGTGCTAGGCAAAGACCTAATTGGAAATAAGCCTCAGCATCTTGATTATTTAATTCAACTGCACGTTGAAAATAAGGAATAGCAAGCTTCCCCTTTTCTAAACCAACATATGTTAATCCTAGCATAAAGAAATTATCACTTGTTTCTAATCCCTTTGCTAGTGCTTGTTCAAACATTGTTTTAGCAGATTCCAAATCTTCTTTCTCATAGTAAACTGCGCCTGCACTATAATAAGCTGCAGCAGTAGTATCATCTATTTCAATCGCCTTTTGATAAAAGGACAATGCTCTTGTGTCATCTCCTAAAGCTGATAAGACATTTCCAAAATTCACATAAGAAACAGCATTTTGGGGATTTTTCTCTATTTCGTCCATAAAAAACTTTGCTGCTTCCTCCCATTTTCCCTCTTGCATATATTGTATTCCTAATTGACTATTATCCATCTTAAACACTCCATTTCTTATTGGTAGTATAGCATATTTTTAAATAAAATTCGGTTAAACAACAGCCAAAAGAAACTAGCAAATATCCTTAAAGCAGTGGATATTGCTAGCTTCCTTTGACTTTTCTAAAATAACTGCCGACTAACTATTATTAGCCGACACCTATTATTACCCAACATATGTTAATCTTTCACTATCTCGGAACACTTTATCAATCGTTCCGCCACCTAAGCATTCTTCTCCTTGATAGAATACGACTGCTTGTCCTGGAGTTACAGCACGAATTGGTTCATGGAAAATAACTTTCACCGTTTTTTCATCGATAACCTCAACCGTCACTTTATTGTCTGGCTGACGGTAACGGAATTTAGCTGTACATTCAAAAGATGTACCAATTCTATCGTTCGATACCCAGCTAACATTCGTTGCAATAATGCTGTCAGAATAAAGTAATTCATGATGGAATCCTTGTCCAACATATAGGACATTTCGTTGTAAATCCTTGCCGATTACAAACCAAGGATCTCCACTTCCACCAATGCCTAAACCATGTCTTTGCCCAATTGTATAATACATAAGTCCATCATGGCGGCCAACTATTTCTCCATCCATTGTTTCCATATTCCCTTTTTGAGCAGGAAGATATCCACTTAAGAATTCTTTAAAATTACGTTCTCCGATAAAGCAAATACCTGTACTGTCTTTTTTCGTAGCAGTTGCAAGATTTGCTTTAGCAGCAAGTTCGCGAACCTTTGATTTTTCCATTCCACCAATAGGAAACATTACTTTGCTTAATTGTTCTTCTGTTAATTGATTTAAAAAGTACGTTTGGTCTTTATTATCATCTTTCCCTCTAAGCATGCGCACTTGTCCATCTTCTCTAACAACTTGTGCGTAATGTCCTGTTGCTAAATAATCTGCCCCAAGACTCATCGCATGCTCTAAGAAAGCTTTAAACTTAATTTCTTTATTACACATAACATCAGGGTTAGGCGTTCTACCTGCTTTATACTCTTCTAGGAAATAAGTAAATACTTTATCCCAGTATTGTTTTTCAAAGTTTACTGCATAATAAGGAATTCCTAGTTGATTGCAGACGCGGATAACATCTTCGTAATCTTCTGTAGCTGTACAGACACCAAATTCATCTGTATCATCCCAGTTTTTCATGAAAATTCCGATTACATCATATCCTTGTTCTTTTAAAAGAAGTGCTGCAACAGACGAGTCAACTCCACCGGACATCCCTACTACAACACGTGTATCTTTTGGTGCTTTTTCCATTTCTATTTCCCCTTCAGCCCTTCCCTTTTCATGGAAGGGAAGGTTATTATTTTGTCAGACGGTTAATGATTTTAACTAACTCATGACCGACCTTTTTTATTTGTTGTTCTGTATTATTTAAACCAAAGCTAAATCGAATCGAATTTTTTGTTCTTTCCGATTCTTTTCCAAACATACTCACTAAAACATGGGATGGTTCAATTGATCCAGCCGTACATGCTGAACCACTAGAGGCAGCAACACCAGCTAAGTCTAGATTAACTAACATCGCTTCAACATTTGTACCAGGAAAGCTTAAGTTTAAAACATGTGGTAGGGTATTATCAACTAATCCGTTTTGCTCAAACGAAATCTTATTTTCCTTTAAGATTTCAATCAGCATTTCCTTATATTTTTTATATTGCTCTCTCTTCTGTACTCTATCCTGTTCAGCAATTTCTACCGCAAGCTGAAAGCCAGCTACAGAAGGTACATTTTCTGTCCCAGCTCTTCTTTTTTTCTCTTGCTCTCCACCAAATAGTTGGGGATTAAGCTTTATACCGTTTCTTACATATAAAAACCCTATTCCTTTAGGTCCGTTAATCTTATGAGAAGATACAGATAAAAGATCGATATGCTGTTCTTTCACATCAATTTCTTCTAAACTATAGGCTTGTACAGCATCTGTATGAAATACAGCTGGATGATCTTTTAACATTAAACCAATTTCCTTAATTGGCTGAATGGAGCCTACTTCATTATTGCCATACATAATAGTAACAAGAATGGTATCTTCTCTTAATACCTTTTGAAATTCATTTAAATCAATTACTCCATTTTCGTTTACAGGAAGATAAGTAATTTCATAGCCTTTTTTCTCTAATTCCTGGCAGGCATGCAATACAGCGTGATGCTCGATTTCTGTCGTAATAATATGTTTTCCTGTAGCTTCTTTGCTCTCTGCAATTCCAAAGATTGCGTAATTATCAGCCTCTGTGCCACCACTTGTGAAAATAATTTCATTTTCATGTGCACCAATGCTAGAAGCAATTACTGCTCTTGCATTATCTAAAATATTTCGCGCCTGTCTTCCATAAGAGTGAATACTAGAGGGATTTCCAAATTGGTCTTTCATGATTTCATACATTCTGTCAATTACTTTTGGATGCATGGGCGAAGTCGCCGCATGATCCACATAAATATGTTCCAAGTTATTCACCTTCATTTAGTTAGTTATCTTTTGTAATCACTATTTACACATATTTTGTTGTTTTTACAGGTTCATGTAAAAACCAGTCCGTGCCATACGTTTCAAATACTATCGAAATAAAATAATTTCAAAAAATTTTTATATATAAAACATATAACCATCCGTACTGCCATCTTCTTTGTGATTAGCGAGGTCTTCAATTGTTGTTGAATCCAGCACATCCTTTACCGCATCTCTGATTTTCATCCATAATGCTTTTTTGGCTGGTTCCTCATCTTCAATTCCTTCTACTGGGCTAATAGGTCCTTCTAATATGCGGATAATATCTCCAGCTGTTATTTTATTTGGATCATCTCCTAAAACATAGCCGCCATAAGCTCCGCGAATACTGCGTACATATCCTGCGTTACGCAATGGTGCAACTAATTGCTCCAAATAATGTTCCGAAAGATTATTTGCTTGTGCAATGGACTTTAAAGAAATCGGTCCTTCTCCATGTTTCTTTGCTAATTCCATCATAATCGTTAATCCATATCTTCCTTTAGTCGATATCTTCATTATTTTGCCTCCCGCTCCATTTTCGGTTGTTGAATGTTTTTCCCTGTTCTCACGTTTCGATTCAATATATAGGCCGTCCATTTTGTACACTGTGGAATACTCCACCCGGCAATTCTCCCTATTAAGATAGCATAAATAATGGTTCCCCATGAAACCGGTCCACCTAAGATCCATCCTATTATTAAAACCATGGCTTCCATAAATAATCTAGTCTTCGCAATGCTTCCACCAAATTTTTCAGACAAGACAATCATTAAACTATCTCTTGGGCCTGCCCCAAGTTTTGCAGAGATATAGATTCCCATTCCATATCCCATTATGATTAATCCTATTAAAAACATGATCCATCTGTTAAATAGTGCCGATGGAGTAATCATAATAGGAAGAAGCAAAAAGAAATCAATAAATATTCCTACTAGCACCATATTTAATAGTGCTCCAAATGGCGGGAACTTTTTAGAAAGAATGGCTGCAATTAATAATATAAAAAATCCGACTATAATTGCCCAGCTACCAATAGTTAAGCCAAATTGAATATGCAATCCAATATTTAAAATGTCCCAAGGGGCTGATCCTAAATTTGCTGTAATAACTAAAACAATACCTAATGACATAATCAAAAGCCCTAAAATAAAAATGATTAGTCTTTCAACTGGTTTATCCTGTCTTATTAAAGATTTCATTTGCTGCCCCTTTTACTTTTCCTATATTATGTGTTTCTATCTGTCTAATTACCATTAAGCATTATAGCATATTTACTAATGAATTGTTGAGAAGAAAACCTAGTCTCCGTTCAATATCCAGTATAATTATTTTATTTCCTATCTATTCAATAGGGTATCATATTTTTTCCGTTTCTATCTAATCAGCGGATTATTGTATTTCTATTTAACCTGCTTTACTATTATTTTTAGTTATGGCATCTCCTCATCCATGGAAAAAGAAAGAATTTCTTCTCTGAAAAAGAAGAAATTCTTAATGGTTATTGTTTTTCTTCCATTATCCTAATTGCTGATAAAACCATAATTTTTATTCCATGAAGCAAGCTATTTAACTGAAAATGCATGTCTGGATGATGGAGACCTGGCTCTAAATCAGTTCCTAAGCCAATCATTGTTGTTTGAAGATGGCTATTTGCTTTCGAATAATAATGAAAATCTTCCCCACCAGGTGTCACCGGTGGTTTAACTAACCCTTTCTCGCCAAGGATCTCTTTAATGCTCTTAGCTACTATCCCTTCCATCCATTTATTAGGATTTGCTGCAGGCATTTCTGATAATAATTCTAATTCTACTTTTGCACCATTTACTTCTCCAGCTAATCTTATTTCGCTTTCTAGTTTAGCAATAAGTTCCTCCATTGCCTCATTCGTTTGTGCTCGAACATCTAGTCCAAACTCCGCATAATCTGGAATAATATTAAAATTCTTTCCTCCCGCTTGAGCAAATGTTAATTTTGCCGATGCCGGAATAACCGGATTTAACGGGATGGAACGAATAGCTAAATTAATTGCTGTTAGGCTATCAATCACATTTATTCCTAAATGAGGTCTTGCTGCATGTGCCTGCATTCCATAAATTTTCCCTTTAATGCTTGCTGCTGCTCCATGATAAATAGCTGGAGAGCATTCGCCAAATCTCATTTCCTGAATTGGTCGTACATGTAGCCCTAATAAATAATCCACATCTTCTAAAAGTCCTTTATTGATAAAAGAAATCGCGCCACCACCAGTCTCTTCTGCTGGCTGAAAAAAGCATTTAATGCTAGCTGTTGGTTCTACGCCTAATGCCTTTAAACATTTTAATGTAAAAATTAAAATAGTCGTGTGTGCATCATGACCACAGGAATGATTTGCTTTCCATTCTCCGTTCACTTGCTGCCATAAAGCATCCATATCTGCGCGAAGACCTATGACAGGTCCGTTTCCATCCCCAAAAGAACCTACTATTCCTGTCTGATCATCAAATATTTCATAAGGAATCGATAGCTTCTCTAATTCACCCTTTATAAATTTTGTGGTTTCTATTTCTTCCCAACTTATTTCAGCATTTTCATGAAGATAGTGATACATTCCCAATATATTCTCTCTTTGTTGGTCTACCCAATGGTCTATTTCTTCCCGCATTTTCACCCTCCTATTGTTATTCCACTACACAATTATTATTGATTCCTTAATTATGAAAGTTTTTTGTTAAACAGAGCTAACAATATAATAGTTCACTAACTTATTTGTTGTTTGAAATGATTTCACCTTATACCCCTTTTTAAACAGAAGCATAAATGCATCTCTTAGTATGAAACGCCACTTTTCTGCTATCATAAAGTTTCTTTCTTTTATCATATGTATATTGTTTGGAACAGGAATCTTATAATAATCAACTTGTTCAGAAATTGTTTCTAACGAGGAGGGGCTAGGTATATCTTCAACCATCTTCCATGAAACACAAGATTGAATTTGCTCTTCTAGTGGAACATAATCAACAGAACTTTTTTTAAGATCCCATTCTAATACAAATCTGTCAGAAGGTAAGCCACCATTTAATTCATCATTCATTATTCCGTAATGATTAGGATAATAGGTTTTTACTATCCCGCCAAGTTTTGCAATATTAAGATAGGCATTCCTTGATTCTAATGGATCAAAAGTCCATATGATTTTTTTGTATCCCTGTCTTAATGCTAGTTCTTTTTGCTTTACTTTCATCTTATAGCCTAATCCACCATCTCGAATTTGTTGCTTAACAGCCATCATATGTGACACTAGATAGGCTTCATTTTGATAAAATCCAGGAAACCCATAACAAAAGCCAACTAATTCTTCCTTCAAAAACACTCCAATGATGATTCCGCCGTTATGAAGAGAAGCGACTAAAAATGGATAAGGCGTTGTATTCTTTTTGTTCCAAATGTCATCTTGAAATTCTACGACCTTTTGTATGTCTTTTTTATCGGTGACCTCTCTTATTATATAGGGATGCATCCATCATTTCCCTCCCAATCTCTCATACGGTTTTACTTTCATAAACTTTCGTAGTTAACAAGTATTTATTAATGACTTCCTTATTCAACTTAAAACCAATACCATCACCAGTCGGAACATCAATCTCTCCTGGCCTAGACAAAGTAACCTCTGGAAAAATAATATCTTCTTTCCAATATCGATTAGATGCAGATGTGTCTCCAGCGATTGTGAAAGAAGGTAGGGTTGTAATGGCAATATTGTGGGCTCTTCCAATTCCACCTTCCAGCATCCCTCCACACCAAACTGGAATGCTATGTTTTTCACATAAATCATGTATTTTTTTGGCTTCTGTCAGTCCCCCAACACGACCAATTTTAATGTTAATAATTCTACAGCTTCCTAGTTCAATCGCTTTGCGTGCATCTTCTACCGAATGAATACTTTCATCTAAACATATAGGGGTTGCAAGCTCACTCTGTAATATCGAATGATCAATAATATCATCATAGGCTAACGGCTGTTCAATCATCATTAATTTAAGTGGATCCATTTCTTTCAGTCGCTCAATATCTGCTAGCGTATATGCAGAGTTAGCATCAGCCATTAAAGGAATATCGTAGCCAAATGTTTCCCGAATTTTAGTCAATGGCTCTAAGTCATATCCTGGCTTAATTTTTACTTTGATCTTTTTATAGCCTTCCGATAGGAATCGATCCACTTTTGATAGGAGCTTGTCTGTCGTCTCTTCGATACCTATACTTACTCCTACAGCAATGGATGAGCTTACTCCACCCAGTGCTTTTGAAAGAGAAATCCCCTTTTTCTTACTATATAAATCCCACACAGCTCCTTCTAATGCTGCTTTTGCCATATTATTTCGTCTAATAGGCGCAAATCTTTTAGTAACATCATCTGGATGATTAATTTCCTCTTTTAACAATAGTGGAATTAGAAATGCATCTAGCATATAGGAAACAGTTCCTGTTGTTTCTTCACTATAGGTTGGATCTGGCAAAGCAACAGACTCCCCATACCCAATGTGCTCGCCACTAAATATTTTTATAATGAGAAAGTCCTTCTCTAAGAGTTTCCCAAAGCTTGTCTCAAAGGGACTCACCAATGGCATTTTTACATGTTGAACTTCTATTTTATCGATTTTCACCTTTTCACGACCTTCTCTTCTATTCTCTTTCTTCTATTTTAATAGTTATTTGAATTTTGTGTACACTTTTCATTCGATTTTCGAAATTTTTTCTAGTAAAAAGGACGTTAACATTTCAGACAAGTCAAAAAAGGATAGAAAATCTTATCTATCCTTTTTAAAACCAGCTAATTTTTCATAAATTGCGCCAAGTTTCTTCTCTTCTCCTGCTTCTGTTGGATGATAATACTGTGTTCCTTTGAGCTTCTCTGGTAAATATTCTTGATCGACCCAACCACCAAATGTTCCAATGGGATGGTCATGTGGGTAAATATAGCCAACATGTCCTAGCTTTTTGCTTCCTTCATAATGTCCATCTCTTAAATGCATGGGAATATCTCCAACTCTGCCACTGCGGACATCTGCTATTGCTGCATCTAATGCTTTATAGGCAGCATTGGATTTAGAAGATAAACACATCTCAACCACTGCTACAGATAGAGGAATTCGCGCTTCTGGAAGCCCTAATCTTTCACTCGCTGTTACAGCCGCTAATACATTATTCCCGACAGATGTTTTCGCAAGGCCAATATCTTCATAGGCAATTACGAGTAATCTTCTATTTACTGCCACCAAATCTCCTGTTTCAAGTAAATGGGCCAGATAGTAAAGGGCTGCGTCGACATCACTACCACGGATGCTTTTTTGAAGACTAGATAAAAGGTTATAGAAATGCGAACCTTTTTTATCGCCAAAAACGCCAACCTTTTCTATCATTTGGTCAATTGTTTCATCCTTGATAGTAAAAATGCCGTCCTCTTTATCTGATGAATAGACAATAGACTCTAGAAGAGTTAATGATTTTCTTGCATCCCCATTTGTACCTTTTGATATTCGCTTAATTTGCTCCTCACTAATTTGAATGGAAAGATTTCCTAGCCCTCTTTCTTCTTTTAAAGCTCGATGCAATAATTCTTCTATATCGCTATCTGTTAATCTTTTTAACTGTTTAATTTGTCCACATCTGCTTCTGATCGCAGGGTTCACATCATGATAGGGATTTTCTGTTGTTGCACCTATTAGAACAATATCCCCTCTTTCTACATGAGGTAATAAATAATCCTGCTGGGCTTTATTAAAACGATGAATTTCATCTAAAAAAAGAATGACTTTACCTGTCAATCTTGCTTCATCCACTACAGCTTCTACATCTTTTTTTCCTGATGTAGTCGCATTTAGTGCAATAAAGGGAAGCTTTGTTGTACCAGCAATGGCAAAAGCAATCGAGGTTTTGCCAATTCCAGGTTCACCATATAGAAGCATAGATGGAACATGTCCATTTTTAATCATTTTATATACACTTGTTGTTTTACCAATAATTTCTTTTTGACCAACTACTTCATCAAGATTAGTAGGGCGCATTCGATATGCAAGTGGTTCCCCGTTCATTTATACACCTTCTTGTTTAACTTCTTTCATTTATTATATCGTAAAAGAAGAATAGAAGAAAAAAGAATGAAAGCCAAAAGAACCTTCATTCAAAAAATTATGCTGCCACATCTCTCTTCTTAAATACCCAAAAGGCTAAACCAATGAACACAATAAAGTAAACGGATAGCATAATAATGGAGAAAGTCAACGTCATACCGCTTATCAATGGTGTTCCTTCAAAATACTGTGTCAAATCTGTATTAGCAAACAATAAAAATTTAGCCCAATCAAACCAATTGGCTAACAATACGGTTACTGTACTCCCCATAAACATTAAGAAAATGGAAATACCGATTGCAAGAGAACTGTTCCGGAAAACTGACGATATCATAAACGCCATCGTAGTAAGCATAAGGAGACTAATTGAATTTAGCCCATAAAAACTAATTAAATGAAGGAGCATGCTTTGTTCCTTCACTATCCCATTAGAGTAATGTAAATACGGATATGCATCATCTGGAAGACCAAATAAAATAGCTCCTAGAATAAACGAAAAGGCAAACACGACAAGTATGGATAACAAACCGAATAGCAATACCGTTAAATATTTGGATAGTAATATCTTCGTTCTCTTCAAAGGTCGGATAAGCAGAAGCTTTACTGTCCCCCAATTAAACTCATTTGCGACTATTCCAGCAGCTATAATAATCATAAATAAACCGGCGATACTAATTAACTGGATACAATCAGAAACAAAATCCCATGCAGAATACTCTACATTTGTACTATAATCATGCTTTATTCGATACTCATTTATCGTCATTTCCTTTGTATAATATTCTCTCATTTCGGTTGGAAGATGTTCATCCTCAAGCATTTCTTGGTAGCGTTTATTTTCCAATTCAAGACCATGCTTCCAGTTTTCATTATCTGGAACAGAAAATCCGCTAGATTGATATTTATTAAATGCTCCAAATAGTAGAACAGCAAGTAATAAGATACCAATCATCACTAGTGTTGCTGGACGTTTCCAAATTTTCATCCATTCATTCCTTATTAACTGAATCAAAATTATTCTCCCTCCTTTTGATTAGTCAATTCCAAGAATCGATCCTCTAATGTTTTTGAAACTTCTCTTATTCCAAAAATATCAATATTGTGTATAACAAGGGTTTTAATTATTTCTGGTATTTTTTCCTTCGTTACAGTTATTAAAAGTCCTTGTCCCCTTTTAATACATAGCACATCAGGTGAAATTTCTTGTAAGTGATTTATCGCTTCATCAATAGGATTTAGCTCTATTTCAAACACTTGCTCAACGGCAACAAAGTCCTTGACTAATTGTACATCAACTAGTCTCCCATCTTGAATTATGCCAATTCGGTCACACATCATTTCCATTTCAGATAATAAGTGGCTTGAAACAATTACTGCCATATTTCTTTCTCTTGCTAGCATTCTTAAATGATCCCTAATTTCTCGAATCCCGGCTGGGTCTAAACCATTTGTTGGTTCATCTAAAATCAATACCTTCGGATCATGCAAGAGGCTTTGAGCAAGACCTAATCGTTGTCTCATTCCGAGTGAATATGTACGCACTTTGTCATGGATTCGGTCTGTTAATCCAACTAATTCAACAGTTTCCATTATTTTCTCTTTAGATATCCCCTTCATCATTCTTGCATAATGTATGAGATTCTCATACCCACTTAAAAATTTATACATCTCTGGATTCTCTACAATTGCTCCTACATGCTTTATTGCTTTCTCAAATTGATCGCGGACACTCTCGTTACAAATATAAATATCTCCATCACTCATATTTATTAATCCAACAATCATACGTATTGTTGTCGTTTTACCTGCACCATTTGGACCAAGAAAGCCAAATACTTCTCCCGCTTCTACCTGGAAACTTAAAGAATCAATTATTTTTCTACCCTTTATTACTTTAGAAACATTTTTTAGTTCTACAACGGAAGACAATATCACTACCTACCTTTCGTTATTTTATATTTTCTTCATCACTCAACTATCTATTTTTTATTAGCCTTATTAAAGAAAACTTGGAATCTAACTCATTGTATTAGTTTACTATTTGGATCACACTGATACAATAGGCTATGTTCATTGCTAATGGACAGTTTCTCTATTAAAACAAAAGGATGACCTCTATTGTTTATGAGATCATCCTTTTTTAATTTTAACTATTATTTAAAGAATGGCCAAAATAAAAGCTTATTTTTCATCCTTAACACGTGTAATTTTTATATCCGTTAATAGCTCTTTAACAACATGACTCGCCATTATTAAACCAGCTACAGAAGGAACAAAAGCATTAGAAGAAGGCGGCATTTTCGCCTTTCGAATTGGCGCATTATCTTTTCCGACCACTTTACGAACATCTTCGCGAATGACTATTGGACTTTCATCAGAGAATACGACATTAATCCCTTTTCTAATTCCTTCTTTACGAAGTCTTGTTCGAATTACCTTTGCAATTGGATCTGTATGTGTTTTACTGATATCTGCAATTTGGAAACGAGTTGGATCCATTTTATTTGCAGCTCCCATACTTGAAATAATTGGGATATTTCTTTGTAAACATTCTTTCATTAAATGTATTTTATAAGAGATTGTATCGGAAGCATCCATTACAAAATCCAAGCCATATGCAAAAATTTCTTCATACGTTTCTTCTGTATAGAACATTTTCAACGCAATTACTTCACAGTCTGGGTTAATATCTGCGATACGTTCTTTCATAATATCTACTTTAGGACGACCAACAGTGGATAATAATGCAATTACCTGTCTGTTGACATTCGTAATATCTACATCATCTTTATCGATTAAGATTAATCTTCCTACGCCTGAACGAGCTAACGCTTCTGCAGCAAATGAACCTACGCCCCCGATTCCTAGAACAGCCACAGTGCTGTTTTTCATCGTCTCTAGCCCTTCTTTCCCAATTGCTAACTCATTTCTCGAAAATTGGTGTAACATTCGTTTTCAACTCCATTTAATTTTTCCTAAGCAATTATGTTTACATATTCCCTTATCAGGAACTTTCATTCAGAAAGAATAAATTATTACTTATGAAATATATCATAAATTTTTATCAGCTACCACTACCCTTTCCTTGTTTCCCGATAAGAATTAAATTTTATTACTCTCCTTTTATGATAGCTGTTAATAATGAGCGTTTTCTTAAAACAGGAATGGAACAAAATATATCATTCAGTCTGCGGTTAATTACCACAACCGTCTTTTTCAACATTCATAAAAAACCCAAACAATTATATGAAGTATTATCTTCGCATAATTGTTTGGGTTTATATTTGGAATACTTTTGTCTCAGTATCTTTCTTCCGATTATTTATCTAGTTTTAACTGTAAATGTAAATCAGTTAATTGATTTTCACTTACTTCACTTGGAGCATTTGTCATAAGACAGCTCGCACTCGCTGTTTTAGGGAATGCAATTGTATCACGAAGATTGGTGCGACCAGATAACAACATAATTAAGCGATCTAATCCGATTGCAATTCCGCCATGTGGTGGTGTGCCATATTCAAAAGCTTCTAACAAGAAACCGAATTGTGTATACGCCTCTTCCTTCGTAAATCCTAATAAGCTAAACATTTTCTCTTGAATGTCTTTTTCAAATATACGCAAGGAGCCTCCCCCAAGCTCATAGCCATTCAGCACAATATCATATGCTTGTGCTTTCACCGCTTTAGGATTCGTCTCCAGCAATTCTAAATCAGTTCTTTGGGGCATTGTAAATGGATGATGTGCTGCATAAAAACGGCCTTCTTCTTCGTCATATTCAAATAATGGCCAATCTGTAACCCAAAGGAAGTTAAACTTGCTCTGATCAATTAAATCTAGCTCTTTCGCTAATTTTAAACGTAACGCTCCTAATGCATCGGCAACAACGTTCTTTTTATCAGCAACGAATAATAATAGGTCACCAGCTTCTATTGATAAAGCTTGCTCTAATCCTTTTTGCTCTGTTTCGGAAATAAACTTAGAGATAGGTCCTTTTAAGCCATCTTCTTCTACTTTTAACCAAGCAAGACCTTTTGCTCCATATACTTTTACAAACTCTGTTAATGCATCAATATCTTTACGAGAATACTTACTGCCAGCATTTTTTACATTAATTGCCTTTACTTGGCCACCTGTTTCAACTGCTGAAGCAAAAACCTTAAAGCTTGAGTCTTTTACAATTTCAGAAAGATCTACTAATTCCATTTCGAAACGAGTATCTGGTTTGTCTGATCCATATCTACTCATTGCTTCATCATATGGCATTCTTGGCATTGGTAAAGGAACGTCTATTCCTTTTACTTCTTTCATGATTTTTGCCATCATTTTTTCCATCATGCTCATGATGTCCTCTTGACTCATAAAGCTTGTTTCGATATCAAGCTGTGTAAATTCCGGTTGTCGATCTGCACGAAGGTCTTCATCGCGGAAACAACGAGCGATTTGATAGTATCTCTCTACGCCACCAACCATTAATAATTGCTTGAAAATTTGCGGTGACTGAGGTAGTGCGTAAAATTCACCTGGATGCACACGGCTTGGTACCAAATAATCCCTTGCCCCTTCAGGCGTGCTTTTCGTTAAAATTGGTGTTTCGATATCTAGGAATCCTTCACTATCAAGATAGTCTCTCATCACTTTTGTTACTTGATGACGCATTTTTAATGTTTCAAACATAACAGGTCTTCTAACAT
Organism: Niallia sp. HCP3S3_B10; assembly: GCF_052064465.1. NCBI lineage: Bacteria > Bacillati > Bacillota > Bacilli > Caryophanales > Bacillaceae > Niallia > Niallia sp. HCP3S3_B10. The sequence goes on along the minus strand of NZ_JBQHVO010000001.1, from coordinate 118,024 downwards.
CTAAATAACGATATTTTAAGCGTACATCTTCTGCAACATCTGTTTGATCAGAAATAACAAAAGGAGGAGTTTTCGCTTCATTTATGATTTTAATTTCATCTGCAATTATTTCGATTTTTCCTGTTTGAATGTTTTCATTAACTGTACCTTCTTGACGTGCAACTACTTTACCTTTTATATCAAGAACAAATTCATTTCTTACCTTATCAGCGATTTCGATTGCAGCTTTATTAATTTCTGGATTAAACACTACCTGTACAATACCAGTACGATCACGTAAATCAATAAATATTAGTCCGCCAAGGTCTCGTCTTTTTTGTACCCAACCCTTTAAAACAATACTTTCACCAATCGATTTTTCTGTTACTTCTCCACAAAAATATGTTCTTCCAAACATGAAGCATCCTCCCTATTGTCAACATTTGTATATTCCCTTTTTTATATTCCTACTGAGTCATTCATATGTTTTATTTTTAACTGTTTTCCATTCAAAACAGCCCTAAGATATGCTTAAAATGCTTCAAAATCCTTTAATGCATTTACAAGCTCCGTTAAATCTATTTCCTTTTGTTTTCCTGTTTCTAACTGCTTTAGGTTAATTTTGTTGTTTTGTAGTTCATTTTCTCCTAAAACAGCTACATATTTAGCATGGAGACGATCAGCAGCTTTAAATTGAGCTTTTACTTTCCTGTTAAGATAATCTCTTTCAGCAGAGAAGCCAGCTTGTCTAAGCTCATTTACTAATCCTACCGTATAATCCATTGCTTCTTCACCTAATGAAACTAAATAGCAATCCACTTTCTTTTCAATAGGTAATTTAATTTTTTCAGCTTCAATGGCTGCAAGTAGTCTTTCTAAGCTCATTGCAAAGCCAATACCAGGAGCTTCTGGACCGCCTAGCTCTTGTGTTAAGCCATTGTATCTGCCGCCACCACATAACGTAGTAATCGCCCCGAATCCTTCTGCTTCACTCATTATTTCAAAAGCAGTATGGTTGTAATAGTCTAGACCTCTTACAAGGTTTGAATCTACTACAAAAGGAATATTTAAAGCTGCTAAATATTTTTGCACTTTTTCAAAATATGCCTTTGATTCTTCATTTAAATAATCTAATATCGAAGGAGCAGATTGCATTAACGGATGGGTATGATCTTTTTTGCAATCTAAGATTCTCATTGGGTTTTTTTCTAATCTTGTTTGACAATCATGACAGAATTCCTCAATGCTCGGTTTAAAGTGGGCCATTAATGCTTCACGATGAGCTTGTCTGCTTTCTTTATCACCTAAGCTGTTAACAACAACTTTTAGCTTCGATAACCCCATTGTTTGATAAACGGAAAAAGCAAGTGCTATAACTTCTGCGTCAATTGCAGGATCTTTACTTCCAATTGCCTCCACACCAAATTGAACAAATTGACGAAAGCGTCCAGCTTGTGGTCTTTCATAACGGAACATTTGTCCTAAATAAAAAAGCTTAATTGGCTGGGAAGCATATCCATGCATTTTATTCTCAACAAATGAACGAACAACCGCTGCTGTTCCTTCAGGTCTTAATGTTAGGCTTCTTTTTCCTCGATCCTCAAACGTATACATTTCCTTTGTAACAATATCTGTTGTGTCCCCAACGCTTCGTAAAAATAACTCTGTATGTTCAAATATAGGAGTACGGATTTCACTGTATTGATATCGATCACAAAGCTGTTTAATTTTTTCTTCAACATATTGCCACTTTTCTACAGTACCTGGCAAAATATCTTGGGTTCCTCTTGGAATATTAATATGCATTTTATGTATCCTCCCTGCTATTAAAAAGCGCCTATGTCTGCGCTGTATTCGTATAATTTCAAATAAAAAAATCTCGTCCCTTGCATCCATCTGAATACAAGGGACGAGATTTTTCCCGTGGTACCACCCTAATTGAAGATTTTCTTAAATCTTCCACTTTGCAGTTAACGCCTGCTCACGTTTCTACCTACTTTATGAAGCAAAATATTTTCAGAAGAAAGCCTCCCAGAGTGTTCTTTCTCTATGGCATCATGTAGAAATGCTTGCAGCCTAATGGACATTTCCTCTCTGTTCATGTGTTTCATAGATACTTTTCTCGATCAATGGCTTTACTAGATTATTTATTATTATCTCATTAATAATAAATAGGAACGATTATATTGTCAATAGGGTACAAACATGATTTTCCTACAGTTTATAATTTCCCTAATTGTTTCTTTAGTTTTTTTACTTCACCTAATGAAAGACCAAATTCAGATGCAAGTTCAACTGCATTAGAAGAATTTCCTTCTCTTTTTATGAAATCGTGAAAATCTACACCTAGTAATTTGGAATCAATTTCACTAACTGATAAACTTTTTTCGCCAAATCTCATGCATTTCACCCTTTTTTCTGTTATTTTTTTATAGTATTACCATGAGTAGCTAAAAAATATCATCAAAAATAAGTTTCTTGTCTAAATTTGATTAGAAAAAAGAAGAATATCTTAAAGGAATCTATATTCTAAATGAAGAATCCTATTTAAGTGCAAATTTATTCTAGTCATCATTAGACGATTTATGGAAGGAGTGCAGCTTGTTTGAAGAATATGAAATGGATGCTATTCCTTTTAGTCAGCATCTTCTTCATTCCTACACATCAACTTGTATCAGCAGAAAATCAATTAACCGTTCAAGCGAATACGGTGGTAAATGTTAGAGAAAATCCCGGGCTTGATCAAACCGTAATTGGAAAAATGGAGATAGGAAAAGCGTATCCCTTATTAAAAGAAGAAAAGGATTGGATAGAAATTCAATATACTTCTAGTTCTACTGGATGGGTTGCTGCTTATTTAGTAACAAAAAATGGTCAGAACACTGATAATGGAACAATAGAAACGGAACAGTCCACTTCTATTTCAACGAAAGCGACCATCACAGAAAATGGTCTCCGCTTACGAAAAGGACCTGGTACGAATTACCAAGTCATTACAACTTTGGGAAAAGGGATTGAGGTTACTGTTCTTTCCACTAGTGGAGATTGGTATCAAATCAAAACAAGTTTAGGATCTGGCTGGGTACATAATGATTATCTTCAATTTGGAAAGTCCGAAAGCCAATCAAGTACAATTGAGGAGACGGAAGATTCTAATCTGCAATCAGCGACTGTTATAGAGGATCAAGTTAATCTTCGCAGTAATCCATCTACAAACGCTGATATCATTGGCAAAATCAGTATAGACACTGTAATTACCATTATAGAAGAAGAAACGGAATGGGCAAAAATTCAATACTCTGGTAATATTGGCTGGGTACATAAAGACCTGTTAGAAAGTGGTGATATCGAAAGCAGAAAAGGACAAAAAACAGATAAAACGATTAAGCTTCTTTATGACAGAACAAATATTAGAAGTGATGCAACCGTAAATTCAAAGGTTTTACTTATTGCAGATAGCGGTGCAACCTTTCAAACCGTAGAAGTACTGGATGATTGGTATAAAATTAAGCTTTCAAACGGTGAATTCGGATATATTGCAGAATGGATTGTAGAAGACATCGCAACAGAAAGCGAAGATGCTAATGAAGGAAATTCTACTGATTTAAAAGGAAAGACCATTGTTTTAGACCCTGGTCATGGAGGAAAAGATAGCGGCACAATTGGGGTAATAGGTACATTAGAAAAGGATTTAAATCTTCGTACAGCTAAATTGCTTGCCAATAAACTAGAAGCTTCTGGCGCAAACGTAATCCTTACCAGAAAAGATGATATATTTATATCACTGCAAAGCAGGGTCGATATTAGTCATTTCTATCATGCCGATGCTTTTATCAGCCTTCATTATGATAGTATTAATGATAGCTCTGTTAATGGTGTCACTAGCTATTACTATACATCTAATCAGAAAAAACTTGCTACTAGCTTACATAAAAGTATTATTGATGCAACAAATCGAAAGGACAGAGGTGTTAGAAAAAATGAGTATGTTGTTCTAAAGCAAAATAGACAAGCAGCAACTCTATTAGAATTAGGCTATTTAAGTAATCCTGCTGAGGAACAAACTATGCTTTCTAGCAAATATCAAGAAACCATTTCTACGGCTATTTATCATGGTTTGGAGAATTATTTTAGTTATTAAGTTATGAAAAGGAAAAAACTTAACATAAGCAAAAAAGAACTTTCAAAGGATCAAATTCTTTGAAAGTTCTTTTTTATTTTCTTTTTTAGTAGTAGGATTATTTACTATCCAATATCAGTGTTACAGGTCCGTCATTGACTAGATGTACATCCATCATGGCACCAAATATGCCTGTTTCGACGGTTAGGCCGTGATTACGTAAAAGCATATTAAATTGGTCATATAGCTCTTTTGCCTGATCTGGTTTTGCTGCATTCATAAAATTGGGCCTTCTCCCTTTACGAGTATCTCCATAAAGGGTAAACTGAGAAATCGAAAGAATCGAGCCTTGTCTATCCAAAATACTTTCATTCATCTTCTCGTTTTCATCCTCAAATACGCGAAGATGGGCAATTTTATCTGCAAGATATTTCGCATCCTCTAGCACATCGCTATGTGTTATGCCAACTAGAAGAACAAAGCCTTTCTCTATAGATCCAACTACTTTTCCATCTACTTCTACCATTGCTTCTTTTGACCTTTGCAATACGACACGCATATCATTACTCCTTAGTTCATTATTCTTCGAACAGAATAGACATCTGGAATTTGTTTGATACGATCCACTACTTTATGAAGATGATTAACATTTAAAATCATTATGCTCATATTAATCGTAGCGACTTTGTTACGGTCAGATTTGCCAGATACTGCCGATATATTAGTTTTTGATTCATTTACTGCCTGTAGAACTTCGTTTAATAAACCTCTTCGATCATAGCCGCTTATTTCAATTTCGACATTATATTCTTTTCGATTATTTAAATTCGTTTCCCATTCAACTGGGATTAATCGAGCTTTTGCATCCTCTGTATCAATATTCGTACAATCCGCTCGATGGACTGAAACTCCTCGTCCTTTTGTAATGAATCCAACTATTTCATCACCAGGAACTGGGTTACAGCAGCGAGATAGACGGATTAATAAATTATCAATTCCAGTAACTCGAACACCTGAAGCGCTTTTTTTATTATTAGGGAATGACTTCAATTCCGCAACAGCATTTGTAATGGTAGATATTTGTTCTGCATCTCTCTTTTTACGCCATTTTTCTGTTAATCTATTTGCTACTTGGAGTGCAGTTATTCCATTATAGCCAACAGCTGCATACATATCATCTTCCGTCATAAAATTAAATTTCTCAATAACAATCTTTACATTTTCTGGTGTAAGAATTTCCTTAATATCAAACTCCATATTACGGATTTCTTTTTCAACTTGTTCCTTGCCTTTTTCAATATTCTCTTCGCGCCGTTGTTTTTTGAAAAATTGTCTAATTTTATTCTTTGCTTGGGAAGTCTGGGCTATTTTTAACCAATCCTGACTTGGTCCATAAGAATGTTTACTTGTATGAATTTCAATTATATCGCCTGTTTTCAACTTATAATCGAGGGTTACCATCTTTCCGTTCACTTTAGCACCAATGGTTTTATTCCCTATCTCTGAATGGATTCGGTATGCAAAGTCAATAGGTACAGAACCAGAAGGTAACTCAAATACATCTCCTTTTGGTGTAAAGACAAATACCATATCAGAAAATAAATCAATTTTCAGACTTTCCATAAACTCTTCCGCATTGACGATATCATCTTGGAATTCTAGTATTTCTCTAAACCAAGTTAATTTTTCTTCAAGAGAAGATCCTTCATTTACCGACTTTCCTTCTTTATATGCCCAATGTGCAGCAATCCCATATTCTGCAATTCGATGCATATCTTGTGTACGAATTTGTACTTCTAATGGGTCACCTTTTGGGCCGATTACAGTTGTGTGTAAGGACTGGTACATATTAGCCTTAGGCATTGCAATATAGTCTTTAAAACGACCTGGCATTGGCTTCCATCTTGTATGAATAATGCCTAAAATCGCATAGCAGTCTTTAATACTATTGACAACAATTCGAACTGCTAATAAATCATAAATTTCATTAAATTGTTTATTCTGAATAACCATTTTGCGATAAATGCTATATATATGCTTTGGTCTACCTGAAATATCAGCCAGAATATTTACTTCCTTCGTTCCCTCACGAATTTCAGTGATTACCTCATCTAAGTATTGTTCTCTTTCCGCTCTTTTTTTCTTCATCAAGTTTACAATACGATAATATTGCTGTGGATTCATATAACGTAATGCTGTATCCTCTAGTTCCCATTTAATAGTAGAAATTCCTAGACGATGTGCAAGTGGGGCAAAAATTTCCAAGGTTTCATTTGAGATGCGGCGCTGTTTTTCAGCCGGTAAATGCTTCAGAGTTCTCATATTATGAAGTCTATCTGCAAGTTTAATTAAGATGACACGAATATCTTGCGCCATAGCTACGAACATTTTACGATGATTTTCTGCTTGCTGTTCTTCATGAGATTTATATTTAATTTTCCCGAGTTTCGTTACACCGTCAACGAGCATGGCCACTTCACTGTTAAATGCTTTAGTTATATCTTCTAAAGTAATTTCAGTATCTTCAACAACGTCATGGAGAAAACCTGCTGCAACTGTTGCTGGATCCATTTCTAAATCAGCCAAAATGCCTGCTACTTGGATTGGATGAATGATATATGGTTCCCCAGATTTTCTATATTGTTCACGATGAGCATCTCTTGCATATTCATAAGCCTTTTCAATAAAAGCTACGTGCTCCTCGTTTAAATATCCTCTAGTCTTATCGATGACTTGTTCGGCGGTTAATACTTGATCATTCGCCATGTAATCACCTTTCATATCACAATTATATTATTATATTTAAACATTCTTTCTATTTCACTATTTTTAAGCTAAGCACATTAAAAAGAATAAAATTTATTTTAGAATGATTATTACTATTATCGAAAAAAAAAGGAAGATTGTAAAGGGATTGGAAGTAAATTTTATACAGAAACATAGAAAAATGTCGAATGAAGGCGATTTCTATAAAAAACTAGTGAATTTTCTTCCTTTTTTCCGTTTTAAATTAATTTCTTTTTATAATATATTTGTTGCAATAAGTGCACCGTCTAAAATTCATGTTTGATTGCTTTGGTCTAGCTCAAGCCTAACTTAGCTTCTGGGAAGCCAAACCCTTATCTTAGTCCCAATAATATGTCTACATATAGTCGGCTGGTCCCTTATGCTTAAAAATATCTACAAGAAAAAACTTAGGAAACTGCCTTAGTTTATGAAAAAGAGCGCTCTTAATTAGCGCTCCCTCAAAATATTTAAGCTACAACAATCCTTCTATGGGTTAATATTCCATTAATGTTAAAACATCGTATCCATCTAAATTTTTACGTCCTTCAAGATAAGATAATTCAATTAAAAATGCAATACCAGCTACAATGCCACCAAGCTCTTCTACTAATTTAATTGTTGCTTCAATTGTTCCACCTGTTGCTAATAAATCGTCTGTAATTAGGACACGCTGACCTGGTTTAATAGCATCCTTATGGATTGTTAATACGTCTTTACCGTACTCTAATCCATATTCTACTTTAATTGTTTCTCTTGGCAATTTTCCTTCTTTTCGCACTGGTGCAAAACCCACTCCAAGGGAATATGCAACTGGACAGCCAATGATAAACCCTCTAGCCTCTGGTCCTACAACTATATCAATTTCTTTTTCTTTCGCATACGCTACAATTTGATCTGTTGCATATCTATATGCTTCGCCATTATCCATTAATGTTGTAATATCCTTGAATCTGATCCCTTCTTTTGGCCAATCTTCAACGATCGTAACAAATTGTTTTAAATCCATTCTTTTACTTCCTCCTCATTATTAACGGATTTTATTAGAATAAGATCAAACCAATTTTTTAGTTGCTCATAAGATGAATAAATTAATTCATTTTCTAGCTCAAATTGCGCTTGCTTTTGTTGAAATGAGATCGACTCTGATAAATCTCTTTTCGGTACATTCTTATTCAATGAAATAAATCCATCCTTCATTGTAACAAAATTTAGTTCAAAAAACACCTTTGACATAAAATCTACCGTTTCTTTGCTCCAACCTTTCCTTCTAGCAAGCTCGCCACCAAATTTATCAAGGTGAAACATTCCCTGTTTTGCCAAAAATGCATAGAACCATTTGAAATGGTCACGAGTTGGCATTGTACTAAAAAAATCACTTTGTTGTTTATAAAAAACGGCATAGATTCTTTCAGGTTGATTGTTAGCAAGCAATGTTTTTAACATATCCAAATTTGGAGGATAATCTGCAAGGACGATAGACTTATCCACCGAAACAAGTAAGGCAGCATCCTCTATCGTTTCAATTACCTGGTAGGAGACTCGCTGTTCCATCCCTTTTAGAACAGAATCTTGATGGAAAAAGATCCAGAGAGCATCATTAGGAACTGTTTCATATAAATGATCCATTTTCCTTAAACTTCTATAGTCAAACAACTGCCAGTGAGAAACCTCCATATCTTGTATAAAGATTTGTGGTTTTTTACGATTATTCCATTCATTTATTGAAAGCTCACCAAGAACAGATACCTTCGCACTTGGTGAAATATGATCACATAGCTCTCCAATTCCAAATCCTATTCCATCTAAATCAAATTCGTCTTGCTTTAAGATAATCTTTAAATGGTTTTGATTGGAGCCTATTTTCCTCATATTCTCTATTTCTAGGTCATGAAAAGTCATTTTCGGCTTGGGATTATCTACTCCAAACGGAGCAAGCATTTGCATATCTTCGATTGATTTGATGGAAATCTCTTTTAGAGAAAAGCTTCCATCCACCTTTGTTAGTGGAACGAGATTGTCTTTCGTTAGTTGTTCAAAGGCTAATTTATTTAAGTTACTTCTAAGCACTTCTACATCATCTATTTTTAATGACATTCCTGCTGCCATAGGATGTCCACCAAAATGAGGAAGAATATCTCTGCATGTGGATAAATTATGATACAAATCAAAGCCTTCTATACTCCTAGCAGAACCTTTAGCAATTCCCTTTTCATAATCAAAGCTTAATACAATCGTTGGACGGTAAAATTTCTCCACTAATCTGGAAGCAACGATTCCGACCACACCAGGATTCCAGCCATCTTTTCCAACAATAAGAACATTATTTTCTGTTAAAGGATAATATTGTTCAACTTGAGCGATAGCTTCCTCTGTTATTTGATTAACAATTGCTTGTCTCTCTTTATTTGTTTCTTCCATTTCTAGTGCAAGTTCTTTGGCTAAGCCGGGATCTTCTGTTAGCAATAGCTCTACAGCAGGATCTGCACTACCAAGTCTACCAATTGCATTTATTCGTGGCGCTAGCATAAACCCGATTGTTTCTTCATTAATGGAATTTTTCTCCACATTCATTTGACGATATAAAGCATTTAAGCCAATATTATCTGTTTCTTGTAAGGCTTTTATCCCTTTTTTGGCAAGGAGACGATTCTCACCAGTCAAAGAAACAAGATCGGCAATTGTTCCTATTGCAGCAAATGGCAATAAAGGAAGGGGAGCATGGCCAAGTAGTGCATGGGATAACTTGAAGGAAACACCAACCCCTGCTAAATCACGAAAAGGATACTTGCTACCCTCTATTTTCGGATGTATGATTGCAAGAGCCTCTGGCAAAATCGGACCTGGCTCATGGTGATCTGTAATGATTAGATCTATCTCTAATTCTTTTGCCACTTCTGCTTCATGAACAGCAGCAATACCTGTATCAACCGTGATAATTAATTGCACTCCAATGCTTTTTGCATAACGAAAAGCACCTTCGTTTGGTCCATAGCCTTCTGTAAATCGGTTTGGAATATAAAATTCTACATTAGCACCAAGACTCTCTAATGTTTTCATCATGACTGTTGTACTGGTTACCCCATATAGTGATAGGTAAAATTTTGATACAATCTCCACTTTTTCCCCCACTTCACACCGTACGTGAGAGTTTCCCCTCATACGGCGTTCCATCGAGAATGTTCAAAGCTATTTTAATCTACATAACTTAACAGAATTCACTTTTTCACAAAATTAGTTATATAAGTCCGTTTATATCGTTATTTCATCAAGTTCCATTTTCTTACGTAAGGTGTTCAATTTATTTAAACTTTGTTTATTAGGTATAAGTTGAATGTATCTAGAGATTGTTTCTTCATCAACAGCATGTAATAAAATGTGAATTTCCCTATCTATTAAACAGAGGTTTTTGTATTCATCAGTTCCTCCCATAGTTCTTGGGATAATATGATGACAATGTATCGAGTACGGATTAAGTTCATTTCCTGTAACTCTACATTTACCTCTTTGTCCACTAAATAAAGCAATTCTATTGTCGTTATACTCCACACTTCTGTTTCTAACTGGATTTTCCATGAGAAATCTCATTGTTGATATATTAACTGTAGTTAGATTCTTGTGTATTTCTAAGCGACCTTCTTTAGTATACGCATTTACGATGTTCCTTTTCATCATTGGACTTTTGTGCTTTATAAATCCAATAGGTAGAAAAGGGTCGGTTGAGACAAATCGCATTTGCTTGCTGATTCCGTATTCTTTTCTGATGAATTCAGATGATATGTGACCTGTCTTTTTGACCCGTCTTTTCATACGGTGGTCTTTAAGACATGCATTAACTTCATATGCTATGTTGCCCATATCTTGGGATATCATTGTTGCAATACGGAAGTATTGATGAAGCCCTATGACGGTTGAGTTGTATAATGCTACCTTTCGCTGTTGGTCATTAGTTCCACTATCATATCTAATTCCATTAATAAGTTCTTTTAGATTGTCTTTGGTTCTTTGTTTCGCTTTATCACACATTTGACTTTTGACAATCCATCTGCTTCCTTTTGGAATAAGTTTCATTTTAAAGCCAAGGAATTCTGAATAATCCTTTTTGAGATTTACTATTTTGGATTTCTCTTCGCTTATTTCTAGGTCAAGTCTATCCTTTAACCATTTCTGTGTAGCTATAAAAAGCCTCTTAGCATGGTTAGGGTTATTACAGAATACTTTGAAGTCATCCGCATATCGAACAATGTAACATTCTTTAAGCTTTGTTTTTCTCAGAGTTCTGTATTTGTATCCTTTATCAGCGTGTCCATCCTTTTTCTTATGATATTGTAATAAGTTCTTTTTGGTACGGATGTTTTCCCACTGACTTTCAATCCACATATCAAGTTCGTTAAGAACTATATTTGATAGTAACGGAGATAGGATACCACCTTGAGGTGTGCCTTTTGGATTTTCAATTATTTCCCCATTCGGTAGCTTGATTTTAGCTTTAAGCATTTTGGAAATTATGCATAGTAAATTTTTATCTCTTATTCCTAGTGTCCACATTTGTTTAAGAAGCTTCACATGAGATACATTATCGAAAAAACCTTTAATGTCTATATCAATCACATAGGACATTTTGGATTTCTGCATTAGCCTATAACTTTGTGCTATTGCGTTTTCAACTGACCTATTTGGTCTGAATCCATGACTTCTATCTGAGAATTTTGCTTCAACAATCGGTTCTAGGACTTGTAATATACATTGTTGGATTACTCTATCCCATATGGCTGGTATTCCTAGTGGTCTAGTTTCACCGTTTGGCTTTGGTATTTCAACTCTTCTTACTGCTTTAGGTTTGTAGTCTCTTAGCTTATTCCTTACATAGCCTATAAATTGTTCCTCTGTAAGTTTTGCAATGTCGGTAATCTTACGACCATCGACACCAGCCGTTTTACTCCCTATGTTTTTCTTGATGTTACGATACGCTAATTTAATGTTTTCAGATGAACTAATGATACCCATTAAATTCTTGAACATACTACCAGATTTACTTTGTTCATGTAGCATGTCAAACGTATCTTGCATTCTGTAGTATTCGGCATTTCTTAGCTTGGACTTTTTAACATTTTGTACGATTCGTGAATTTGCCACAGCCATCAACCCCTTTCTCAAGTGGTGATTCTATTAGTCATACTCGAATCTGTGTAAATGTTATGCATTTATTAGCCTTTGAATTTCCCGACTAGAGCCTATCCCTCCACCACTTGTTATCATGGTTTCAAAGGTACTATGACTCCACTCTCACGAAGATAAATCAGTTTTAGTAGGGGCAATGCCTCTTTATTTACTGAACTGCTTCAAAGGTAGGTTAATACCTCCACATTCTTCGCTTTCCACGTTCCGATTCCTCTATCCTTACATATATCCTTAGGTTTCTCCTATGGTCCTGTATGCTAGAGCTTGCCTGTAACAAGCTATGGGCTTTCATAACGCCAGATTCTTACTTACCCACACATACGATGGCACTGCCACCTGTTGCATTTCTACAACATCTACGTCTAGACCCGTACATTCAGAGATTCGTCAGTGCTTATGCAGCACATTCTAACCATAGATTTTTATGGACTCCCGGCATATAGGATACACCATCCACCTCTGGACAGCTTTCGTGTTAGTTATGACCTAACTTACGATATCTCTCTGCCGACTTTACCGAGCTTCATACCCTTCTATTTAACCTTAGAAAAGGCATGTCGGAGTATCAGAGTAGGCATTTCAAGGCGTTACCCTATCATTCTACCTATCAAGAAATCAGTTCTCCTAGGGATATTAAGCGACTCCCTAGTGCCTAACCTTTTCAGTTAGGAACGTGTCGCACCCGCGTCATAATCACCAAAGATTAAAATTGATTCCTTATTAGCGATTGCTTTTCGTATTCTTTCCACCGCTATGTCCATTCCTAATAACAAAAACGGGTCATGAAATTCATTATTATCATCATATAAAAATGCTTTTGCCTCTTGTGTTGTATGATATCCTCTTTTTAATAATAGAGAGGCAACAATTGGGGATATTTTTAATTCTTCTGCTAATACAGATGCTTTTTCTTTATTTGGGATTTCTTCTTGTATCCATCTTTTTTTAGAACGTAACATTCAATCACCTCAATCTAACTATTATACAAGTTAAAAGAAGTGGTTTCAATCTAAGATCAATGGAAAAAGCCTTACGCTATTTTTACAAAAAATTCACCTTTTGCAAAGATTTATGAATAGGGGGTAATATTTGTTTATCCTATAAAAAGATGCCTATACAGAAAAGAATGATAGTAATAAACAAAGCATCTTCTCTGCAAGGCATCTAGTTTTTATTTTGAATCTATGGGAGCATCAAAATTTTTATTTTTACTATTGTTTTTTTCTTCCCGTTCTCTTTTTTCTTTCTCTAATTGTTTAACACGTCTTTGCAATGAATAAATACGAATCATTCCAGCTGATCCAATAATTAGACCGCCAAGAAGAACAGAAATTAAAATAACTAAAATAAGCGGCCATTGCCCTACCCCAAATAAATAATTAACAGATACTGAATCTACATTAATAACTGCGAATACTGCAACGATTAATGCAAAGATAATTCCAAACAACATATTCCATTGAATTTTCACTTTCTTCCTCCCTTTTTCATACTTTCTATCCTTATTATTTCCTAATTTCCTATTTCTCACTAAATTAAACGAAAAATGGCCTGCCTCCAATTAATTTAGGGGACAGGCATCTATTAAAATTATTACACTTGTGGCTCATCAGAAATTGGACGTTTTTCCTTATACGTAACTAAGACACCTTTTCTCTTCAATTCCTTCTTCTTCCACACATACCATAGCTGTGATGCAATAAAGATAGAAGAATATGCACCACCAATTAAACCAATTAATAAAGCTAGTGAGAAGTTTGTTATTGCATTGCTACCAAATAGTAATAGAGCAACTACACAAATGACAACTGTTAATACTGTATTTATCGAGCGAGCAAATGTCTGTCTAATACTCGTATTAATAATATCTTTTATTTCTTGCGATGTTTTAATGCGCTTCTTCTTCGCTAGATTTTCTCTTATACGGTCAAAGGTAACAATTGTATCATTAATAGAATAACCTACAATGGTCAACACAGCTGCAATAAAGGTAATATCTACTTCCAGTCGCGTAATACTAAAGATTACTAAAATAAAGAATGCATCATGAAGAAGTGCTATTACAGCAGCCAATGCCATATAAATTTCAAAGCGAATCGTTACATAAAGAATAATCCCAATAGAAGAAAAAACAATTGCATAAATAGCATTTTTAGCAAGTTCTTTTCCAACTGTTGGAGAAACACTGCTTACATTTGGATCATGACCATACTTATTTTCAAATTCTGCTTTAATTGTATTAATTTTATCTTGGCTTAAATCACCTTTAATACGAATAGCAGCTACATTTTGCTCATCACCTGAAATAATAATATCATCTGCTTTTACATTCAGCGTGTCCAATTGATCCTCAATTTCAGCAGTTGTTAATGCTTTGTCTGCCATTACTTCTATACGTGATCCACTTGCAAAATCAATTCCAAGGTTAAGCTTGAATATAAACATAATGACAAGCCCTGCAACAATTAAAATACTTGAAATAGTAAAAAATACATTTTTATATTTCACAAAATCTAGGCGATCGAATTTTGTTGGCAAGGTTAATGTATCATAATTTTCATTTATGTGTTTTACATCTTTCTTGTTTACGCCAAACCAGGTAATCTTTTTATCAAAAGCCTTACTCTTAACAAGTAAACCAAGCAATAAACGCGAGCCGTAGACTGCAGAAACAAAGCTCATTAAAATACTGACAATTAACAATGTCGCAAACCCTTTAACAGAGCTTGTCCCATAAACAAATAGAATGATAGCTGCAAGCATAGTTGTTAAATTGGCATCAACTACGGTTGAAGTTGAATTTTTATTTCCAGCCTGAACAGCAGCTCTTAGTGACTTTCCTACTCTTAATTCATCCTTAATTCTTTCATAAGTAATGATGTTTGCATCTACTGCCATACCAACCCCGAGAATAAGTGCTGCAATACCTGGAAGTGTTAGTACACCATTCATTAAGTCCAGGACGAGCAGATTTAAATAAACATAAATAGATAGTGTAATAACAGCCACTAATCCTGGTAGACGATAGTATAAAAGCATAAATAAAAATACGATTCCTACACCAATTATACCCGCTTTTACTGTATCTTTTAATGCCTGATCTCCAAACTGAGCGCCAACACTAGTGGAATATTCCTCAGTCAATTTTACTGGTAAAGCTCCTGCATTTAATAATTCCGCTAATCGAGTAGCCTCATCCACTGTAAAATTACCAGTGATAGAAACCGTATCGGAATTAATGACTTCACTTACCATTGGTGCTGATAAATATTTAGGCTCTTCCTTTGCTGCCTCTTCACTATAAGAATCTCCATCTTCAAAATCTAACCAGATTACCAATGGACTACCTAAAACAGATTCAGTTACTTCTTTAAACTTATTTGCATCTTTAAGCTTTAAAGAAACACTAGGTTTGCCATACTGATCAAATTCTTGGGCAGCTCCACCTTGCACTAGATCAGAGCCATCCAGTAATTTCTTATCTTGAATATCTCTAAATGTTAAATTTGCTTCTGTTGAAAGCATTTCTCTAGCTTCATTTTGATCTGTAATTCCTGCTAGCTGTACTCTTATTCGGTCATTGCCTTCAATTTGGATAACTGGTTCACTAACTCCTAAAACGTTTATCCTTTTATCCAAAGCTTGGGCTGTGCTTTTTAATGCCGATTCATCAATTTTCCCTTTTCCCTTTTCCAGTGGCTCTACTTTATATAGCACTTCAAAGCCACCTTGCAGGTCTAATCCTAGCTTAATCTCACCTAAAATCTTATTGGTTGTTCCTCCCATTAATCCTGCCGCCAAAACAATGATTAATAAAAAAGCAACAATTCTACTGCGTTTAACCATTATGTATTAATCCTCCTCATGTAATACAAAGCAGAAACTTCCCCACTTATGGCCATACTTTACCGTTGGTTGGCCAAACTAAATGATGTCATCTTTTTAATATGAACCTTTCAATCGGCTGTTATTCTATTTTCTAGATGTCTCACTTCTTTCAAGTAACTTAATAATAGCAAGTACTTCAAATTATTTAGAATAAACTCATTATGGAACAGTTTATCATGACTGTCAATTTGTATAAGAAAAATATACTAGTAAAATTATTCTACCTGTCACATAAATTTAACGCCTTTTTGTTCATCCCTATTCTTTCCTTTCTAAATCCTTTAAAAATAGCTCCAAAAGAAGTTAAGAGGAAGCTTTTTTGATTATTCCTTCGACAGAAGCTTTCTTTATTTCAATAATTCTTTTTTCTCTTCTTCTGATAAGACAGAAAGCAAATCTGTTGTTTTGAATGCCTCGATAGTAGCATAGTTCATGAAGTTTGCTACCTTAACATTAAGTATATCCTGCACTAATTCTGCGATTCTAATAGCTTCAGAGGGCTTTTTCCATTTTTTCTTTGTCAAAAACACCCACAGCTCGTCT
Organism: Niallia sp. HCP3S3_B10; assembly: GCF_052064465.1. Taxonomy (NCBI): domain Bacteria; kingdom Bacillati; phylum Bacillota; class Bacilli; order Caryophanales; family Bacillaceae; genus Niallia; species Niallia sp. HCP3S3_B10. The sequence continues at coordinate 101,529 of NZ_JBQHVO010000001.1, read as the reverse complement.
TCCTTAATGGTGTCATAACCAAGTAAATGAAACTCTTCTATTTTACTATTTAATGCAGGCTTTACTTGTGAACGATACTGGTCATATATATGTGTTGACGACATTCCAATCCACTCCATTACAGTCATTTTATGTTTAATCTATAATCATGAGCAATCTCTGTTACCAAAGCAACAATATTTTGAAAACAACCCTTTATAAAATAGCTTCTTTGCAATCAACACGTTTACTTTTAAAAAACCTTGTCATGCTTTGTCCACATTGTTGCATATAGATAATTGTATAGTATTATTCGCTATTTGAGAAGGCAGGGAATAAAATGTCTAAGTTTTTAAAAGGAACAATGATTTTACTTATAGCTGGATTTATTACCAGAGTATTAGGATTTATAAATCGAATTGTGATTGCACGGTTTATTGGAGATGATGGGGTTGGGCTTTATATGATGGTATATCCAACAATGATTTTAGTTGTTACCATCACTCAACTTGGACTACCTGTTGCCATCTCTAAAAATGTGGCAGAAGCGGAAGCGGAGGGTAATTTACGTAAAGTAAAGAGCATATTAATTGTTTCATTAAGTACAACCCTAGGCTTAACTCTCCTATTTACACCAGCTTTATTTCTTTTGGCTCCTTATCTTTCTCAAACATTGTTTACAGATGAACGGACACTTTTGCCGCTTCTTGCGATTACGCCAATCATACCAATTATTGCTGTTTCCTCTGTATTAAGAGGATATTTTCAAGGAAGACAAAACATGAAGCCTGCAGCAACCTCGCAAGTAATTGAACAAGTCATTCGTATTGCATTGATTGCCACCTTAACAAAAGCGTTTTTACCACTTGGTGTTGAATATGCTGCAGCTGGCGCAATGTTAGCATCTGTTCTTGGTGAACTAGCTTCCTTGTTTTATTTACTAGCATCCTTTAAATGGAGAAAAACATTCCATTTACGGAAAAGGTTCTTTCAATACGTACATAATGGGAAAAGTACTTTTCAAGAGCTAATGACTATTGCATTACCGACTACAGGGAGCAGAATGGTTGGAAGCATCGCTTGGTTTATTGAACCAATTGTTGTTGCTCACAGCTTATCTATAGCAGGTCTCTCTGCTGTAAATGCAACAAAACAGTATGGGGTATTAACTGGATTTGCGCTTCCACTCTTGATGCTGCCATCCTTCTTTACTCAATCCTTATCAACTTCTCTTGTTCCTGCAATTAGTGAAGCCAAAGCAAGTAATCAATTAAAGCTAATTGAGCATTTATTACAGCAAGCACTTAAATTTACCTTTATGACGGGTGGCCTAGCCATTATTGTGCTCTATGTATTAGCAGAGCCTTTAATGACCATTATGTATGGAAGTACAAGAGGAACCTCTTTCATTCAATTAATGGCACCTTTTTTTATTCTCAATTATTATCAAGGACCTCTCCAAGCAGCTTTGCAAGCCTTGAATTTTGCCAGAGCAGCAATGATTAATAGTTTTATTGGCGCCGGTGTAAAAACAGGGTTGATTTTGCTTCTTGCAAGTAGGCCAGAATTCGGAATATACGGTGTAGCCATTGCGTTAATTGTGGGGTTTGTTTTAGTAACAATGCTCCATTTTGCAACAATCTTAAAGACAATTAGCTTTTCTATAATTGTCAAAGATTATCTGAAAATGCTACTTAGTATTTCCTTAACGGCATATTTAGGAACCTTTTTAGTCAAGACTATTTCATTTTCTTCTATCTTATTGCAATTAATTAGTATTACAAGCATCATATGTATTTTTTATGTAATATTGCTTTTCCTTTTCCGTTTAATGACCAAAAAAGATTTAGCAAAAATCCCATGGTTTGGCCGCTTTTTCTCTTAAATATTTATTTTACTAGCAATCAGCAGATGTTGAAAAACATTCCACTGATTGCTTTTGCTATCATGTAAACGATTGTCAGAATGTTTTTTAATGATCCATTAAATCAATATAAAATTCCCCATCTTGGTAGCTGCAAAATGATATGTTTTTAATATTGGTATAGCCTTTTTCTTTTAATTGCTGCCTAAGCCATAAATTTGTTTTGCCTATTTTTGTTAAATTACTTTCTTGAATGATCCCATCCATAATGAGTGGGATGGTAATAGATAGTTTATTTTTTTCTTTTTCAAATACAGATAATTTTCCTGATGTTTCCAATATCGCAAATTCTACATCTGCAATATTGCGGATGTTTTTTTCTCTCAGCTGAATTAATAAATCATCATAATTATATCGCTGACTTTTCATTGCTGTTTCATCAATTTCACCATTTTTGATGATAAAGGTTGGTTCTCCTTCAATAAAATCGCGCATTTTTTTGCTTTTCAAGGATAAGAATGCTAGTAACACTTGAATGGATAAAAGAATAAACATTGGCAATAAAGTTGGCAATAGAGGATCCTGATAATCTTCTATTGCGACAACAGCTATTTCAGCAATCATGATGAAAACAACTAAATCTAATATACTTAATTCTCCTATTTCCCTTTTTCCCATTAAGCGAAAAATAAGAACGATAAGCACATATATCAAAATCGTTCTAAACAAAATGATCAAATATTGTTCCACATTATCTCCTCCGATCAAATATGTTCCCTATTTAATCTGCACCATACAGAAAAAATAATACGAGAAAGAACACGTTGACACATCACCAAACACTGAAAAACTGCTATCTAAATAGGGATAATCTGAAGGTGATTCTTTCATTTTGCACATCTTAATCAGAAAAATACGATTTCAACTATTTTTTTATTCTATTTTTACTTGTACTGAATATGCTTGTACTAGAATACTTTTATAGAAGATTTAAGATGGGGTGGAAAGGAGAGGTTTACAATCGAAGAGAGTAAGCATGTTGGCAGTTCTGTTTTATACGGATTAATTGCCATTTTCATTATGTTAATAACGAGTAGTTTATTCTTTTCCTTATTATTAAGATTTACATCTATTCAAGAATCATCTCTGCAATATATTATTACTGCTGTATCGTTTATTACTTTGTTTGCAGGTGGTTTTATTTCAGGTGGGAAAGGGAAAGAAAAAGGCTGGTTTCTAGGCGGTCTTACAGGGCTAATCTATTCTACCATCATTTTTTTATTTTCCTTTTTAGGATCTGATCAGCTATTTACGATGGAGCAAACAATTTATCATGTATGTTATACGCTTATTTGTATGATGGGTGGAATTTTGGGTGTAAATCTTTCAAAAAATAATTAATAACACACTTAAAAATGTATATTTACCGCAACTAAAAAAATAAAAAGTGCAATCTTATTGGTAAGACTGCACTTTTTGCTCTTATTCTTCTACTTTGTCTAAAGTTGGGCTTGCAACTGTTGCGGAAGATTCTACAACTTCACGAATTGCATTGCGATCAAAAGTTAAGCGTGAACCATCTTTTGATTTTAATACAATTGTCCCCTCATCAATTGCATCGATTGTAGCATGCATGCCGCCAATCGTGACAATCTTATCCCCTTTTTTCAAGCTACTCTGCATATCGCGTACAGATCTTTGACGCTTTTGCTGTGGACGAATTAGCAAGAAATAGAATAATACAAACATTAAAATAAACGGTAATAAACTTGCAAGTTGTGCCATTTATATTTCCCCTCCTTTCAAGTTCTTCTATTAAAAGTTTTTAGCGTTCGGTTTATTAAATCCATAACGTTCGAAAAACTCTTCTTTGAAATCTCCTAAACGGTCATTTCTGATCGCATCTCGGACATTCTCCATTAAGTTTAACAGAAAATATAGATTATGGTAAGATGTAAGCCTTATTCCGAATGTTTCGTCACATCGAATAAGATGACGAATATACGCACGACTGTAATTTTTACAAGTATAGCAATCGCATTCTGGATCTAAAGGTCCAAAATCTCTTGCATATTTAGCGTTTTTAACGACTAGTCGTCCTTCGCTTGTCATCACTGTTCCATTTCTTGCGATTCTTGTCGGCAATACACAGTCAAACATATCAATCCCACGAATAGCACCCTCAATTAAAGAATCTGGTGAACCTACTCCCATTAAATATCGTGGCTTATTATCTGGCATTAGAGGGGTTGTAAACTCAAGTACACGATTCATAACGTCTTTTGGTTCACCAACCGATAATCCACCTACTGCGTACCCAGGTAAGTCTAATGAAACAAGGTCCCTTGCACTTTGCTTGCGAAGTTCCTCATATTCTCCACCTTGAATAATGCCGAATAATCCTTGATCTTCTGGACGATTATGTGCCTTTAAGCAACGCTCTGCCCATCGGGAAGTTCGTTCCACCGATTTCTTCATATATTCATATTCCGCAGGATAAGGAGGACATTCATCAAATGCCATCATAATATCTGACCCTAAAGCATTTTGTATTTCCATTGCTTTTTCAGGAGAAAGGAATAATTTGTCCCCATTTAAATGATTTCTAAAGTGCACGCCTTCTTCTTCAATTTTGCGGAAATCACTTAAACTAAAGACTTGAAACCCACCAGAATCCGTTAAGATTGCCTTATCCCAATTCATGAATTTATGAAGACCACCAGCTTCTTTCACGATTTCATGTCCTGGTCTTAGCCATAAATGATAGGTATTACTTAAAATGATATTTGCTCCCATTGATTTTAAATCTTCTGGAGCCATCGTCTTCACGGTTGCTAATGTTCCAACCGGCATAAAAGCAGGTGTCTCAAAAGAACCGTGTGGTGTATGTACTATGCCCAATCTGGCACCTGTTTGCTTACATGTTTTTATGAATTCATAACGTATTGCTGTCAAATTATTTTCTCCTTTATATAAAGTGAAACTTCCATCGATTCATCAACTTCCTATCGTTTTTTACATAATGATATTTATTAAACAAACTTATAGAATCAACTATATATTGTAATGAATATCACTGCGAAACTCAAGTAATTCGTGAAACTATCTTCCTTTATCTAACGTATAAACATAGCATCGCCAAAACTAAAGAATCGATATCTTTCTCTTACTGCCGTTTCATAGGCATGAAGTACATTTTCTCTTCCAGCTAGTGCACTAACTAACATTATCAAAGTTGATTTAGGTAAATGAAAATTCGTAATCATTCCATCAATTCCTTTAAACTCATAGCCAGGATAAATAAAGATACTTGTCCATCCACTGCTTTCTACAAATTTTCCGTTATTTGCGGATGCAATTGTTTCAAGTGTTCGAGTAGACGTTGTCCCAACGGAAAGAATCCGCCCACCTTCTGCACGTACTTTATTTAATAATGATGCCGTTTCTCCATTAATTTGATAAAATTCGGCGTGCATTTCATGCTTATCTACTTCTTCTACATTAACAGGACGGAAGGTACCAAGACCAACATGAAGAGTAATAAATGCAATATGTACTCCCTTTTCTTTCAAAGCATCCAATAAATCAGTTGTAAAATGTAGTCCAGCTGTCGGAGCAGCCGCAGAGCCTCTTTCTTTTGCATAAACTGTTTGATAACGATCTTGATCGTCTAATTTTTCTTTAATATATGGCGGCAACGGCATCTCACCAAGTTGATCTAGAATCTCATAAAAAATCCCTTCATACTGAAAATCGAGAATCCGACCTCCGTGCTCTAATTCTTTTACACACACAGCTTTTAATTTACCGTCTCCAAAGGTAATAATCGTACCTTCTTTTACCCTTTTAGCAGGCTTGACAAGTGTTTCCCATTTGTCTTCCTCTTGTTGCTTTAATAAAAGCACCTCGATATGTGCTCCAGTATCTTCTTTCTCGCCATGTAATCTTGCTGGCAATACTCTTGTATCATTTAATACTAGACAATCACCAGGATTGATATACTCATAAATATCCTTAAATTTGCGATGCTCTAATTCACCAGTATCTTTATTTACAACCATTAATCGACTACTTGTGCGATCCTCTAAAGGAGTTTGTGCGATTAATTCTTCTGGTAAATGAAAATCAAATAAATCTACTTTCATGTCTGTCACCTATTCTTTCTTTCATGCAATTAAAATCTTAACGAAATTTTCCTATAAAATAAAAAACGAGCGATAAAACAATACTAATTACAATGCAAGTTGTAATCGGAAAATAAAAAGTCGAATGTTCTTTTTTTATTAGAATGTCACCAGGAAGCTTTCCAATAGGGACAAATTGCATGATAAGCCCGATCAGAAATACAATTATGCCGATGATCATTATATATTTGGAAATTTCATTCATCATTCTCTTCCTTTATATCATTTGTTTTATTTTATAGATTGGCTGTTTTCGTAAAGTTTGTTGCGATTACCCGCAGCCAACTAATTCTTTTTTCCTATTGAAAAAACAACAATCCTTTAGAAAACAGCCTATAGATTAGAAAATTTATTCAGGTTTAATATTTAAATGATCATAAACAAGATGTGTAACACTTCTCCCTCTAGGAGTTCGTTGCAAGAAACCAATCTGAAGCAAATATGGTTCATAAACATCTTCAATTGTATGAGCTTCTTCTCCAATAGTTGCTGCAATCGTTTCTAATCCGACTGGTCCACCCTTAAATTTATGAATCATTCCTAGTAATAATTTATGGTCAATATGATCTAACCCTAAACGGTCAACCTGTAAAAGTTCAAGTGAATTGTCCGCCAAATCTTTAGTAATCATCCCATCTCCCTTTACTTGGGCAAAATCACGTACTCTTCGTAAAAGGCGATTGGCTATTCGGGGAGTCCCTCTCGAACGTCTTGCTATTTCCCATGCAGCAAGTTCTTCCATCCCAATTTGTAGAACATCAGCTGTTCTCACAACAATATCTTTGAGCTGTTCTATTTCATAATATTCTAGTCTAGATAAAACTCCAAACCGATCTCTTAACGGTGCAGAAACAGAACCAGCTCTTGTTGTTGCACCAACGAGAGTGAAAGGGGGCAAATCAAGCCGAACAGATCGAGCACTAGGTCCTTTCCCAATAACAATATCTAAACAATAATCTTCCATCGCTGGATATAAAACTTCTTCTATTGCACGTGGCAACCGATGAATCTCATCTATAAACAGCACATCCCCGGGCTCTAACGCAGTTAATATTGCTGCCAAATCACCAGGCCTTTCAATCGCTGGACCTGCAGTTGTTCTAATATTAACACCCATCTCATTAGCAATAATCGTCGCAAGCGTAGTTTTCCCAAGTCCTGGTGGTCCATATAATAAAACATGGTCCAGTGCTTCTTCTCTAAATTTAGCAGCCTCAATAAACACCTTTAAATTGTCTTTTACTTTATCTTGACCAATATACTCATGTAATTGAATAGGACGCAGACTTTTTTCAAACGATAAATCCTGCGTATCTGCTTCACTTGAAATGATTCGATCATCCATACCATTCACTCCCTTCCATAAGTCCTCAAGTAAATCTACGTATTTACTACTACTCTTTATTCAATCTATTGATTTCCCCTATGGAAAAACAAGAATCTTAAAAAAGCTAACATCTTATCTTTTTAACAGAAGCTTTAATGCCAGCTTGATATATCCATCTGTTGTTAACTGCTCCCTTTTTAAATGAGGAGAAATTTTCTTCACCTCTTTTTCTGAATATCCAAGAGCTGTTAACGCTAGAATCGCCTCATCCATTGCTGAATCACTTTCTACTTTGGCTAATTGCTTATCTACTGTAAATAAATCTGGGGAGGAATCTTGCATAAAATCAGCTAATTTCCCTTTTAAGTCCAGAATCATCTGTCTTGCTGTTTTCTTTCCAACGCCTGGAAATTTCACAAGAAACGCTTCATCTTCTGCTTCTATTGCAGATATAACCTGACTTGGTTCTCCAGATGCAAGAATAGCCAATGCTCCTTTAGGTCCAATTCCAGAAACATTTAGAAGCTTTGTAAATAAGGCTTTTTCATCTTGTGAACGAAAACCATATAAACTAATATTATCTTCTCTAACATAATGGTAGGTAAATACTGTAATCTTGTTACCCGAAAAGGCTGAAAATGAAAATGGATTAGGTGTTTTAATCTGATAACCAATTTCATTATTTTCGATTACGATATATTCGGGTCCAACAAATTCTACATTTCCTTTTATATATTCATACAAATTAAATTCTCTCCCTTATAAAGAACAATTCCATTAGTTGGGGTCTCACTTCCCATTAAGTGGGGGATAAATCCTAAAGCTTATTTTATCATACTATTTTATTGAACTGCTATTATAGATGATTTTCATAATATTCTTTAAAAATAAAAAAACAGTGATCAGAATGGCACTATTTTCTGTGCTTCTTCTGTTCACTGGGGGTGATTTTCTTAATTCGTCGTTTCGATTGTTGTTAAATTTTTAAAGGTTTCAAGTACTTTTACATATCGATCCCTTGATTTAATGGGAATTCCTTTTTGTAGGTCTTCCTGCTGCTTTGATTCCAGTTTTTTTAGATCAATTTGGAAAAAAGACTGAATAATGTTTTCCTGAGCAGGTTTTCCATTATAAATGGTTAAAATCCCCTCGTCATTAATGCCAAAATATCCATTAGCCTTTAATAGTGGAGATATATCGTCGATTTCTTGTTTAAATACAAGCTCTTTACTTGTCATATCTACCAACTGCCATTTATCGTACTTTGACCAGAAATCTTCCATCGACCATACTGTTTCTTTTACCACTTCTTCGCTCACTTCTCCATCTAAATAAATCCTTTTCAACACCACTTCCAATTTCTTAGGATTTTCATTCAAAGAATGTGTGCTTCCACTCTTTCCATAAACTTGTCCAGTTGATGAAATGATTGTTATAAAACTGACAAGAAGAACAGCTGAAAATAAAAGGAATCTGGTTTTCATTATAACCACCTCTTCACATTACTCAAAACAGCTTCGTTATTTCCAAGGAAATAGGGTACTGTCAATCTAAAGTCTAGGTTTGAAATAACCTAACTCTCTATTATTCTCACCATAAATAATTTTTTCATTCCAAATTCATAGCAATCTTATTTTAATGTTCTATTTATCTGTTCAGCTTGATGTTTTATATTTTTGATTGTTAAACGAATTCCCTCCGAAAATGGTACACGAGAATGCCATTTCAGATCCATTTGTGCCTTCGTTGTTGATATTCTACTTTTCTCCCCTTCTTCTAACGAATGAAGTACATCTTCTTTTATAGAAGAATGAATAATGGAGACAACTTCCTTCATAGAATATATTTCCTTAGGACAAATATTATATACTTGATTCTCTCCATTATTTAAACTTGAGATAATTGCTTGAATGGCATCACTTATGTAAAGAAAGTGCTTCTTCTGTTCTCCATCATCAAATACGATAGGTGGACGATTTTCAATCACTTTTTTAATCGTTGATTCTATCATACTCTCTGTATTCATATGTTTGGAACTTGCTCCATAAATTATGGGAAAGCGTAAAATTGTAAAAGAAAGACCGTAAAGAGTGTGGTAGTTTTGTATATATTTCTCCTCAATCTTCTTAGAAAGCCCTTCAAAAAGTACAGGTTGCAAAAGCTTTTCTTCCGTTATAGCTCCTTCTATGTCCCCATAAACAGCAATCGTGGAGGGGAAGATGATTTTATGTACTTTTGCTTGCACACATGCTTCGAGCACTTCAATCGTACAAGCAATATTCTCTTCTGACTGTTCAAATGAATCCTTCATGCTGTTGGATGTTATGGCCTTGTTCGATAGATGGATAACGCAATCTACCTGGTTCTCCATCAGTATGTCGGCTAATTCCATCCCGTTTAAGAAAGTGTATACATCATTATGTACTAGAGTTGAAATTTCACTATGTTTCTGTTGCTTTCCAGCTACTATACAATAAACATTATTCTTTGAAAGTTGTTCCTTTAGAGCAGTTGCCATTTCACTCTCTTGTCCACCTGTAATTAACACTCTCACTTTGAATCCCTCCGCACTTTTTGCCTCTATGAAAAAATCGATTAATAAGTTCTTTATAACGAATAATTATTTCATTATAAAGCATAACTCTTTTCATTCGTAATATCAACAAATAAATTCATTATATAGAACAGTTTTATAAATATACACTTTTAACTTCTTAAAAAATGTCTTTTAAATCCATTATTTGTGATAAATCAAACCAATCAATTCGTTTCCAATAAAGAACATATGATAAAAAACTAACTTCGAATGGGGCGAACCTTTTCGAAGTTAGTTTTTTATTATCTGTTTTCTTTTGTCGGATTTAAGCGATTAAAGATATTTTCTATATTATTGTTAATCGTTTGCTGCGGTTGACCATTTTTTATTGAACGATTTATATCCTCAATGCTCGTAAATATTCCTCTATCTGTCACTACAGAAATATCTTTTCCATTTAAAGAATCATTTAACTTATCTTTTACTTTTGCTTTTGTCTGATCAACAATTTTCGTATCGTCTACTTCAAGTGCAACCAAAACGTTTTCTCCATAAACAATTGAACGTGCATTTTTTACATTATCCATTTTAGCAGCTGCATTTGATACCTTTTCAGCTAACTCTGTATCATATGAAACGCGATTATCTTGATTATCGTTATTTCTATTCTCTCTCGTAGTATTTTTATTGTTAACATTTTGGACACCAACACCATTTTTATTATCTTCATCCCCAAAGGTATGGTCCATCATTTCTGTAATTGGTCCGTCATTGTCTGTTGTAAAACTGTTATTATTGTTTACATCATGTTGTTCATTGGAGTAATATCCAATCGGTCTAGCATTATTGAGACGATTTTGATCTGCGGTTTGGTCATCGTTCACACCACAGCCAGCCAAGCCAAAAGTTACCGTTAAAAGAACTGGAGCAACTAACTTATTTTTATTCACAGTAATATTCTCCCCTTTATTTAATCTAGAGCAAGACGTTGCTCTTTTTTATCTTCTGCTCTTCGGAGAGAATCATACTGTAAAGTCTAGCCATTATAGAATTGCCCGATTATATATCTACAATTTGTCTTAGCTTTTGGTAAAATTTCTTTCTTTTTTCATACTGATCTGTTGTTAAGTCAAGCACTTGTTTTAATAAAAAGTCATTTGAAAGATGTTTGTTTCTGATTATTCTATTCCATTCTCTAAGAATATCTGTTGGATACATTAAAGCAATTAAAAACCATTCCTCTTTGAATAACTGAGAATATCCACTCATCTTTTGTAATTGTTGGAGGGACCAACCTATATTCGGCAAAATCCGATTAGCAAACTGCAAATAATCGCCAACTCTTGGACCAATACTAATTAAATCAAAATCAATTAGATATAGTTTATTATTAATGTCACGCATAAAATTATGGTGGGCTACATCCCCATGCAATATAACATTTGATTTTGTATGAAGATATTCATTATGCTCTTGTATATAAAGAAAGGAAATATTAGCCCATTCGAAAATTTCCTCCACGATTTCCATTTTCAAAAAATGCTCTATTATTGACTTATTACTTCGAAATTCCACTAACCGTTGTTCTAATTTTTTCATTAAATGAAAGGAAGGCAATATATATTTATAAATTTCTACAAGACGTTCTGTAACTGTATAATAGTGTTCTAATAATTGAAGGGCTTCCCTTCTATTGCCTTTACTACTATATGTAAAGGAATCTTTATGAGGAGAAATGTATTCAATCATACCAAACACCATCTCATCTATAATGATCGGTTCATCATCGAACACATAAAATTGGTACGTATGTGTGAAGCCCTCCTGTTTTAGCGCTCTTGTAAAAGCCTCTTGAATTTTTAATTTTTGATAGCTATTATATCCTTTTAAAATCATCCAAAATTGATTGGTTTTAACTAAGTATACCTCATTCCTAATTCTGCTTATTTCTAAAATCTTAGCAGGAATTTTTTTTTCTAATAAAGAAAGGAGACGATAATAAAAAGTATCGTCCCCTCTATGATAAAAATCATAAATCACTGCTTTCGTCCTCTTGGTATCTTGGCATTCCAAATGGAGTCCCTTGATTAACGCCATATGGATTCATATATGGCGGCTGCCCTATAGTAGGATTATACGGAGGGGTAAATACTGGTGCATTGCCTCCAGGTCCATAAACTGGCGGGACCATTTCTTGTGCAACTGGCTGCCCAATACTTGCTTCATAAGATGGAGAATCTCCAACTGGACTATTATTTTCTACCTGATAAGGCATTGGTGTATTCCCGCCCATACCTTGAGGATAAGGAGATTGCATCATTGGTCCCATTTCTGGGCTAAATCCTTGCGGCATTGGCGCCATTCCCATTCCTGGTGCATATCCTCCTACTATCGGTCTCATTTCTGGACCGAATCCTTGTGGCATTGCTGGCATTCCCATTCCTGGTGCATATCCTCCTGCCATCGGGCCCATTTCCGGGCTAAATCCTTGCGGCATTGCTGGCATTCCCATTCCTGGTGCATATCCTCCTGCCATCGGCCCCATTTCCGGGCTAAATCCTTGCGGCATTGCTGGCATTCCCATATCTGGTGCATATCCTCCTGCCATCGGTCCCATTTCTGGGCTAAATCCTTGTGGCATCGGCGCCATTCCCATTCCTGGTGCACCTCCTGCCATCGGTCCCATTTCTGGACTGAATCCTTGCGGCATTGGCGCCATTCCCATTCCTGGTGCATAACCTTGCCCCATTCCCTCTAATTGAAAACCTTCGCTTGCTGGAAACGCTGATTGTTGCGGGAATGATGGAGCACCACATCCACAATCCTCCTTATAAGGAAGGTTATAGGATGGTAATACTGGCGCTGTATGCGTAGGGGTAGGGACAAAGGGTTGATGTCCTAATCCGGCTATGTCTGAAGATTCTTTTTTATGGTGCTGATGTTCCACAGGCATTTGACCGTACTGCACTAATGGCTGTTGATAATAGTCAGGGGGCACATTACTGCCGTGTACCGGCGCTTCGCCATGTGTATAAGCAGAATAAGAAGATGAAGACTCTTCCCATTTATGCTTATCTGTAAAATCTACACCTGGTAGTGGCTTAGCTTGTGAACCTAGTTGTTCTACTGGTATTCCAGCTGGAGGGCATACTCCTGGAGGAAAACCGCTTCCTGGCATCATTGGAGAAACTTCATAACAATATGGCTGATAAGGCACAATAGGCGGACACTCATCTTGTTGAACTACTGGTTTTTCGGGTTTTACTGCCTTTATTGGCTTTACTGCCTTTTCTTTAGGTACTACTGGTGCAGGCTTTGGTGGCAAAACTACCTTTTCTTTCATGTCCACATCAACATCTACGTCCACATTCGTCATATTCATGGAATAATAATTAGTTACATCAATTTCTGGAATGATTGGCTTAGGCATTTTAGGAGTGTATGGTTTTTCCTTTGGCGCTTCTTTTTTCGGCATTTCCTTTTTGGGCATTTCTTTAATAGGCATTTCTTTTTTCGGTGCTTCCTTTACAATTGGCTCCATTGCTATCGGCATTTCTTTTTTTGTTCCCATAATAGGAGCTTCTTTCTTTATATTTCCTCCTGAAGTTGGAACTTTAATTTTCATGCCGGGCATAATCATATCTGTATTACTCAATTGGGAATTTAATGCTTTTAACTCTTCGAAATTCACCCCGTATTTTTTTGCGATTTTCCAAAGAGTATCCCCTTTCTGAACAATATGGATCTTCACTATAGATTCCCTCCTATGCATATGTCCATATAGTCTATGTTCACAATGCAAAATGGTTATCATTCTATTCAAAAATCTATGCGCTTTTTTTCAAATTATGTGTTTTAGCAACATAAAGATAGGAGATCCTTTGTCCTTCTTTTCAACTATATTTTTGTTACCAAGAACCTATCAAAAATCAAATTTATTTTATTCAATTTATAGAGACTTTTGATAAAATAGAAAGGAAAGAATATATAAACAAAATCCACCAATATATAAAGAAAAATTATTTTTAATCCTTTCTTTATTAAAAAGAGACTTTTCGCAAACGTTTTTGCTATTTTCTGCAGCCTGAATATAGCTAATTAATGGCATCTTATATATTTTGTCTGTTATTGTTTTTTGAACAATGCAATTCTTAATAAAACTCTAAACTATAGCAAGAGTATACGTATAACCTTTTACTAAAAAGAAAGAATCATTAAAGGAGAGATTAGATGACAGAATCAAAGAAAATGCTTGGAGAAGAAAGAAGAGCTTACATCCTTTCCTTATTAAAAGAAAATAATCGCCCTTATACCGGTAGCGAGCTTTCCAAATTGACGAATGTTAGCCGACAAATCATCGTCGGAGACATTACCCTTCTAAAAGCGAAAAACGAACCGATATTGGCTACTAGTCAAGGCTATTTATATTTACAGGAATCAAAACCATCTCTTTATGAGAGAATTATTGCTTGTAATCATCCTCCAGAGAAAACAGAAGAAGAATTAAATATCCTTGTTGATAATGGAGTAACGGTTAAAGATGTTAAAATTGAACATCCAGTCTATGGGGATTTAACAGCTTCTATTCTCGTTTCTAATCGAAAAGAAGTTAAGCAATTTATGAAGAAGATAAAGCATACAAACGCAGCCTATCTATCAGAATTAACTTCTGGTATCCATTTACATACCATTACTGCACCTTCTATTGACACATTGATAGAGGCAGAAGAGGCTTTACGCAAGGCACATTTTTTAATCAAAGAAGAGACTTAAAGAAGTTGAAAAAAGAGGCTAAGACATAAGTATTCCAGCTTAAAATAAACCCTAATGATTATACGAAGATGCCAATGAAAGGTTCGTATAATCATTAGGGTTTTTTTATTCGTTTAAAAAGGATGTTCCATGAAGTTTGTTGCTATTCCGCAGCCTGAATATACTTCGCTTGAGACCACTGAAAAACTGCAATATAATCATAATTGTTGGTGGCCGACTTTTAAATTCGGGTATTTCATTTGTTTTCCGAGGCGACAGCTTGCTTTCCATGGAGCGAGCGCCGAGCCGCGGTCTGCTTCCGCCTGCAGGGTCTCAGACTGTCTCGCTAATCCCACAGGAGGCTCAGGCTTCCTCCCCGCGAAAAGGAAGTGTCCGTAGCGCAATGGAACGAATTGTTTTTTACACTTGAATATATTTATAACCATAAATAACTAATATGAAAAAATAGTCTTTATTTAAGAGCTAAATTAGAGATTGTTCGTCTTTACAGATTGGCTATTTAGTTTTGTCCCAGCCTCTTTTTTTAGCCCTTCTCCTTTTATACTCAAAGCCTTCAATAGATTAATTTTATTTCTCTAAATTATAAAAGGGATAACTTCCAAGTATCTTTACTTCACAACCGATTGCTTCCAGTTCTGCGATCGCTCCAGGTATTAGAACATCGTCCATTTTTCTATCTAAATCAATAAGAAAGAAATAATTTCCTAAGCCGGTTTTAGTTGGTCTCGATTCAATTTTCACCAAGTTCAATTTTCTCCAAGCAAAAGCGGATAATACTTGATGTAAGGCACCAGAACGATCAGATGGCAAAGTGACCATTAAACTCGTTTTATAACCTGCCAAATTACTTGAAGGTGCCGTATAGCTTAGAGGGTTCTTTGAAAGAATTAAAAACCTTGTATGATTGTTATTGGAATCATGAATATGATGTCTCACTATTTCAAGCCCATATTCTTCAGCTGTTAGCGAATTTCCTATTGCTGCACCATTTATATTTGAGTTCTCCTTAACAAACTGAGCTGCTGCTGCTGTTGAGGTCATATACTCACAAACAATCCCGTTAAATTCTGTATGTAAAAATTTATGACATTGAGCAATTGCATGGGAATGACTATAAACAACATCAATTTCTCTCCATTTATCTTTACGAAGGGGATGAACCATTAAATGTTGTTTAATCGGAACGGTCACTTCTCCGCAGATAGGTAAAGATACTTCATGAATTAAATAATCTAGGGTGATATTGACAGAACCTTCTAATGTATTCTCAACCGGTACTAAAGCAACATCCACTTTGTCTTCCATAACAGCATCAAAGCAATTTGGAATCGTAAGAAATGGGATTGATTCAACACCAGGAAATTGCTGATTTACCGCCATATTTGTAAATGTTGCTTTTGGGCCTAAGTAACCTACTTTCACCTGTTTCTCCTCCAAAAAAATTATTTATTCTGAATTTATCTACTATAGAAGAAGAAAGACTTAAATAAGCCTTCTTCCTACAAGAACGCTAAAGCTATTCTAACCATTTTAGAAGTATTTAGCCTCCGGAGCTTAATACATCAACCTTTTCGACAAATTCAAGCATACGCAAACGCTCTAGCAACATATCAATAGAAATCTCCATTTCTGCTGTATTTAGAGATAATGTCACATTTGCTCTTCCTTGAAGCGGAATTGTTTGATGAATCGTAAGTACATTACATCCTCCAGAAGCAACCACACTTAATAGCTTGGATAAAGTTCCCGATCGATCTTCAATATAAAAGAATAATGTTATTAACTTCTCCTTCACGATTGTGTGAAAAGGAAAAATTGTATCTCGATATTTATAAAATGCACTTCGGCTTAAATCGACTTGCTTTACAGCTTCATGTACTGATTCTGCTTTTCCTCTTTCCAATAGTTCTTTCGCATCCAAGGTTTTTCGCATCGCTTCAGAAAGTACATCTTCTCTTACTAAAAAAAATTTCTGATCCAATTTACTATGTTTCATCTGCTCACCCCTCAAGGCATAACGGAAACTTCATTATGTATGATTAATATAAATTTCAATTTTTATCCATTATTAAAAAAGCTATTTTAAATATATTCATTCGTCTTTTCTGTAGAAAAACTCCCCTCCCGTCTAATCCATTCGACGAAAGGGAAGATCTTCTATTACCACTTTTAATGTTCTTAGGCTTATTTCGATTTATTAATCGATAAATTCAAATTCATACTCCATTAATTTTACTGTATCGCCATCTTTTGCACCACGTTGACGCAATGCTTCATCAATACCCATTCCGCGCATTTGGCGAGAGAATCTACGAACAGACTCATCACGGGAGAAATCTGTCATCTTAAAGAGTTTTTCAATTCCTTCACCAGATAGGACAAAGCTTCCATCTGGATCTCTTGTAATATAGAATTGTCTCTCATCGACTTCATGCTTGTACACAACACGGTGAATCCCTGCTTCTTCTTCCACTTCTTCTAATGGGAATTCTGATGTATTCTCTAATTTATCAGCAATAGCAAAAAGGAGTTCACGTAAACCAGATCTTGTTATCGCTGAAATAGGGAATATCGGATAGTCATCTTGCAGTTTCTCTCTAAACGCTTGTAAGTTTTCTTCTGCATCTGGCATATCCATTTTATTGGCAACAATAATTTGCGGTCTTTCTAATAAACGCATATTGTATTCTTGAAGCTCGTTATTAATTGTAACATAGTCTTCATATGGATCCCTGCCTTCTGTAGCAGCCATATCAATGACATGGACAATAACTCTTGTCCGTTCAATATGACGAAGGAATTGATGGCCTAATCCAACACCAGAGTGTGCTCCTTCAATCAGTCCTGGCAAATCTGCCATTACAAAGCTTCTGTTATCTTCTGTTTCCACCATTCCTAAATTAGGCGCAATCGTTGTAAAATGATAATCTGCAATTTTCGGTTTGGCTGCAGATACCACGGAAAGTAATGTAGATTTACCTACACTAGGAAAACCGACTAAACCAACATCTGCTAATACTTTTAACTCCAGTATAATATCTCTTTCTTGACCTGGCTCGCCATTTTCCGATAATTCAGGAGCTGGGTTAGATGGGCTTGCAAAGCGGGAGTTCCCTCTTCCCCCACGACCGCCTCGTGCAATAATCGCTTGTTGCCCATGTTCTGTTAAATCAGCGATCACTTCTTTCGTATTTGCATCTGATACGATTGTACCAGGTGGAACCTTTACAATCATATCCTTAGAATTACGCCCATGCTGATTTTTAGACATTCCATGCTCGCCACGCGGTGCCTTAAAATGACGTTGATAGCGGAAATCCATTAATGTCCGTAAACCTTCTTCCACTTCAAATACTACATTTGCTCCTTTACCGCCATCTCCACCAGCAGGTCCACCTTTAGGGACAAATTTTTCTCGGCGAAAGGCTACCATTCCATTTCCGCCGTCTCCGCCCTTCACATAAATCTTAACCTGATCCACAAACATAAATTCATTTCCTCCTATTAAGAAAAACATATGCAGCTTGCATGTTTAGTATAGAACATGAGAATATCTTATGATTTATTTTACTTGTAAAGCTTTAGGATATCCTATTTTCGAACTTACAGGCATTTACAGCTACTATTTTTCTATAACTCACAATTTTTCTTTTAAGTAATTTGACCGAATCTAATTGATTTTAGTCAACGAGTTCTTCTAATTATTTACCTGTTTTCTCTCTAATCATCCAGACTTCAAATACCAGCTCTTTATCACTAATTTCTATATTTTCCACCGCCAATTGTTTGGAAAACGGTTGTTGAAGAAATGGAATTATTGACTCTGCATTTAATAGCTGGCCGTTAAAATCAACATACAACCGAAGCCCTTCCACCATGGAATGAATGGAAATGAATAAGTGATTGTCTGCAAAAGGTTTACTATGCTGATTTAATGTCTGAAAAAACAAGGTTATCCATGGAGTAAGCGTTTCGTCTTCTGTTAATTGACATTTTTCTTCTGCCAACACTTCATATTCCAACCTAAAATAATAATTTTCCCAGTTTGCTATTAATAACTTTGTAGCAAATTGCGGTATATTAAGATTAGATAACTTAGCTTCTTGTTTTGTCTCTGTAATAATCTCATTTATTATTTCTTTTACTCGCTCTGGTTTATTTAAATCCAAATTCCCTTTAATTAATTGAATTTTATTTAGCCAATCATGGCGAACATGTCTTAAAAAATCTATCGTATTCCAGTCTTTATTCATTCTTGTACTCCTAAAAAGGTTATTAAGTCTTAGAAGACTGCTTTTAGTAAGTATAACAAAAAATGAATCATCTATGAACAAAAACGATAACTCGCTAAGCCTTGACGATTAACATTCGACTGATTTTAAAGTTTTTAATCGATGGGAATAGGAAGAAGCATACAACTCCTAGATATATAAAAACTCTAAACAGTAATTATAAAGAGAGCTATTTTGAATTAATTTGATAAAGAAATGTTGAAAACGAAGTGTATTAAGGCTGTGGTAACAACAAACTATACATAAGAGCCAAACTTTATCCTTTGTTAGCATACGAAAAAGCAATTGATTCCTCTCTCTATTTTTCAACACTTAGACAAAAAGCCCCTCCTGCTTTTTGTCTAAGTGTTGAAATCCTCCACAACTTATCTCTTGTATCAACATTCATTTTAGTTCAAGAAATCAATCCCTTAACAAACAGATAGGCTGACCCTATACGAGCCAGCCTATCTAATCATTAACTTATGCTTCTTGTGCTACTGGGTATACGCTAACTTGTTTGCGATCACGACCAAGACGCTCAAACTTAACGATTCCGTCAACTTTTGCGAATAGTGTATCATCGCCACCACGACCAACGTTTACTCCTGGATAGATTTTTGTACCGCGTTGACGGTAAAGAATGCTTCCACCAGTTACTAATTGACCATCTGCACGTTTAGCTCCTAAACGTTTAGAAATGGAGTCACGTCCGTTTTTAGTAGAACCTACCCCTTTTTTAGATGCAAAAAACTGAAGATCTAATCTTAACATTTCGTTCCACCTCCTATTTAATTATAAGTGATAGTTACGTATTTTCCATAGTCTCTTTCAATTGTTTCTAATGAAACAACCATTCCTTCTAAAAGAAGTTGAATTTTTTCTCTTGTTTCTTCCGGAATATTCTCAGGAATTGTACAAGAGATAAAACCTCCATCTTTTCCTTGCTTAATAATAGGTGTAATACCAGTAAGGGAAATAACGGCATTAATGCTTCCAAATGAAACAGCCGATACTCCTGCACATACTATATCATTCCCACTATTTGCAAAAAGGGCATGACCGCTAATGGTAAACGAATGAATGAGACCATCGTTTGATTTGTCAATCGTTACTTCAATCATACAAATTCAACCTTAAGCGTTAATCTTTTCGATAACAACTTTAGTGTAAGGTTGACGATGACCTTGCTTTTTATGATAATTTTTCTTCGCTTTGTATTTGAAAACGATGATTTTCTTTTGACGGCCTTGTTTTTCAACTTTAGCTGTAACAGTAGCTCCTTCAACAACTGGGCTTCCTACTTTTACATTTTCTCCGCCAACGAAAAGGACTTTATCAAAAGTAACCGTGTCACCAGCTTCACCGTTTAATTTCTCGATGTAGATAGCTTGACCTTCTTCAACTTTGATTTGTTTTCCGCCTGTTTCAATAATTGCGTACATTAAACTGCACCTCCTTAATAGACTAAGACTCGCCAATGACAGGCGTTTTGCTAAAGCAAAAGCTTCATTACCTGCTATGCGCGGTTGTAGAGCACGGGTGCTACAAACAACATTAAAATACTAACATGTTTACATGATACTGTCAATCATATTCTAATTAATCCCTGTTGAGTATTCATTTAACCATTCGGATAAAGTAGTCTGGCTTTGGAAATGGAGCTGCTTCTATCTTAATTGTAATACCTAATGCTTCTTCTAGCCGCTTTTTATGAACATTTCCTTCACCACTAAATATCTTAGTCACTTCTTCCGTTGCTTGTATCTCTACAAGAGCTATATCTTTATTTCGATATTCCCAGAGCTCTCTTTCTAGTTGAAATGCCATACTTTCAGCACTCTTTACAACGCCTGTACCTTCACAAGTCATACACTTGCTCTGTACCGTTTCAGATAAAGATTTCATGGTCTTTTTTCGCGTTAATTGTAATATCCCAAGCTCTGTAAATCCTACTACTCTTGATTGCCTATTATCCCTTTTTAATTCCTTAAGCATACTATCAATAATCTGCTTTTCTTCCGTTTTTCTCATGTCTATAAAATCAATTAAAATAATCCCAGAAATATCTCTTAGGGCAATTTGTCTTGCTACTTCTTTTGCAGCAAGCATATTTGTCTGAAAAACGGTTTGTTCTAGCTGATGCTTTCCTTCATATTTGCCTGTATTTACATCTATAATCGTCGCTGCCTCCGCCTGATCAATAATCAAATATGCACCATTGCTTAGCCAAACAACTCTTTTTAATGCTTTCTCTATTTCGGTATCAAGCTGATAATGTGTGAAAATATCCTCGTTTCCTTGATGGAAGGAAAATATTAAATGGGGAAATAATTCTTGCCAATGCTTCCTCTCTTCTAACCTATCGACTATCACTTCTCCCTCTTTCATTTGTTTAAACAGATAGAGTAGCTGTTTGTTAAACTCATTAGTCTCCTGTAAAAGCATGACTCTTTTCTGCATAGCTTTCTTTTCCAAGTCGCAATATTGCCGACGTAAAATTTCCAGTTCCTCTATTAGGTCCGCTTCCGAACAATTTGCTGCTGAAGTACGAAAAATTAGCCCTTCCTTCTCTGACTTGATGGTATCTCCAAAGCTTCTCAAATTTACTTGAGCAGCTTTGGAGTTTATTTTTTTAGATACAGCAACATATCGGCCATAAGGCATATATACTAGATTATCACCAGATATCTCAATAATGCCCGTTATTTTTGCTCCTTTGGGTCCTGCAGCATCTTTTATTACTTGAACTAGTACTCGTTCCCCTTGTTTAATATAAGAGGATACACTCTTCTTTTTTTTCTCTTCTAAAGTTCCCTCATCTCGAACAAAGGAAATCATTTTTTCTCTCGGTAAATACGCACCTTTTCCTTCTCCAATTTCAACAAATGCTGCATTCATCCCTGGAATCACCTTTGTCACTTGTCCTAAATAAATATTGCCAACAGTCGTTTTATATTGAGGCTGCTGGACATAAATTTTCTCTATCTTTCCATTTATCAGATAAGCAAATCTATTTTCTCTTGTTCTCATATTGACGATTACTTGGTTCAACATCATACATCCTCTTTTTATGGTTATCTTACTATTTTAGCTTAGATGAAATGTTTTAGTAAACTCATACATCTATTTAATGATGCTAACTTCCTTTCCGCTCAAATTTCGTTTACCTAAACACACTTATTAAAACAGAAACATCTGTAAACATTCTTTTTTATGTATACCTATAAAACAGCGATTATATCCTTTACCCTAGCAGTCACATTCTTTTCTTTAAAATAGACGTATAATAGCTCATTTTCATCCAGCATCGTATTATCCCCACTCTTTGCCTTTACAATAATCGGATGCTTACACCCTCTGTGAAATCGTTCTAAAACGTCCAACAGATGATCCTCTTCCTGAACTTCTAACGGCAGTAATTTTCGAAATTCATTTGTTTTTCCATAGTAACGTTCGAGTAAAAATCGCATAAATAAGAATCTTCTTTGTTTCCATTCATAAAAAATAGAAAAAAGTAAGAAACTTATGATAATCCAAGCATTTATATTTGTTGGCATCTTAATTAGGACTGTTATTAGAAAGATAAAAACCCCGAAAATGGAAAAATAAAGCGTCCATTTATGCGACTTAGGAAAGGAATTTTTTAAGGAAAATAAAAGAAACATTAGCTTACCGCCATCAAGCGGCCAGATGGGAAGTAAATTAAAGAAAAATATCATGATATTATATTGGGTGAATGTTTGATATAAGGAATCAGTAAGAATCTCTCCTTGCCATAAAAGAAAGCCTAGCCCTACTAGCCAAATATGCTGGATAGGTCCAGAAATAATGACAATTGCCTCCTCTAGCAATGGTCGATTTCCATGTTCATCCATTTCCGCCACTCCTCCAAATGGCAATAAAGATATTCTCTTTATTCTCCATGAAAAAAAAGCAGCAGCAAATGCATGACCTAATTCATGGATAAGGATGATCATAAACAATAAGCATAATTCATAAAAATGGGCAGTCATTACACCGATAGCAATGACAACCCATAATAGTGGATGAATATGGAGGCACTTAAAAACACCAAGGAACCTATTCAATTTCGATCACCTGTAAAGGATCGATAAAATCATCATTTTTCTTTATTGCAAAAAAGAATAAACCTAGTGCTTCATCTCCTTCATACCTTGAGGCACTTCCTACTTTTGTTCCTTTGTTAATATTTTCGTATAACTTTACATCCACTTCTTCTAAGTTTCCATACCATGATTCACTTTGGTCACTATGCTTAATGACAACTGTTTTCCCAAACCCTTCTTTCTCTCCTATAAAGGTTATTTGTCCTTCATTAAAAGATTGCACCGTTGTATCTGTTCCTGTTTCTATTGCGATTCTTTGTCCATTTTGCTCAAATTCCTCTAATACTTTACCAGATGCAGATAATGCATATTG
This sequence comes from Niallia sp. HCP3S3_B10, assembly GCF_052064465.1. Lineage (NCBI taxonomy): Bacteria > Bacillati > Bacillota > Bacilli > Caryophanales > Bacillaceae > Niallia > Niallia sp. HCP3S3_B10. The sequence goes on along the minus strand of NZ_JBQHVO010000001.1, from coordinate 78,152 downwards.
CTGTAATTGCTCTGTATCTTGTACCTGTTCTTTTTGCTCTGGTAGAAATGCTAATGGTTTTCCAAATTTATCTTCATACCAATCTGTTACAACCATAAAGTTAAATTCCTGCGACATCACCTGTTTAAGCGAATTCTCTACTTTCGCAAGTTTTGCAGATGGATGATCTACAATGATTGCAACAGCAAGAAAAAGAACGGCTGCTCCTAGGATTTTTAACATGAATAAATCTTTCCGAAATAATGGATGTATCTTTGTTGGATAATTTTCCTCTTTACTTGTAAAAAGGTAGTCTTGGCTCTCCTCTTCATCTGACCATAACACTCGACTATCGATATTTTTTTCTATCCTCGCCCGTTCTTTTCTTCTTTTTTCAATTTTTTTTCTAACATCATCGTTTCTTGACCCCATTTACTCCTCTCCCCTACATACTTGTCCTTTTAATCCTATATTTATGTAACGATGAAACAAAGTATGCCTTTAATCAGGGTGTATGCATTACGAAAAGATAAGGAACTAATCCTCCTAATCTTAAAGTAAATAGGAAGGGTACAAAAAGCCCTGTAAAGCTGTAGAATGATTCTTCCGAACCAATATCTACGGCTTTACAGGGCTAATTTAAAAACAGAGCATATAGTCTAAGGGCTATAAGATTAAATCTTCCTTCATTATCCAATTAAAATAGATAAGAGCTTTATTCTCCGTAATCTTTGCTTACTTCTAATACGTCCTATTTTATGTACGTATGCCAGCAAAAAATCGACTAACCTAGTAGCTTTCCTATCTAGCACCAAAGAATGTCTTAATCTTTGCAAAGACACCTTTTGATTCTTCTTCCAAGTGTTGCAAGGGAACCGTTTCTCCTAAAATTCTTCTAGCAATATTGCGATAAGCAATGGCAGATTTACTATTTGGATTTAAAGCGATTGGCTCCCCATTGTTAGAAGCTCTGATGACAGCATCGTCATCTGCAACAATACCTAATAGATCAATGGACAGATGGCTTGTTACTTCATCAATATCTAGCATGTCCCCATTTTTCACCATATGATTTCTAATTCTATTAATAACAAGCATTGGTGGTTCCATTTGTTCTTCTTTTTCTAGTAATCCAATTACCCTATCTGCATCTCGTACAGAGGATACTTCAGGAGTAGTAACCACGATAGCTTTATCCGCACCAGCCACTGCATTTTGATATCCTTGTTCAATTCCTGCAGGGCAATCAATGATGACATAATCATAATCCTGCTTTAGGCGAAGAACTAACTCTCTCATTTGATTTGGTCGAACAGCTGTTTTATCACTCGTTTGTGCAGCAGGTAATAAATATAACAAATCATCAAATCTTTTATCTTTAACAAGTGCTTGATGAATTTTACATCTTTCTTCTACCACATCTACTAAATCATAAATGATTCGATTTTCTAATCCCATTACGACATCAAGATTTCGTAAGCCAATATCTGTATCTACTAAACAGACTTTTTTTCCTTGTAATGCAAGTGCTGTTCCAATGTTTGCAGAAGTGGTCGTCTTTCCAACTCCACCTTTACCTGATGTTATAACAATTGCCTCTCCCATCTTAATATCCTCCTTCCAATTTCACCAAATTTGGTCTTAAATGTGGTAATACTTGTAATCTATCTATCTTAATTACACTATTATTCACATATGCACATTCCATTTCTCTCGTATTTTCAGAAGAGGCATCCTTTACCTCTCTCTCGATAAAATGGCTAATGCGAATTTGCGTCGGTTTCATAATAGAAGCAGCGATGACCGCATCATCATTTCCATTATATCCAGCATGAGCTATTCCTTTTAACTGGCCCATGATATAGATATTGCCCCCAGCAATAACTTTCCCACCTGGATTTACATCTCCGATTAGCAATAAATCACCAGGAACTTCTAGAATTTGACCTGACCGCACAATACTGGTAATCGATTTCACTTCATTTTGTCTTAGCCAAGTTTCCGCTTCTTTCTTTGTAACTAAATTACTATTAATAGATTGAACGGATAGATTTTGTTTTTCCTGAATTAAATGAACAATTTCTTCTTTTTGTTCATCTGTTACATATCTATTTCCAAGCTCTACTGTCACTTTTATATCTCGTTTTTCATTATGCAGACTCGAGCTTTCATTTAATTTAAACTGGAGTTCTCTTAATAACTCTTCATATGAACAATTATCATTCAGATGTAGGCCCAGTCCATTCTTCGTTCCTTTAATTGTTACTAGCTGCCTTTTTTTCATATCAAGTTGTTCACCTCTGTAAGAAAAGCGTAAGCGTCTCCTTTCATCCCGTAACCACTAAAATACATAAAATACTTCTGTTTATGCTATTGTACAAACAGGATATAGTTTTAACCACATTAGGCAAATGGACGCAAATGCTCGATATCGTAATACTTATAAATCTCACTTTGCATAAAAAAGCGCAATCATCCTAATCAAATAATGTAGTGTTATCAAACCTGAATAAATATGGTGCACACATATTCAAGCTCACCTTTTCATTTGATAGATGGTTGACACTTTAGCTAGAGCATTTACTCTTTTCATAAATGCGTTTTAACATACAAAATATTTTCCCCTTACTTCTTGCCCTTTTAACAAGCGTCTTATCCAAATCCATACATAACATTAATTCTTAAGGACTTTAGAGCTCTATTCAATGGTTTCTAATTCCTATTTAATATCATTCGACAAACGTTTTTAAAATTCCTTTTCAAGCAAAATATATTTCTCAAAAATTAGTAATATGTAAGCGCCTTTTCTCAAATATGATGAAGAAACAGGAAAGACTGGTAGCATTTGTTGACGTGCAATCCTAAAAAAGGAAGACTTACAGGGTTGTCTGCTTGTGCTAGACACCGAATAGACTAAAGATAAGCTAAACTCTTTTTTAACCTTAAAGTGGAAGACAGTTCTTCAATCAAATAAATTTCAGATCGAGACACGAAATGTCCAACCTGAAATTTATTTCACTTCTAACTATATCATTCTTTTAGCTCTGCTGCATACTTCTCGAATAAACGTTTATATGGATATGCGACAATTACGATAAAAATAAGATTCAGCCCAAGAGAGGGAAAAAGTCTTAAATGAAGGAAGTTCGCAAAATCTATTGTTGTAAGATTTATAACTTTTATCACTTGATAAACAATTATTTCTAGCGCCGAGACAGCAAGCAAGCACATCACGGAAACAACCACAATATTGCTATGAAAAATTTTCATCAATTTATTAAAAATATAGATGATAAAAGGGAAAGCAAAAAAATAGATACCTAAAATTTCTGTATAAACAATATCAAAAAGTAATCCAAAAACAAAACCATAGATCACACCAACATTTCTATTTCCATAAACAGAAAAGAATAGAATGGTAATGAGGAGAAAATACGGAACGAATATCAAATTCCCTCCAAAAAGGTCTGTCGGTAATAATTCCAGAAAAACACTCTCTAATATAAACATAAATGAGATTAAGCAACCAATTAAAACTTTTCTCATTGTTCATCCTCTTCAGGGGATAAAGCTTCCCTATCTACTACCATTACATGCTCAATATCATAGAAATCCGCTGCTGGTTTAATGAACACTTTTTTCTGCAGACCATTTTCATCAGGCTCTACTTTTTCTACTGTTCCAATTGCTAAGTCTTTCGGAAAGACTCCACCCATTCCTGATGTCGTAACAAGCTGTCCTTTTTCCACTTTTAATCCGTTCGGGACTTCTTCCCATGTCATAATCAATTGCTTCGTCTCTTTATCATAATCAGCAATAATGCCAAAAACATCTGTTTTATCTTTATTCTCTTCTTCATCTTTTGGCTGAATAAAAGCTGAGATTCGATTAGCCGGATCTTCAGAGCTCAATAGTTGCACAGTAGCAGTATTTGGAGCGACTGATTTTATTTTCCCTATTAATCCAGCAGAAGTAATAACAGCCATATTTTTCTCTACGCCATCATTTTCCCCACGATTAATGGTAACTAGCTCCGTCCATTGCGATGGATTTCTGCGAATTACCGTTGCTTTCATTAGGGTATAATCGCTTAATGATTCTTTTTCTTCTAATGTTTCTTGCAATGCTTGGACATCTTTTTTGAGACCTTGAACCTGGTATTTAAGCTGAGCATTTTCCTCTAGCTTCGCCTTTAATTCCTTATTCTCTTCGTATGTATCCTTTAATGCTTTGACATTATCAACAAAACCCACCACAAAATGGGCAGGTCTGGAAACAAGGGTTTGAACCCAGCCGGTTGTATCTTTTACAAATTGCTCCGGCCAGGTTAATTTATTTCGGTCACTCAAAGAAAACCCTATTAATGCCACGAGAATAATGATGCTAACAAGCAAAATAATCAGGCGTTTATTCATAAAAAACTGTGGCATGCTTATACACCTCGAGTAAAATTATCGTGAATCTTTTGCTTTATTTTTGAATAAATGAATATGGTCTAAAGCTTTACCAGTTCCGATGGCAACACAATCCAATGGATCTTCTGCTATGACAACAGGCATACTCGTTTCTTCACTGATAATTTTATCAAGATTTCGAAGCAATGCTCCACCACCTGTTAAAACAATTCCGCGATCCATGATATCTGCTGCTAATTCTGGCGGTGTTTTTTCTAATGTTACTTTCACTGCATCTACAATCGCAGTGACTGTATCTTTTAATGCTCTAGCAATTTCATCTGCAGTAATTTTGATTGTTTTTGGTAGTCCTGTTAATAAATCTCTACCACGAATATCCATGTTTTCAATTTGGTCCGGATTTCCAGCACTTCCAATTTCCATTTTAATGCTTTCAGAAGTTCTTTCCCCAATCATTAAGTTATACGTTTTACGAATATAATTAACGATCGCATCATCCATTTCATCACCAGCAATTCGAATCGATTGGCTAGTAACAATACCACCAAGAGAAATAATGGCTACTTCTGTTGTACCACCACCGATATCCACTACCATGCTTCCTGTTGGCTCCCATACTGGAAGATTCGCCCCAATTGCAGCAGCAAATGGCTCTTCAATTGTATAAGCATCTCTTGCACCCGCTTGACGTGTTGCATCGATTACAGCTCTCTCTTCAACGGCTGTAATTCCTGAGGGTACACAAACCATTACATAAGGTTTGCCTGAGAAATAGCCCTTATTTTTAATCGCTTGCTTAATATAATATTTCATCATTGTTGCAGTTGTTTCATAATCAGCAATTACCCCGTCTTTCATAGGACGTAATGCAACAACATTCCCAGGCGTTCTACCGATCATATTCTTCGCATCGTTACCAACTGCTACAATACTCTTTGTATCTGTTTGTAGTGCAACTACAGAAGGCTCTCTTACTACAATTCCTTTTCCTTTTACATAAACTAGCGTGTTTGCTGTTCCTAAATCAATTCCAAGATCTCTTGTTCCAAAACCTAACATAAATGTATCTCCCTTTCTGAAACTAATGCAATATTATAAAGTAGGTAGATATTCTCCTCTTTGTAATTATCTTCTAATTGTTACATATCTATATTTTGTCATGATTAGACAGAAATAGCCAAAAAATCATAAAATATATTATAGCTTATATCTTCAAAAAAGAACAGCATCATACGTAGCCTTTTTCTTTTAAGCTGATAAATTTATTTTCCCCAATTATGATATGATCTAGCAAATCAATTCCAATAATTTTCCCGCATTCGACTAACCTTGTTGTAACTTCAATATCTTCTCTGCTTGGCGAAGGATCACCAGAGGGATGATTATGAAGACAGATAATCGATGCTGCAGATCTTCTAAATGCTTCCTTATATACTTCCCGGGGATGGACAATACTCGCATTTAAACTTCCAATAAAAACAACTTGCTTATGCATTACTTGGTTTTTAGTGTTTAAATATAAACAAACGAAATGTTCTTGCGTTAAAAATCTCATTTCATTCATCATATATTTGGCAGCATCTTCTGGAGAACGAATACAATATCTATCTGTGAATTCTAAATTGGAAACACGTCTACCTAACTCGATTGCTGCCATCAGTTGTATAGCTTTTGCTGTACCAATCCCTTTTATCGCTTTTAACTCATCAAGACTTGCATCCTTCAGTAAACGAAGTCCATCAAAATGGATTAAAAGCTTATTCGCTAATGTTAGAACAGATTCGTTTTTGGAACCTGTTTGAATCAATAAGGCGATTAATTCATGATTAGCCAAGCTCTCTGGTCCCTGTTTGATAAAACGTTCTCTCGGTCGTTCATCATCTGGAAAATCTCTTATTAACATAGAATCCATTTTTATTTGTTCCTCCCTTATCTGTCGATTTTGGGAAGAATAGAATAAGGGTCCATTGATTTTAATGAGGCATACTGAAGCCTTTTGCTTTTAATTCGCGTACTGTTCGAGAAATCGGAAGACCAACTACGGTGAAATAATCTCCTTTAATTTCTTTCACTAGTATTCTGCCTACTCCTTGAATTCCATACGCACCTGCTTTATCAAATGGTTCCCCGGTGTCTAAGTAATCGTGTATTTCTTCATCTATTAATTCCCAAAATAACACGTCCGTTTTTTCATAGAATGTAGAGCATATTCCATTTGCCATAATAGCGACACCAGTATATACAGAATGCGTTTTTCCTGAAAGCTGACTCAGCATTTGAGATGCTTCTTCCCTTGTACGAGGCTTTCCTAGTATGACACCATCTAGACATACTACCGTATCGGCACCTAGTATAAATGATTCTTTGTCATTAGAATAAACTGCTTCGACTTTTTTTCTCGCTAAATACATAACAATTTCTTCTGGGGCAAGAGTAGGATCAAAGCTTTCATCTACGTTACTACTGGATATAACAATTGGTATTTGGAGTTCTTCAAGGAGCTCTTTTCGTCGAGGAGAAGAAGAGGCCAATATGAGGGTTTGCTTTAACATTATTACACCTACCTACTTTTCAAATTGAGAGATACAAATTAATCCTATCAAAGAATGACAGGATACACAATTTTGAAACGTAATTTTTTATCGAATAGTAAATGAAATGTAATATGCCGAAATTTGTAGAAATATTCCCATAATTATTTTGATATAATAAATGCTGTTTTAATTGCTATACTATTACTTTGTTCTCTACCATTGATAGTACATCTAATAAGCATTCTCCTCTTGAAAAAACAAAAAAGGAGCGCTTCGTTAATAACGTTTTTCGCTCCCTACTAATATTCTACTGAAAAAATCATAACGCGACATATGTGGCTAAGTAATCTAACAATTGCTGTTGAACTGCCTCTATTTCTTTTTGACTACTATTTGTTGTTAAATTCATTGCAAGCTCGCCACCCTTCGCTAGGTGTGTTGCCATGGTTTGAATTTTTTCATTTGTAATAGCAGAGACATTCTTCTCATCCACTATCGCAAGCTCCTCCTCCAACTTACTTCTATCATCCTCAGAAATTGCTTTATCAAATTGAGCACTTGTTACGATTTGGAGAACAGAATAATAAATAGCTGGCGATCCTTCAATAACAGCTTTCTCTTCCTTAGAGACATTATTTACTTCTTTCCCATTAAAAATCATCTCTTTTGCATAGGATCCTTCTACTTCCTTTTGCCAGATTTTCGCATCTTCTAAATTACTCGTAACCCCTAACAGAAGGAACTGTTTTTCTTCTAAAGGAATAATTTGGCTAACTGTCCCTTCTTCTGTTAATTTTTTTTGATCATTTTTTGCTCGCTCTTCATTAGAAAAAACATTCGCTTGAAGGACATATGTGCTAATATCTGCTTTTGTAGCACTTTCCGTAGCAGAAGAAGCTTGTCCATCATTATTTTGAGAAATATTGGCTGAAGCAGTTATATTCCCATTTGTCGTGCTAGTCTGATCACTACTTACCATGTTTAATAAAATAAACCCAAAGCTAGTTCCTAATATGACTGCAAAAAAGACGGCAAAGAAAATAGAAGCTACAATCTCCTTAGGCAAACTCTTTTTTTTGCCTTCTTTACTTTTAACACTCTTTGAAAAAGATGTTGGCTTGTCCTTTTTACTCAAAGGTGATTGAAAGCTAAACATGCTTTTCTCTTTATTTTTTGCTGGCATTTCCTCTGGTGCAGGAAGAATCCAATCAAAGCTTTCTTCTAGCTCTGCTTCTTGTCCAGCTGCAGACTCTTCGCTAAAAACAGTATCTTCCTTTTTTTTATTATTTTGGTCCTTATGAAAAACAGAAGGTTCATTCCGTTCCATTGTTTCATCTGTATCCTTTTTTTGGAATGGACGGTCTTTTCCGTTGATTTTTATCGTTATCGTTTTGCGATTCTCCGGTTTTTCATTCACTCGTCCTACCCCCATTTTCATTTATTTTGTTTATCCTATCATATAAGCAAAAAAAAATAACAAGACTTTTGTCGTCTTGTTATAGAATGATTTCGTCAAATTATTTAATTATTCGCCATTAGTTAGCAAAAGGATTTATTTTATTGCCAGGTGACGGAACATCTAGTTTAGGCAAGCTTTCTTGTAAATCTACTAGTTCCGGCATATAGAAGACGGAAAAAGTAACATAAAATGTTACTAACTGATTTTCTTCATCTGAAACAGTCGTTTTTTCTTCTTCACCAGAGAAGTTTATATTTCTTACTAATACAATCCGCTCATTATTCTCCATTTCAGATATAAACTTTTCCAATCCAAAGTAGTCCTGTGCTTGTATTTCAAGAGTAGCAGTCATCTCTTTCATCCCAGAAGGCATTTCTATAGATGAAAGCTCCGTTTCCTCGGAATTCTCCTCTTTCGTCTCTTCCTCGGTTTCTAGGCTTGTGCTTTTATCAAATTGTTGTTGTAATATCCCGATATCATCCGTAGAATCAACTTCTACCTCACCATCACTAAATACCATATTCTGTATCGTCGTTTCTGAAAGTAGCTCTGCTTTTTCGATATCGATTAACAGTTGATCTGTTAGCGGTTTTATCGGAACACTTTTTTGCAATTCAAATGTATTTTTTTCTCCAGATTCTTTCTTCTCTTGAATATTTGTTTCTATCACTGATAATAGCTGTTGCTCTGTCTCAATCTGATCATTTTTTTTATTATTTTCAACAATCTTAGGCTGTAAATAAAAGAAATACATTCCTGCTAAAAAACAGAATATAATCAGCATACTACTTATGGTAAACAATCTATGCCTATCAAGGTTCATGAATTAGAATCTCCTTGTTCCTTTTCTTGCTGATCCATTTGCTCCTCCTCTTTAATCGTTTCTTTATTTAGGAAGATTTGAAAAGAACCAATGTATCTTTGTACATCTTGCTCTGTAGAAAGAGCTCCTTCATCAACAGAAGTAGTAATGGTCGTTGTTGATAGTTTAGAGAGTGTAACATCAGTAATCCACGCTGAATCCATTAATCTCTTTAAATAATAGGCAGCTTCTCTAGTTGTATCAAATTGAGCCTCTAATTGAATTGTTCCATCTTCATTATAAAGAAAAGATAGAATAAACCCCCGCTCTGGTAGGTAGGAAGTTAACTCTCTTATTACTGGAACGGTTTTTAAAGGATAGTCCTCTGCCCAAATGACTGCTTTTTCTAATTCTGCTGCAGCATTTGAATTTTCATAGGTAGTAAGCAGCGTTTGAGATGATTCCACTTGTTCCTTCATTGTATTTACTTGTTTTGCCAATTCATCATTCTTTTTCTGAATGGATTGGCCAATAAACAGCATCACAATTATACTAAGCAGTGCCACCCCAGCAAAAATAAAAAGAATATAAACGGATTTTTTACTTCTTTTTTCTCTTTTTGGGAGTAAATTGATATCCACTAACATCTATTTCACCTCTTTTAAAGCTAATCCTAAAACAAGGTGAAAGCCACTTGGCAAAGATCGCTTAAATCCAGTTAATAGGCTATCTACTTCTGGCATAATAATAGGCAGCTCAAAACGAGTAGATAATTCTTCTTTCATGGATGGTAGCATAGGGTGATCACCCGTCAAAATAATTTTCATCAATTGTTCTCTTCCTTGATGAATAGAATAACGATAAAAATCCATTAATCGGTTTACTTCTCGAAAAATATTATCGTATTCAATCATGAGCTCCTCGATATCTCCTTGAAAGAAAAGCTCTGATTGCTGTGACCGATTTACTCGAATTTCCCAATCCTCGCGTATAAAGGTAAGCGGCAAAAAGTGGGCAAAAATCGGATATCCATGTTCAAAAATAGTTATATTCACATTTTCTAAATCCATATGTACAAATAACAGTCTCTCCTCTTTGGCAGCTGTATAAAGTCGTTCATATATACGGAAGGCTGCTAACGAGGAAATATCTGCAGCAACTGGATATAGCTTTGCTTCTGTTAGAGCATCCACATATTCCTGAACTAATTCTGCTTGTGCAGCAATGAATAAAACTTCCTTTTTTTCGTCTTCTTCTTTTAGAACAACCGTATCAAAGACCGGCTCTTCAAATGGGAGATGGATGGATGTGCCAATTTCTAAGTATAAATACTCTTTTAATTCATCTTCTTTTATATCTGCTGGAATGGATATTTTCCGAATAATAATTAGCGCATCAGGAACGACCATCTGAATGTCCCTTTTCTTTATTTTCCAAGTCTCCGCACATTCTTCTAAAATTAACTGCAAGCTTTCTTTATTGACCACTTTTCCATTTCTAATGATACCTTCTGCCAAAATCCTTTCCCCCCATTTGATTGGTTGAGGAGGATTAATTTGTTTCATTTCCATATATCGAATGGAATGATCATTAAAAATGAGCTGGACAGTTCTTTTGTTTCGAAACAACCCCATATGATATCTCCTTATATGTTAAGAAGTTGAAAGTAAAAATCTAGTAACTCCAATCCATAAAAATAGGCGATAAGCGTGCCTAAAACAATATATGGACCAAACGGAATTGGCTCCCTCTTCTTAAATTGCTTTAATAACATTCCAATTATACCAATTAAAGCACCAAATAAGGAAGCAAGGAAAAAAGCTAGTAAAACTAATTTCGGACCAAGGACAAAGCCAATGACTGCAAACAGTTTGATATCTCCGCCGCCCATGCCACCTTTACTAATAACGGCAAGGAATAACAATAAGAAAAAGCCAACAGCTGCCCCTGAAATAGAGAAAACCCAAGAATTTTGGGGAATGAATATTTTTTCTATAATAAGGAGGATGGAAAATACAATCAATACCTTATCTGGAATGATCATATAAGCAAGATCGGACACCAATATAATCATAAGCAAGGAGATAAGTGTCCAAGCAACAAAAAGTTCAGTTGACCATCCTAATTTAACTGGTGCCAAAATAAACAAAAGACCGGTTATCAATTCGACAATCGGGTAAATAGGGGAAATTGCAGTCTTACACTGACTGCATTTCCCCTTTTGAAAAATATAAGATAATACAGGTATTAATTCATACCAGCTTAAAGTATGTCCACATTTTGGACAGGCTGACCGCGGAGCAACAATCGACTGATTAACAGGGACTCTTAGACCGACTACGTTAAAGAAGGAGCCAAAGAGGAGTCCGTATAGGAAGATTAGTAATAGCATTATTATTTACCGAGCTTATTAATTGGCTTCAGTTATAGGTTCAACTTCATCCCTAGCTAATTCTGCTTCTGCTGTTTCGTCTATTTGTCGTTCATTACCAACTAATTTAACAGTATAACTGTATTTACCTTCCGTACCTTTTGTAATTTTCACATAAGAACCAGTATCATCAGTTTCAGAAGTGCCTTTCTCATATTCTCCACCATCTGGATCTTTCACTACATCTAAATAACCCTGTTCCTCTAAATAAGCCATGGTGATAATCTTCGAACCCGAACTCGGCAACAACCCAGTATCAGCCGATACAGCCAATTTAGCAGAATTAATCATTTGCTGTGCGTTTGCCACATGAGCATCTTTCTTTGTGTTGTCGATTATTTTCCCAACACTCGGAACAGCGATTGCTGCAATAATTCCAAGAATAACGACAACTGCTAATAGCTCAATTAACGTTAAACCTTTTTGATTTTTTATACGATTTATTATTTTTTTCATTTTTTATTGCCTCCCTAGTACTTTTTTACTATTCTAAGTAGTACTTTAGCAGATTCTCTTTTTAAAAGGAAGAATTATTTTTTTGGAATATTACATATTTTTCTTAGTAATTATCCACTTGGTTAAAAATTTCAAACATTGGTATCATCAGCGCGGAAACGATAACCCCAACAAGGCCAGCTAAAAGAACAATTAATAAAGGTTCCAAAATGGCTTTTAGTCGATCTGTACTAACTTCCACTTCTTTTTCATAAAAGTCAGCAACTTTCCCAAGCATGAGGTCTAAGGAGCCTGTCTCCTCCCCAATGGCAATCATTTGGGTAATCAGAGGGGGAAAGGCCCAGTGCTTTTTCATAGGCTCAATAAGCGACTGACCATTTTCCAATGCAGCATGGGATTTATGCACCACTTCTGCAATTACTTTATTTTCTACTACTGATTCAACAATGGTTAATGCTTGCAATATTGGGACAGAACTAGAAAATAACGAGCTTAGTGTACGTGTCATTTTTGCTAGTTCTGCCTTCTGTAGTAGCTTCCCAATAACCGGCATCCTTAATACCGCATAATCCAAATAATATTTAGACGTTTCATTATTTCGAAGCAGTATAAACACAATCGTAATTAGTATCACCACAAATGCAATTAACCACCAGTAAGATTGGACAAAAGCACTTGCATCTAGCACAAATTGGGTAATGAACGGCAATTTTCCGCCTAAACTAGCAAACATTCCAACAAAAATTGGCACAACATAAATTAACAAAAAGACGACAACAAAAATAGAAAGTAATCCAACAGCCGCCGGATAAGCAAGTGCAGAAATAATCTTTTGTTTTGTAAAATGCTGTCTTTCGTAATGGATAGCTAATCGTTCAAGTGTTTCATCCATATTACCACTCGCTTCTCCAGCTCGAACCATATTGATGAACATTGGCGAAAATACTCTCCTGTGCTTTTCTGCAGCATTAGACAGAGGATTTCCTTCCCTTAAATCCTCTTCCACTGCTTTTAAAACCTTTCGTAGTACTTTACTTGAGGTTTGCTCTGCAAGTATTCTTGTGGAATCGATAATGGAGATTCCTGCAGACAAAAGCGTTGCAAACTGTCGTAAATAAATGACCATATCCTGCAATTTCACAGGATTGCCAATGACAATATCCTTTGTAAAGAATGATTCTTTGACTTCCATTATTTCTGTAACTCGAATACCTTGTTCCCTTAGTGTCAATAATGCCTCACGCTTTGATGATGCATTAATGCTTCCCTCTCGTTTTCCTTGTATCGTTCTACCGGTATACTTAAATCGAGCCATTAATTGACAACTCCTGTAAATATTGCGCAGCTAAATCTTGATGAATATGCCCAAATTGAACAAGCTCTTTAATGCTATTTTCTAATGTTATCATTCCTTGTGATTTGGATGTTTGCATAATATTCATGATTTGATGTATCTTCTCATTACGAATCAAATTAGCCACTGCTGAATTGTTTAGAAGAATCTCCAAAGCAACGACTCTGCCTCTTTTATTGGCTGTCGGGAAAAGGCGTTGAGACACAACCGAAACTAAGACAGAAGCTAATTGAATTCTAATTTGTTGCTGTTGTTCTGGTGGAAACACATCAATTATTCTATTTATTGTTGCTGGTGCTCCAGAGGTGTGTAATGTTCCCAATACGAGATGACCCGTTTCCGCTGCAGTAATTGCAGTTTGAATCGTTTCTAAATCTCGCATTTCCCCTACTAAGATTACATCTGGATCTTGCCTTAATGCAGCACGCAGCCCATTTGCAAAATTATTTGTATCAAAGCCAACCTCTCGTTGGTCAATAATCGACATTCCATGTGAATGATAATATTCAATTGGATCTTCAAGAGTAATAATATGCTTATGGGATGTCTCATTTAAATACCGAATCATTGCTGCTAAAGTGGTCGATTTCCCGCTACCAGTAGGACCTGTTACAAGTACAAGACCTTGTTGTTTTTCCGCTATTTTACGTAGTATAGCTGGCATACCAAGCTGTTCAATCGTCGGAATGGCTGTTGGCACAATTCTCAAGGCAATGGATACTTGTCCACGCTGTTTAAAGATATTGACTCTGAAGCGAGAAAGACCCTTTATTTCATAGGAGAAATCTAATTCCCCTTTTTCTAAAAAAGTTTCCCATAACGTTTCAGGAGCAATTTCCTTTGCCATTCCTTCTGTTTCAGCTTTCACCAAGCTTTTTTCACCAATCCTTTTCAATTCTCCATTTATGCGGATAACAGGCGGTATCCCTACCGTTAAATGAACATCAGAAGCTCGATTTTCATAAGCAGTCTTCAAAATCTCATCTAATTTCTCTTTCAAGATATTCCCCTCTATTCAGGAAGAACGACTCTTAGTACTTCTTCCGTTGTTGTAATCCCTTGTTTCACTTTTAATAACCCATCATCAATTAAAAACACGGTTTTATCCTTTTCTGCTTGCTCTCTTACCTTTAGAAAAGATTCACCGTTCATGATCAATTTTCTTATCTCTTCATTCATAACTAGGACCTCATGAATCGCGATTCGGCCGCGATAACCTGTCATATTACAAGAAGAACAGCCTTTTCCGCGAACAATATGCTCAATAGACATACCTCTTCTTGCAAAAATCTCTATTTCTCTTTTGGTAGCCGCTTCTTCTCTTTTGCAATCTCGACATACTTTTCTTACTAATCGCTGTGCAACGATTCCATTTAAAGAAGATGCTACTAAGAATGGCTCTACTCCCATATCAATTAAGCGGGTAATCGTTCCTATAGAATCATTCGTATGAAGAGTACTGAGCACTAAATGACCAGTTAAGGAAGCGCGAATGGCCACTTCTACTGTATCCTTATCACGAATTTCTCCGACCATGATAATATTTGGATCCTGCCTTAAAATAGAACGCAAACCAACTGCAAAGTCCATGCCTGTATTTACATTTACTTGAATTTGATTAATCCCTTCCAATTGAAATTCTACTGGATCTTCAATTGTTAAAATATTGACTTCCTCATTATTCAACTGATTTAATGCTGCATATAAAGTGGATGATTTACCTGATCCTGTTGGACCTGTTATCAACACAATCCCATTCGGCTTCTGCAGCATTTTATTAAATAATTGGAGATTGTAGGGATGAAATCCAAGCTTTGTAATGTCATTTAAAGCACTCCCTAAGTCAAGTATCCGCATTACAATTTTTTCCCCATATACAGTCGGGATGGAGGAAATGCGCAAATCTACTGGGTGCAATTCCAGATTAAACTTAATTCTGCCATCCTGTGGTAGACGATATTCGGTAATATCAAGATTAGCCAATATTTTTATCCGGGCAATCAAAACACTTTGCATATGCTTTGGCAAAATTCTTTCTGTGCGAAGAACTCCATCAATCCGATAACGAATCGTTACCTTTGTTTCATGGGGATCAATATGAATATCACTTGCTTTTGCATGAATAGCATTTGTTATTAGCTGATTGACTAGCCTAATAATGGGAGAATCTTGAACAACATCTAAATCAACTTCTTCCTCTTGTTCCACAGGAAAAAGCAATTCTTTAAACTCATCATCCACATCATAGTATTTATTAATGGCCCGAATAATATCATCTCTTGTTGCTATTGCCGGCTCAATTTGAAATCCAGTCGTTAGGCGAAGGTCGTCAATGGCAAAATAATCCATAGGATCCGCCATCGCAACAAAAAGTTTATCTCCCTCAATTTTTAAAGGAATAAGAATATTTCTTTTGGCTGTTTCCTTTGGTACGAGTGAAAAAAGATTTTGCTCAAAAGGATACCGATATAAACTAATATGAGGAATTCCAAGCTGAAATTCCAGCACTTCTATAAGCTGCTGTTCCGTGATTAATCCTTCTTTAAGCAAGGCATCTCCAAGCTTTTGATTAGAACTTTTTCTAGCCAATGTCTCGTCTAATTGTTCTTGTGTTATCAGATTAGCCTCTATTAATAAATCCCCTAGTCGTTTACGAGTATTCTTCATTATCATCTTCCTTTACCTATTTGGTATTATGTATGAAAAACGATATTTTCCTTAATGGATGTTACTTGGCTATTTTTCAATAATTTGGTCATCATCTATCGAATCGTTTAGATCATCATCTTCCTTTTCCTGATCGATTTCTTGATTTGGATTATTCTCTTCGTCCATTGTGGATTCTTCTATTGCAGGATCATTTAAATCTTCCTCTATTGGTGCCTCTTCGCCATCTTCCATACTATCTGTTTGCTCTATGTCCTTGTTATTTGGCAATCCTCGAACTTCTACCCTATAAATAGGTGGATAATAGTCCGTAGCGATTGATTCTCTTTTTACCTGATCTCCGTTTTTATCCAGTACTTCTTTGATGACACCAACAGAGATACCATTTTTCCCTTCCTGTTTAACCTTTACCTGATCGCCCTCAAGCAAAGAATCAAATTGGACAATTGTTTTTGGTTCATATTCTTCCTTCTCCTCTATAACAATCTCATAACGGTTCGGAAATTCTTGCCCCTTTAATTGAAGGATTAATTGATTCTCCTCTACCTTAAGAGCGATAAGATAAGCATGTTCATTTGGATTAGTAAAGCGTAAATCTAGTTGACTACGAAAGCTTGCTTTCGCTTCATAACCAACATCTACATAATCAGGAAGCTCCTTGCTTATTGTACGCTCTCTTATGTCAAAATTGGTTTGAAGAACTAATTGATAAATACCTGTTGCCAGTATACTTACCGTTTCATCCTTTGCGCCTTTCTGATTTACATCCTCTAATAATCCTAATAAAGAAAAAGTTGTTTTTGGTAATATAGTGATTTCTTTAATAGTTGGAATAACGGATTCCAATTCTTCTATTTGATCAGGCACTGTCATTTCGACGGTATTTAACAAATCTTTGCCGGAAACATAGGAGGCAAAGTATTCTTCTACAGCTATTTTCTTATCTACTTGAAGAATGGATGCAGCTTCTAATAATGCTGATTTGAAAAGATCAATATCGATATCTTCCATAGAAAACGAATTATACTGTTCCAATTCCGTTTGTAAAACTTCTTCCCTTACATTTACAACAAAATCATTTGCACTGTTTTCCGTTATATTCTTTAGTGTTTCTTCTACATCAAAGACAAATATATCATTACTTATCTGAACCGTTTTTTCTTTATATTGAAACTCATATATAGCATTGGCTTTCCAACCAATAAGATGATTTTCAAGCATATTTTTTGCCTCTAATTCTGTTAATCCTCCAATGCTTATCCCAGCTACACTTGTATTTATGGGGTAAAGCTCTTCTTTATCTGCCTTCTGAAAGGCGTAAACACCTAAACTGGTGCCTCCAAAAAGGAAAAATGTTGCTATAAAAAGCCTAATAAATAAAGTGAAAGTTTTTTTATCCATTCTGTATTCTACCTTTCTAAAAAAACGGCTTTAGAGACTCCTTTTGTTTGCACTTAAATTTTCAGATCAGTTTTTAATCCTTATCTTTTGGTAAATTACTGTTGTCTAAAATTCTAATTTTTTCTAACCTCTCTAAATATCGTCTGTTTGGCTTTTCTTCTATTTCCTCTAGTTGTTCTTCCTCTTTATCATTATCTTTATTAGCATTTAATTCTTCTAAAAAAGCTTCAATCGAGTTTTCCCTGACCATTACATTATCATTTTTCCAATAATCCTCTTTTGGATGAGCCTCGGTAGTATTTAATGTAGCATAGACCCAATCCTTTTCCTCTTCTTGCTTATTTACATTCTCTGTTTCCTCTGAAGAAACCATTACACTAAAGTTGTTGTCCACTTTAATGGGCGGAAATTCTTCTTCCTTAATAGGTTTTCGTTCGGATTGTTCTACTTCTTCCACTATTGTGTTAGATGTTATTTTCCCCTCTTTTTTTAATGCAGGCTTCCCTTTATCCATAATTAACAGCTCTTCTTCTAATTCTATATTCTGCTTATTCATGTCTTTTGCCGTATACGTTGTAATGTATTCACTATGTATTTCTTCTTTAAAGAAAAAACGAGCGCTTTTTTGCATTAATAAAGGTAGCATCAAAACTAAAAGCAACAGACTACCTAAACTAATCATATAATTCTCATATAAATATTGAACAGCCAAGCCGATATTTGATAGCACAAAAGCAACCACAACCACTACAAATCTTCCCTTGATTGTCATACTAGAAGGAAAAACAACAAAAATTATTGTAATAATTAGTAAACAAACGATAGAGATTAATAATACTTGCATTTTAATCACCACTATTCTAAATAGTAAGAACAAACTAGAGTTTATTTATTTTCCAATGCATTTAGTCCTACAACTTTTCGTTTTTTCTTATCCTATGTATTGTATAATAGAATCAATTATTTTAAAAGAATAGGTCAATAGTTTCACATAATATTTTTCTTATTCTTTCTCTTTTAAATTTTCCATTTAGGAGTGGAGGCAAAAGCATGCCGTTTAAGCGTTTCATACAAAATGATAAAGGCATTTCATTAATAGAAATTTTAGTTTCGATTGTTTTGTTAAGTATTCTCATTACGTCCTTTCTCACTTTTTTCCCTCAAGTATCTTCCTTTAATAAGAAGACAGATGAGAGGTTAACAAGTGTTACACTAGCAAAGAGTTGGTTAGTCCAAGCACAAAATAGTGAAAGTACTTTATATAAACAATTGATTAATCTAACAGATAATCCATCAGCTTCAATAAATGCAAACAATTTGCCATTATTAACAAATATAAACAGAAATTCAGATGCTATAGAATTAATCTTTAAAGAAAATAACTATTTTATTCATCTTTATCTATATTATCGGGAGGAAACATTAAAGGGAGCAAATACGCTTTATAAAATACGCATTGACGTTTTTGATGAACAAGATAAATTAAACAGCAATATATACGGATATATTACGAAAAAATAAAAGGGAGAAAAAAGATGACGATTCAAAACGAAAGAGGATTTACTTTAATTGAATTGCTAGTTTCTATTGCACTCGGTTCGATTGTGCTAGTCCTTATCTATCAGTTCTTTTTTCAAGGAATTCACTTCTCGAAAGTAGTCAATGATAAAACCTTATTACAACAAGAAGCGAACTATATGGTTTCAAGTATGACAAAAATACATCAAACCTCTGATTCGTATTCTATTACATTTGATCAAAATCCAAATGCATCGTATATTACGGTGGATGGGAAGCAAAAGATTACCTTTCAGAATAAAAAATTCCGATATGAATTGATGAATAAAAATGGAACAAATAATAGCTATATTCCTAATGCATTTACTGTTAATCCTCTCAAAGAGGATGTCATCCTAACCATTAAAATTACGAGCAAAGATAAGGAAAACCAAACCTATCAAACAACCGCAACCTTATCACGATTAAAATAGAAAGGAGGGAATTTGTCATTGCGTTATTTTAACGAAAAAGGAAATACACTTATATTGATTCTTGTCCTTATATCCGTCTTTAGTATTCTTTATATCTCCATTGTTGGTGTATCGATTACTAATTCTAAACAGATTACGATAACAGAAGATAATGCACAAGCTGTTTCCATTGCCGAGATGGGAATCACCTATTATAAAACAGCCTTATACAATAAAAGTAGCGAAGTAAAAGCAAATAGTGCTTTTAAGGATAGTATCAATCAATCGATTTCAAAACAAATAAGTGACACATTCGGAAAAATTACAGCTAATAATAAGGAAACTACAGAAGCAGAAATCAATAAAGTAGATTATTTTAATAAATTAACTGCAATTGCTTCCAATCAATATATGGAGAAAATAAAAACGGAACTAGAAACAATAAATCGTAACTTTTTTCAAAACGTAGCTGTTTCTGTTGATAGTTCGGCGGGGAGCTCTTTTATTATTTCAAATATAAAGCAAACTAGTAATCAGGATGGGATTACCTATACATTTGATAGTAAAGGAATCGATGGGGATAAAGAAATCACATTATCATCGGTCTTTACCATTCCGATAAAACTTGATCCTATTGTATTGGAAACAGAAGCTAGTACAGAAACAGGAGATGGTACTAGTGAGGGCAACACTGACACTTCAGATGACCAAGCCACTGTAAAGACAGGTTTGACTGGGAACGATGTTCAAGATCCTGGAGTATTGACAGCTTGCGGGAGTGAGGGTGAATTTCCAAATCAATTTTCAAGCAAGTGTCAATATAACAAAAACACAACGATAACCAACAATACAAGCATTACTAATAGTGCAATTTTAAAAACGAATGGTACTTTAACAATGTCCAATATTAATCAGTTTACTGATTCAACAATATATACAACTAATGATTTCTATTCCACTGGTAATATAAATGGGATTTCTTCAATTAAAATTCATGTAGGTGGAGAGGCGAAATTTAACAATTTAAACAGTTCCTTAAATAATTCAATTATTGAAGTAGCAAAGGATGGAACTTTCGAAAACATCAGTACAATTGACTCCTCTATTTATGTTGGTGGGAAAGCTACCTTTAGAAATGGAAATAGCTTCACAAAGACCAAATTAGAAGTAAAAGGTAATTTTGAAAGCAAAAATTGGAATAATACATCTGATAGCATTATTTCAATTGGCGGCACAGCAGAGATCGATAATATAAATAGTTCCTTTAGTAATACAGTTCTTTCAATAAAAGGAACAGCAACTATCAATCATATTAATAACCCTGGAGATAATAGTATAATTAGTATTTTAGGGAATGCAACCATTTCTACTATAAATAACCCCTCAAAAACAGCTATTTATATTGGCGGTGATGGGACAATTAACAATATAAATATGGGCAATGATTCAAAAATATGCGTAAGAGGCACTATAAGTAACCCTGGAAACTTTAATCTAAATGGAAATGGCAAAGTATATGCTTCGGCAATATCTTCTGATACAAATAACAACAATAGAAGTAAAATTGACACGAATCCTACTAATTTTGCAACGAATTGTAATAGTGGATTTAGCGATGGGGATGAAAATGATGGAGGAAGTACTGCACCAGAAACTGTTTATATACCAGCGATTGCCAATGATTTACGAGTAGAGGATAGTGAAATTAATGTCGATTATAATTATTAATTTCAGAGAATCTTCCCTATTTTAATAAATATGTATGTAAAGAAAAAAGGAAGATTATTTAAAATTCTTCCTTTTTCTTTTTTTATTCCAGTCATTTCACATAACTGCCAACACGGTTACGCCCTGCTCTTTTTGCTCCCACATATAATGCTCTATCTGCATGTCGAATCAATGCCAACGACTCATCGGCATCTTCTGGAGCATAAGCTAACCCTAGAGAAGCTGTGATATTTACATTTTTTATTTTTTGACAATAGTCTATATTTTGTTGAATAACAAAGGGTCTAGATGCAATCATCTTGCGGATAAACTCAGCTAGATCAAGCGCTTCTTTTTTTGCAATATTGGTCAGAAGAATCACAAACTCTTCTCCTCCGTATCTAGCAACAATTCCGTGGTCACCAATAAGCTTTTGAATTCTTTTAGCAAAAGCTTTTAATATTTCATTTCCTGCCTGATGACCATATTGATCATTTATCGATTTAAAATGGTCAATATCTAGCATAATCAGCGCAAGATTGTCCAATTTCTCCTCATTAAGCTCCTTGAACTGGTCACTTAATAGCTTTTCGAAATAGCGGTAATTATACAGCTTGGTTAAAGCACATTTCTCACTATTTTCCTTTGTTTGCTCAAAGTACTTTGCATTTTCTAGCGCAATGGCAAATTGGGTACATAAAAGATCCAATACCATTAATTTTATATTGGCAAATGCCTTCTTTTTTTTACTTCCCAATAATAATACACCAATCACATTTTTATTTTTAATGAGCGGCATGCATAATACACTTTGAATTCCTTCAGGCATATAGCCCTTATTTACATTCTGCCAATCTTGCTTAGAATGAAATACACTTGATTCCTTGGAGGCTAACACTCGACCACATATACCCTCGTTTTCATGCATCACTTCAGAAAAAATTGGTAGCTTTTCCTGTTGCTCCACACGCGAAATCATTTCTAATTGATTATTTGCATTTACTTGATGGATAAACACAAAATCAACTTTAAATAACTCATATAGCTTTTCAATAAAAAACTCAACGGTTTCATTCACATATAAGTTTTGAGAAAGTTGATGTCCAATTTCTGCTGTTTTTCTTAAATAGTCATTGGCAGTTTGACTTGAATGATACAGCTTTAAAATGAGCGATAGGCTTATAAAGGGTACACCTATTAGAAGTAATGCAGCTAGCCCCACATATTGATACATAATATATAACGCAATACCTACTGGATAGGTAATAACCGTTGTGAATATTTCCCATATTAAATCTTTTTTAATGAAACGATCTTTTCTTTTATAGATAAAACGGTCTATCAAAAAGATTCCCAACGTATTAAGCAACAAATAGGAAACAAGATACAGACTTATCAAAACAAATAAATGGAAATTGAAAGCTAAATCGAATCCGTGTTTTCCTCCAAAACTATAGTAGATAATGCCACTAAAAAAAGAGACAAGAAAAAACATGATTGAATTCATAGGCAAACGAAAAAGTGTCTTTTTATCCAACTTCGCTTGATATAATACTGCTATTAACGCAATTTGAACGAGGATAATTTCAAAAAATAATCCGAATATTAGAAAAACAGACAATGTCGCCCACTGTAAGAAAAATACCGGCGTACCATTTATGATCATTGGCATACTCGCCACAACTGTCATAAATATTAGAAATGCAAGAATCTCCCATTCATTCCCCCGAATTTGCGGAGGATAGATATTATGAGAGAACCATAGACCAAAAGGGAGAAGGAATATCCAAACTGCCCATATTATTTTTTTATAGCTTGGTTTTACCATTCTCTTCCCCCTTCTTTTGAACCAATATATTCGTATTGCAAGTATAATAGCTATTCATTTTGTTATAATATATCGTTAAATAGAGAATATTTTACCATATTCTTAAAATTCCCACATTTCAAACCTGATAAATATATACTACCCTTTTCTTTCCTAATAATCTAGATATTTTTTTTGATATAGTTATTTTTTGAAATTTTTCCAAAATGTCTTAACTTCTGAAATAAAATACAAGGACCCAGTTATAAGGAGCATCTCATCCTTTTCAATGTTTTCCATATGTTCAAGAATTGCTTTTTTCCAGTCAGTGTTTTGGTACCTGAATGGATGGTTACTTTCTTTATATAATGTGCGACAATCGGCAGCTCTTGGAAAGTCAAATGTTACAAAGGTAATCGTTGAAGCAACTTGATCAAGTTTAGTGATCATTTTATCTGTTTTTTTATCAGAGAGTGCTGCAAAAATAATTTTTTTCTTCTTCCCTTTATAGCGATTTACTAATACATCCACTAATGCCTCGATTCCTTCTTCATTATGTGCACCATCTAATACAACTAGGGGTTCTTCTGAAATAATCTCAATTCTCCCTGGCCATTGAGACAGCATTAAGCCCTTTCTAACACTTTCATCATTAATTGAAACAAATTGGTCACGTAAAAGCTCGGCACCTATTACTGCCAATGATGCATTTTCTATTTGATGCTTCCCAAACATTGTTATTTGCAAATCCTCCCATTTAAAAAATGGAGACATTAAGTTAAAAGATTCCGTTGTAGACTTCGAATGATAGCCAGCTATCGTAAAATCTTTATCCAATAAGTAAATTGGTGCTTCCATCTTGTTAGCCTGTTTTACAATGACAGCTTGCGCCTCTTTTTGTTTAACAGCCGCAATAATAGGGGTTCCCTTTTTTATAATTCCAGCTTTCTCAAATGCAATTTGATCATAAGTGTCCCCTAATATTGCTGTATGGTCTAAGCCGATACTTGTAATGATAGAAAGTAGTGGGGAGATGATATTGGTTGAATCAAATCGACCTCCTAATCCCACCTCATATATAACGATATCCATTTTATGCATATAAGCAAAATAGTAGAAAGACATTGCAGTAATGATTTCAAATTCGGTTGGACCGCCAATTTCCATTTTGTCCATTTCTTCCACAATCGGATGCAATTTATTAGCTAATGTGAGAATTTCTTCGTCGCTAATTGGGTTTCCATTCACACTGATTCTCTCATTGAATTGTTCTATGTAAGGAGATGTAAAGGTTCCAACTGTTAATCCTGCTTGTTGAAGAATATTTCTTAAATAAGTAACGGTAGACCCTTTTCCATTTGTTCCACCTATATGAACTGTTTTTATCTGTTTTTCTGGATGATTTAGCTTTTCCATCATCATTTCCATTCTAGTTAACCCAGGCTTTATTCCAAAACGCAAACGAGAATGAATCCAATTTAATGCTTCTTCATAACTATGAAACATTGCTACACCCTCTTTTATGAATAATGATTGTTATGGTACATCTATACTTACCTTTATCTAGTATCATCTTAAAAAGTAACTGCTTCATCCATAGAAGAAGGGTGCCTCAAAGGTTTGGATAGTGGAGACACCCTTCTTTCAACTATGAAATTAACCTTTTAATTCATTTATACGTGCTTCTACTGCTGCACGCTTTTCTAAATAGTCTTTCTCTTTTGCTTTTTCTTCGTTAATCACCTTTTCTGGCGCTTTTTTCACGAAGCCTTCATTGCTTAATTTCTTTTGAACACGTTCTACTTCTTTATTCCATTTCTCTAGCTCTTTATTTAATCGAGCTATTTCTTCTTCCATATTAATTAAACCTTCTAAAGGAAGAATGATTTCAACACCTGTTACTACAGCTGTCATCGCTTTATCCGGAACAGCAATATCTGTATCGATACTTAATGTTTCTGGATTACAGAAACGCTCAATAAAAGATTTATTTTCAAGGAGCGTAGCTTCTACCTCTTCATCTTTAGCTTTTAATAAAATACTGATTTTCTTGCTCATTGGTGTATTAACTTCCGCACGGCTATTACGAACAGAACGGATAATCTCCACAAGCAATTTCATATCATTAGCAGCCTTCTCATCTGTAAACGCAGGATTTACCTCTGGCCATTTCGCAATAGTAATCGATTCGCCATCATGCGGAAGGTTTTGCCAGATTTCTTCTGTGATGAATGGCATAAATGGATGTAATAAGCGCATTGTATTATCAAGAACATACGCTAAAATCGAGCGAGTTGTCAATTTAGCCGCTTCATCTTCACCATATAATGGAAGCTTCGCCATCTCAATATACCAGTCACAGAAATCATCCCAGATAAAGTTATAAAGAACTCTTCCTACTTCTCCAAACTCATAGCGATCAGATAGACGTGTTACTGTTTCAATTGTTTCATTTAATCTCGTTAAGATCCACTTATCTGCCACTGATTTTTCGCCTGATAAATCAATTTCATCATAAGCTAAACCATCCATATTCATTAATGCAAAGCGGGAAGCATTCCAAATTTTATTTGCAAAGTTCCAAGTTGATTCAACCTTTTCAATGCTGAAGCGCAAATCTTGACCTGGTGAGCTTCCTGTTGATAAGAAATAGCGTAAGGAGTCTGCACCGTACTTAGCAATAACATCCATTGGATCTACACCATTTCCTAAAGATTTACTCATCTTGCGTCCTTGCTCATCACGAACAAGTCCATGGATCAGTACATCTTTAAATGGTCTCTCTCCAGTAAATTCTATCCCTTGGAAAATCATACGAGATACCCAGAAGAAAATAATGTCATATCCAGTTACTAATGCAGCAGTAGGATAATAACGCTTATAGTCCTCTGCCTCTGTATTTGGCCAATTTAATGTAGAGAATGGCCATAACGCTGAACTGAACCATGTATCTAATACATCTGTATCCTGCGTCCAATTTTCAATATCTGCCGGCGCTTCATGGTTTACATAGATTTCTCCTGTTTCTTTATGATACCAAGCAGGAATACGATGCCCCCACCAAAGCTGACGAGAAATACACCAATCGCGAATATTTTCCATCCAGCGCATATAAGTGTTTTCAAAACGATTTGGCACAAAGTTTACTTTTTCTTCTTCTTTACCTTGTAATGCAATTGCTTCATCAGCCAATGGCTGCATTTTAACAAACCATTGAGTAGATAGATATGGCTCTACTACAGCACCGCTTCGCTCTGAGTGTCCAACTGAATGCATATGCTCTTCAATTTTGAATAGTACGCCCATTTCCTGTAAATCTTTTACGATTTGTTTACGACATTCGAAACGATCCATTCCCTCATATTTTCCTGCACGCTCATTCATTGTGCCGTCTTCATGCATTACAAGAATTCTTTCTAGATTATGACGATTACCAACTTCGAAATCATTTGGGTCATGGGCAGGAGTCATTTTAACAGCACCTGAACCGAAATCCATTTCCACATAATCATCTGCAACAATCGGAATCTCTCTACCTACTATTGGCAAAATTACTTTCTTGCCAATTAGATGTTGGTATCTTTCATCTTTCGGATGGACAGCAACACCTGAATCGCCTAGCATCGTTTCTGGGCGAGTTGTTGCTACTTCAATATAACCAGTTCCATCTGCTAAAGGATATTTCATATGATAGAATGCACCTTGTACATCCTTGTAAATTACTTCAATATCAGAAAGAGCTGTTTTGGTAGCTGGGTCCCAGTTAATAATATATTCGCCGCGGTAGATAAGCCCTTTCTTGTATAAAGAAACAAACACCTCGCGAACTGCTTTTGAAAGACCTTCATCAAGCGTAAATCTTTCTCTAGAATAATCTAAGCCTAATCCTAATTTAGACCATTGTGCACGAATATGGCTTGCATATTCCTCTTTCCATTTCCATGTTTCTTCTACAAATTTTTCACGGCCAAGATCATATCTGCTAATCTTTTGGGCACGAAGCTTTTCTTCTACCTTTGCTTGTGTTGCAATACCTGCATGGTCCATACCAGGTAACCATAATACATCATAGCCTTGCATTCTTTTCATTCTTGTTAAAATATCTTGTAATGTTGTATCCCATGCATGCCCTAAATGCAATTTACCTGTTACATTTGGAGGCGGAATTACGATTGTATAAGGATTTTTCCCTTCATCTGGCTTCGCCTCAAAAAACTTGCCTTCTAACCACCAATCATAGCGACCCTTTTCAATACTTGCTGGATCATACTTTGTCGGCATGGAGATTTCTTTCATTTCCATCCTAATTTCCTCCTAATCTTGTTCCTTTGTCCTTTTTAAAGCAAATAAAAAAACTCCACTCGTCTGAAAAGGACGAATGGAGTTTGTTCGCGGTACCACCTTTTTTCCAACACAAAAAGTGCTGGCTCTTTCAAAGATGATATCGGATACTGTCCGTCTTTTACTAATAAGCACACCGTTCGCAAAAGAAGCTCGAGGGCTACCTTCCAATGGGTTGAATAGAAATCTCGCAGCAGATGATTTCCTCTCTTTGAAACAACGTACATTGTACTACTCCCCGTCATTGCCTTAATAATTTATTTATATATGCTATACTACCGAAAAAAACTAATTCTCGTCAATAAGGATTGCCGATTTTTTTTCATTTTATTCCTATCTATTTTTTGTTTATCTTTAATATATGTGCCTGGGAAAAGATCGTTACAAATTTAGGAACAATAATAGACCCAAGATTTTAATCCTGAGTCTCTGCTTGTTCCGCTTGTTCTGCCGCTTCTTGCTGTGCTTTCTTTTGTCTTTCTATTTCATCTACTCGCATCACAACATATTCTGTATTTTTTAAAAGCCAATATTGTTTAAGTAGTTTTTGTGCATATTTGCGTTCATTGATCGCTTTCTTATCTGCTTTCATATATTTCTCACAAATACGAAGAACTGGTCCTGGATGAGCCAAATAACTTAAAAACAACAGCATTTCATCATATTTTAAAGGATTATGATTGAAATACGTATAAAGCCACTCAATACAGTCCTCATTTTGCTTAGGTGCTGTCCTCAAGGAACGGGACAGAAACGGAAGCAGGTCATGGCTTGCCGATCCATATCTAGCATTTTCAAAATTAGTAAAGTAGCCATACCCTCTATCATCATAAAGAAAATGTTCTGGTGATATTTTCCCGTGGATAATGGCGACTCTTGCCTTTTCATCCTCTTTCGTTTCCTCATACCATTCCTTCAATTTAGTCTCTGAATAAATCAAAGCCTGCCGAATGTCATGATAATACATACAAAACATTAACTCAAACGGTGACATATATTCTTTATTTTCACATTGCTCAATAAAACCAGCTAGAAACTCTTGTTCTTTCTCCATTTCTAATTGTGTATTCTCAAAATGCTCTTGTCGATCTTCCTTTTCAATTTTTACTTCTTTAGAACTTAAAATATGGAGCCTTGCTAGCTCTCGAAACATTTGTTGATGTTTCTTGAAATATGTTTCTCTTTCTTCATTTGGCAGCCAAGGCATTAAATAATACAATTGATTGTCATAAAGAATCGCATATCTTCCATCCACCGCTGGATATATTGGCACAATTCGATTATACCCTTTTTGATACAGCATTCTTATATGACGTGTAAAATCAGCCCCATTATGAGGATCAATTCGTTTTAACGCAAAAGTACCTTTATTGCTATATATTTTGGCAACTTTGCCAAACTCTTCAACAAAATTCGGTACTACTGCGTATGATTTTAAGATAGGTGAATATTTGTTTAATATATTTTTTTCATTCATATCCGCCCACACTTTCTTATCAAGTGAAAACTCCCATCCTTTTCTTATTTTCTATAGATGGTTAGCTATATAATTCGGGCATTTACCAAAGTGTCAAGATCGAATACTACCAAGCTCTTAAAATAATCTATTTACTCTTTAACCCTTTAATCGATTTTCCCCCTCAAAAAACGATTGAACAAAGCAAAAAGAAAACAGTCAAGCAGGAAAAACCTCCTGCCTGCTCCAGTTTATTGTTCTTATTTCTCTACGAAATTTCCTGGTATATATAAAACTTGCCCTTCATAAACATCTTGATTTGCTTCCATTCTATTTTCTTTCAA
This sequence comes from Niallia sp. HCP3S3_B10, assembly GCF_052064465.1. Classification (NCBI taxonomy): domain Bacteria; kingdom Bacillati; phylum Bacillota; class Bacilli; order Caryophanales; family Bacillaceae; genus Niallia; species Niallia sp. HCP3S3_B10. The sequence goes on along the minus strand of NZ_JBQHVO010000001.1, from coordinate 49,029 downwards.
TAATGTATGGATATTGACATTATAACGATTACTTAACTTTTCTAATGTATCGCCTTGCTGAACAATACAAACTTTCACTTTTGTATGCTTCTCTTCTTCTTTTCTAGCAAAAAATTCTGTAAAGGTTAGAGATTTTGTTTTACTAAATAGCCCTTTTTTCTTTTTTGGTTCTTCATTAGGAGAAGATGATGATTCTTCTAATTTCTCTTCTTCCAGTAAAAGTTCTTCCTGCTTCGATTCAGATGAAGATTCTTGTTGTGGCTTTTTAAATACATCTTCTGCAGAATAGACATTTTCCTCACCTCTGAATAAAGAAACCTTCATCTCAGGTTCTGAAGAGGTAATCTCTTCTTCTCTAGTTTCCTCAGAAAAATAAGGTACTTTAGCATTTTCATTCGTACCCCAATCATCCTCTTCTTCTGGTGACTTTCTAACCTCAAGTTCGAATGGGGAATACAAATCATCGTCTTCTGCCTTCTCTTCACGCTGTTCTTCTAAAAGTGGACTGACATTTTGAAATGGACTAACAGCTATTTCAATAGGTTCTTCTATTGATTCATTTCCATTTTCATCCTCATCCACTGAACCTCGCCAAGCTAATTCTAGTTCTTCTTCTACATTCTCTTCTTCAACACTCTCTTCTTCATCACTCTCTTCTTCTTCAGAAGCAAGACCTGAAATAGTTAAATCTGCTGTCAAATTCAAACAGCTTCTTTCCGGGAAGACATAATCAAAAGTATCAATCTCAATTTCAACATCTTCAAGACTAGTGACTCTCGAAAGGGGCATGGTAATATCCACCGGAAAATGGTGTAAAAATTCACACACTCCTTCCTCTCTTTCCATTATTGAATGAATTAATTTAGGAGCCTTAAAAGCCTCCTCTTCTTCTTGTTCCCCTTCATTAAAGCGCTTGTATTCACCACTTAACTCTAAAGAGCCTTGAATGATAATATACTGATCGTTCTCTTGGATTGTTATATTGGGATCAAGTGAAATGGAAAGCAGATCCTCTACTTCCTGTCCTTTTTGAAACCAGACGGACTCTTCCAACGAAAACCGCAAAATAGACGAATTTTCTTGAGACAAAGCGACTCCTCCTCTCATTCCTTTCACGTATATATCACTATTGTCTTTAAAAACTTATGATTGTCTGTAACACTTTATGAATATTTCTTTCATTTGTTTGTCTTAACAATAGAGGAAAATAGACTATTTCCACTTGATTAATCTTATTTTTCAGAATTCATACACCAAATTGTTAAAACTAATTGCTTTTTCTAGCCCTTTTTTTAGTAAAGGTTTTATATAATAAAAGCAGATTTTACAAGTTATCAAAATTATTTAAATTGGAAATGTAGACCAATTTAGATTTTTTATCTAAAAAGGAGGATCTATTATGGCTTTTCCCGTGCTAATGTATCACGAAATAAGAAAAGAAGAAGATTTTCATGCAACCGAACAGCATCCAATCGATGTAAAGCAAAATTATAAAGATTTCTTGCCTTCTCCACTTTTCATAACACTTGAAAAATTTGAACAGCAAATGGAGTATTTATTTATCAATGGTTTTCACCCTTTAACTCTAAATGAAGTAAAAGCATATTACGAAGGAGGTCCTTTACCGGAGAAATCTGTATTACTTACTTTTGATGATTGCTTTCAATCCATAAAGGAATATGCGTATCCAATTCTAAAAAAATACCAATTTCATGCAACAGCTTTTGTTGTAACAGGGTGGCTGCATGATAGTAAAAGACAATTTGAAAAAGAAAAATCTGTCTGCTTATCCATAAACGATTTAAAGGAAATGGCTGATGTTTTTGAATATGCCAACCACACTCATTGTATGCATGTCCGAACAAGTGAAACAGAAAGTTTATTAATGACATCTAGTAAAGAAGACTTTGCTAAAGACTTAGATGAATGTAATAACCATTCACTAATCGAGCATAAAAATGTATTCGCCTATCCATTTGGACTATTTAACGAATCCAATGTTTTAACTTTAAGAGAAAAAGCGTTTAAACTCGCCTTCACTTGTGAAAATGGTCACAATGATAGAAAAAATGATCCACTTTTATTAAAAAGAAATGCTATTCCCTATTTAATGGACTTAGAGACATTCAAAAAAATCATTACAAATTAGGAGAAAAAAGATGAAAAAAATAATGACGCTATCCTTATTAATCGTATTTGTTTTACTTTCTGCTGCTTGTGGAAAGACTGCTACAACCGAAACAGATAAAAACGAAAACAGCAACACAGAAAAAACATCTGGAGAAGAGCTAACCATCGGAATATTGCCGGCAGAATCGGCGATACCTATTATTTTAGCAGAGGAAAATGGATACTTTGACGAAGAAGGAATAGATGTATCCATAAAATCCTTTTCTTCGCCAACAGATCGAAATGTTGCAATTCAAGCGAATGAACTAGATGGTACAATCGCTGATGTGATGACAGCGGCAGCATTTATGGAAAATGGAATTAATATGAAGATTACTTCCGATATAAGTGAAGATTTTAAAATCCTCTCCTCTCCTAATTCAGGAATTACAGAGATGAAAGATTTAAATGGGAAAAATGTTTCGTTAGTGCCGAACTTTATCTTGGAATATATTATGGATGATTTCGCAGCTAAAGAAGACTTCACCTATAATATCGTGGAAATCCCTTCTTTTTCTGGTCGTGCAGAAGCGCTGATGGCAGACAAAGTAGATGGAGTTGTATTTACAGAACCACAGGCTAGTATGCTAGTTAGCCAGGGAGCTCACCTTTTAGGTAGCTCAACAGATGCAGGAATTAAAGGAGGGACGATTCTTTTTTCAGATGAAATGATTTCAACCAAATCAGCGGACATCAAAGCTTTTTATAAAGCGTATAATCAAGCAATTGACTATATGAATAATACGAAGGCGGAAGAATATGGAGATATATTAACTAAATATCAATTCCCAGATGCAATGAGCAACTATTTATCAACAAAAGATAGCTTTCCTTATGCAAGTATAGTTTCAAAAGATACCTTTGATTCGATTGTTCAGTGGACGAAAGATAAAGGGCAAATTACGAAAAACTATTCTTATGAAGATTTAACAGACTTCACATTGTTACCGAATTAAACCAAAAAGAGGCTGGGACAAAACTAAATAACTAATCTTTAAAGACGAGCAATCTTTAATTTAGCTTTTATATAAAGCTACTTTCTCATGATGGTTATCTATGTTTTTAAATATAGCTAAGTATAAAAACTAAGTCGTTCCATTACGCTACAGACGCACGATGCGCCGGGGAGGACGCTCCATTTCACTTCGTTTTTAAACCTTTATCTAAAAAAAACGAACGTTTATGCAATTTAATTACATAAACGTTCATTTTTGTTTTCGGTTGAAATGCTTATGTCCAAGCCTCTTTATTTATGATTCCAAGGGGTAACTTTTAACTCCAATTTATCTAATATGATAAATAACAATAAACCGATACATCCTAAGGTGACGATCCCTGCAAACATTTCTTCATAATTCATTTTCGTCCATGCACTGATTATATAATAGCCAATTCCATAAGTTGTTGCATAGTTTTCTGCAAAAAATAATGTTGCTAAACTAATGCCAATACTAATTCTTATCCCTGTAAATATGGAGGGAAGTATGCTCGGGAAAATTAAGTAGATTAATTGCTGGTAAATTGGTGACCGAAAGCCGTGCATCACTTTATAATAACTTGCTGGAATTTGTAATACACCATCTCTAACCGATAAAATGATTTGAAAAACAATAATCCAAATAATTAGGGTAATTTTAGATTGGTTTCCCAGCCCATACAAAATCATAAATACAGGTAAAAATGCTACTTTGGGTATTGGATATATATAATATAGAAAAGGTGATAACAAGGTATTAATCTTCTTATTTTTGCCTAAAATAAACCCCAATGGAATTCCTATTAACAAAGAAATAAAAAGAGCAATGGTAATTCTCAGTAAGCTCGCTCCTGCATGCAGAAGCAACATCCATTTTTCGTTCCATATATAAGTAACTGTTAAAATGGGTGATGGGATGGTATGTGACTGTACTAAAAAATAGACAATATACCAAAATAGAGTGACACTTATAAAGCCTACGATTAGTTGATTTCTAAAGACTTTCCGAATGATTTTCTTCATTATTATACCGCCGCTAATTTTCTTCGAACTTCAATACAAGCTTTATAAAAAGACAAATTTTCTTTCGCTTTTTCTACCCCGAATAGCGGATTATAAATAGTCTCGATGTCTCCATTATCTTTTAGCAATAGAATATACTCACCAAGAAGTACTGCTTCTTCTATATTATGAGTTACAAAAAGTAATGTCGTTTGTCTTTTTTTAATCTGCACATATATTAGCTGTTGAATTTGTTCTTTTGTCAGTTCATCTAATGTAGAAGTCGGCTCATCCATTAACAACAACTCAGGCTCATTAATTAATGTTCTTGCTAATGCTACCCTTTGCTTTTGTCCACCACTTAACTCTGCCGGATATTTATGCTCCATTCCACTTAATCCAACTTCTCTTATTAGTGCTGTTACTCTTTCTTTGATTTCCTGTTTCGTTTTCCGTTTATCTAATTTCAACGGCATCGAAACTGCATCGCGAACTTTTAGCCAAGGAAAAAGACCTAAGTCCTGAAACATAAAACCAATATCCTTGCTAGGTTGCTGAATTCGGTTTCCTTCGATTAACACTTCTCCTTCAGTTGGGATCAGGAAACCTGCTAAAAGGTGGAGAAGTGTACTTTTTCCAACGCCTGACTTACCGATTAATGCATATGATTTACTCTTTTCTAGAGTTAAATTTAGCTTTTTTAAGATTGTATTATTTTCATAAGTAAAACTAACGTGCTGCATCTTTACAAATGAATCCATGAAACATCCCTTCTTATCGCTTATTACTAGTTGCATCATATCATATTAGTCACCTTCATACAGTGGCAAAAAATCGACAGTTCTAGATAATTCGGAGTAAATAAGAAAATGTCTTTTGCTTAATTAATTTCTACATAAAAAAAAATGAAAGAAACTGGGCACTTAAGTATTCCAACCAAATATAAACCCAAACAATTTTACGGAGATGTTAAAAACATTCGTATAATTGTTTGGGTTTTTAAATTTTTTAAAATAGACGGTTTTTGCTTATCACCCGCAACCTAAATACATTTCGCTTTCCATAGGATGGGGCAATCGGCAAGCCTCCCCGACGCATCGTGGGTCTGTAGCGCAATAGAACGACTTAGTTTTTACACGTCCATTTTGTCCTAGACTCTTTTTTTAAAAACAATAATCTTCTAAAACAAACTCGTTTTTAAGCTTTCAATGTAGAAAAGGCATGTTTAGCTGCATGAATGGTTTGCTCAATATCATCATCCGTTAATGCAGTTGACAAGAACATCCCTTCAAATTGAGACGGTGGTAGAAAGATGCCTTGTTCTAACATGCTATTATAAAAGCTAGCAAAGTAATCAAGATTGGATGTTTTAGCACTTTCATAATCTTTTACATCTTCATTGGTAAAAAAGAACCCAATCATAGATCCCGCGCGATTTACTGTAAACGGAATTTCATATTTCGCAGCAGCTTCTTTTAAGCCTTCTTCCAAACGATCTGCTTTTCGGATAAATTCTGTATACGTTTCTTTCGTTAATTGAGATAATGTTTCAAACCCTGCTGTCATAGCAAGTGGGTTACCCGATAAGGTGCCTGCTTGATAAATAGGACCGCTTGGGGCAATTTGATTCATAATTTCTGCTTTTCCGCCATATGCACCAACTGGTAATCCTCCGCCAATTACTTTACCTAAACAAGTAATGTCAGGTTTAATGCCAAAATAACCTTGTGCACAACCATAATCCACGCGGAAACCTGTCATTACTTCATCAAAAATAAGTAAAGCGCCATATTCTGTTGTAACATCACGCAAGCCTTGTAAAAAGCCTGGTTTCGGTGGAACAACACCCATATTTCCTGCAACTGGCTCAGCAATAATGCCTGCAATATCTTCTCCATATGTAGAGAATGCATATTTAACACTTTCTAAATCATTATAAGCAACGGTAATGGTATTCGCAGCAATGCTTTCTGGAACTCCAGGGCTATCTGGTAAACCTAGTGTTGCTACACCTGAACCTGCTTTAATAAGCAAGGAATCCCCATGTCCGTGATAACATCCTTCAAATTTAAGAATTTTATTTCTGCCGGTATAGCCTCTAGCTAAACGAATAGCACTCATTGTAGCTTCTGTACCAGAAGACACCATGCGAACGATTTCGATGCTAGGAACACGTTCTTTCACAAGAGCAGCAAGTTTGTTTTCAATTAAAGTTGGCGCCCCAAAGCTAGTACCTTTTTCAGCAACCTTCTTAATTCCCTCTACTACTTGATCGTCAGCATGCCCTAAAATAAGAGGTCCCCATGATAATACATAATCAATGTATTCATTGCCATCAATATCATAAATTTTAGAGCCTTTCCCAGAATCCATGAATACTGGATTTCTTTTAACCGATTTAAAAGCACGAACGGGGCTATTTACACCACCTGGCATTAATTCTACTGCTTCTTTATATGCCGCTTCTGATTTTTGATAGGAACGCATTATGACTTCCTCCCTTATTGTTCTTTTAGCATACGTGCTACATCTTTAGCAAAATAAGTAATAATTAAATCTGCCCCAGCACGTTTCATGCTAATCATCGTTTCCATAATTATTCTTTCTTCGTCAATCCAGCCATTTTGTGCTGCCGCTTTAACCATGCTATATTCACCACTAACATTATAGGTAACAATTGGCAAATCCCATTCATTTTTCATGTCTCGAACAATATCAAGATATGGAAGACCTGGCTTTACAATAAGAAAATCTGCGCCTTCTGCAACATCACTTTCCGCTTCTCTAAATGCTTCAAGACGATTAGCAGGATCCATCTGATATGCTTTACGATCTCCAAATTGAGGTGTACTATCAGCTGCTTCTCGGAACGGCCCATAAAATGCTGATGCGTATTTGACACCATAACTCATAATAGGAATATCCAAAAATCCGGCTTCATCCAACCCTTTTCGAATTGCTGCTACAAAACCATCCATCATATTAGAAGGTGCAATAATATCTGCTCCAGCAGCAGCTTGGCTAATTGCTGCTTTCACAAGCAATTCTAGAGACTCATCATTTAATACTCTTCCTGCTTCAATTACGCCACAATGTCCATGGCTCGTATATTCACATAAGCAAGTGTCAGCAATAACAATCATTTCAGGATAGTTCGCTTTGATGTACTTAATTCCTTCTTGAACAATACCATGATCATGAAAGGCTTGTGTTCCACATTCATCTTTTTCCTTTGGAATTCCGAATAATAACACAGATTTGATTCCAAGCGCCTGTACTTCATCCATTTCTTCTTTTAAACGGTCAATCGAAAACTGATAAATGCCAGGCATTGAAGAAATCTCACTCTTCACATTTTCTTCTTCTGTTATAAATATCGGATAAATTAAATCATCGATATGTACATATGTCTCTCTAACTAATGCTCTCATATTAGCAGATTGTCTTAATCTGCGATGACGTTTGAATTCAACCATTTTTTCTTGCCTCCAACTTAATTTGTTAAATACTGCACTAAATGTTCTAGAACGCTATCTGTTGTATAAGGCTCCGCTGTTATTGTTACAGGTAAACCATAGGATTCCAATGTTTCTGTCGTAATCGGTCCAATGCTAATAACAATACAACTTTCCAAATTATTCATTAACTGATATTTTTTTATCACTTGCATAAAATGTTGTGCGGTGGAAGAACTGGTAAAAAGCAATATCTCTAAATCATTCTTCTTTACCTCTTCCACAAGCAGTTCTTCACTCTCTTTCGGAAAATACGTTTCATACAATATGGCTTCATCCACTTGCAAACCGTCTTTCCTTAATGCTTCTGCTAGAAATTCTCTCGATTTATTTCCTTTTACTATTAAGATCCGCTGATTCTTTTCGGTAATGGTAACGAACTCTTTTGCAAACTGTTCTGCAACAAATTGTGACGGAATGAAATCAGCTTGATATCCATGTTCAGAAACAGCTGCTGTCGTCTTTTCACCAATGACAGCAATTTTAGAGACAACTGTTAATTCTACTCTGTTTATCTCTTTAAAAAATGCCTCTACACCGTTACGACTTGTAAAAACAAGCCAATCATATACTTGGCATTTTAATGAAACAATCACTTCTTCAGGAAGAGGTTTTTCTCGAAAAGCGATAAGTGGCACTTCAACTGGAATTCCACCTAAATCGTTAATCCGCTTTGATAATACACTTGCTTGTTTTTTAGAGCGGGGAACGAGAATTTTTTTTCCTAGAAGGGATTTAGCCATCTATTATATTCTCCTCTTTTAATCGATCAATTAATGCTTTTGCACCTTTTTCTGTTAAAATGGCAGCTGCTTGTTCCCCTACCTCTAAAGGGTTTTTCCCTGTAACTTCTTCCTTATAAATTTGTTTCCCATCAGGTGAAATGACTAATGCTGTTAATGCCACTTCATCATCCTTAACTTGTGCAAAGCCAGCTATTGGCACTTGGCATCCGCCTTCCATGCGCTGCAAAAATGCTCTTTCCGCGTAAACAGTGCGAGTCGTCTCCTGGTTTGACAACTTGCTTAAAAGCTCTAGCACTTCTTTATCATCTTCGCGACATTCAATAGCAAGTGCACCTTGCCCCACTGCAGGCAAACATACTTCCGGATCTAAAAACTCCGTTACTACATCGCTTGTCCATCCCATTCTTGCTAATCCAGCAGCGGCTAATATGATTGCATCATATTCTTCTGTGTCTAGCTTGCTAAGACGAGTATCGATATTTCCGCGAATCCATTTGATTTCAAGGTCAGGTCTAACAGCAAGTAATTGTGCACCTCTACGCAAACTGCTTGTCCCAATGATTGCACCTTCTCTTAGCTCCTTTAGAGGAATATGGTTCTTACTTATTAAAGCATCACGATAATCCTCACGCTCTGGAATACACCCAATTGTTAGCCCTTTTGGAAGGATTGCAGGCATATCTTTCATACTGTGTACAGCAATATCAATTCCCTTATCAAGCATACTTTGCTCTATTTCTTTAACAAATAGCCCTTTTCCCCCAACTTTAGATAAAGTGACATCAAGAACAACATCTCCCTTTGTCACAACTTCTTTTACTTCAAAGTCAAAAGAAGAATCTAATTTTTTCAGCTGATTAATTACCCAATTCGTTTGAGTAATGGCTAGCTTACTTTTCCTTGATCCAACAATTATTTTGCGCATTAACAGTACCTCCAACATTGATTCCTTTATGTACTTTCCATTTAATAATGAAAAGTTGAAAAATTGCCTACTAAAAAGAAGTTAATAAGCATAATAAAAAAACTGGCAATATTTAAGAGGGCAACATTTTTCCCCCTTAACTTTTTTGAAACACGTAAATACAAAAAACTGCTATAGACTAATAGCACAATGAACGAGCTGATAATTTTCGGATCATACCAAAGAAAGTCTGGTCTTTGGATAATAGCCCATTGAACACCAAGAATTAAGCCAATTAATAACAATGGTACACCAAAGACGCTTAATAGGTAAGATATATGTTCTAATTTGGCCAAATCTGCAATCCTCATTACTCGTTTTCCCCATTTTTTCTGTTTTAGTAAATCATATTGAATACAATAGAGGACAGAAAAAATAAATGAAATTGTAAACATCCCATACGCTAAAATAGCCGCTGTTACATGTATGAACAGCAACTCCGATACAACCTGCTCTGCATGTGTAAGAGCAGAATCACGTGCAGGAGCAAATGTATGTATTGCCATAATAACAAATCCAAGGACATTCGTAAAAAACACGATAAAATCAATTTTCAACCATTTATTAATTACTAAAGAAAAGGTTACCAATACCCATGAATAAAAGTAAAGCCCTTCCATGATAGTTAAGATTGGGAATCTATTCATCTCCACTATATAAATACTTAAAAAAGACGATTGCAAAATCCAGACAAATAAAAGTAACCAGAAAGCTACTCGATTTGCTCTCTGGTTATTATGCAGAAAATCAAAAAAATACAATAGCACAGATAAAGCATAAAGAATAATCATGAATTCATGAAGTCTAGTCATAAAAATATCCTGCATCGACATTCCCCTTCAAACATAAAAGATCCTACTAATACCCCAAGTCTTCTATAACTTAATATAGGCTTATTTCTTAATCCTCCACTATATTTTAACCGATGAAAAGAAAAGTGAAACGACCATCCGCAGAGATTTTTTTACAGGATAGCAATTTAAAAAGCAAACTTTCCGTTTAATAGAGTAAAAGCATTCATTCGTTATATTTATCACACTTGAATGGACGGCTGAGTGATTGGAGAAAATGCTTCTTTCTCGTCTTCCTTTACGACATTATTCGATTCTTTTTGTGTATCGGCTTCTAAATTGAAGATTTTCATAAATAGCTGCATCGATTGGTCAGCATCTGGAAGTGCCGCAAGTTCCTTCGCTTGAAGAATCGGATCCTTTAACATTTGATTCACAATACTTTTCGTATGCTTATTTAAAATCTTTCTCTCTCTTTCACTTAAATGAGGGAGCTTTCTTTCTAGGCTTTTCATTGTTTCACTTTGAATAGCTAGGGCCTTTTCCCGAAGTGCAGAAATGACTGGCACGACGCCTAATAAATGAAGCCATTGATTAAATTCAATAATTTCCGCTTCTATCATAATCAATATCTTTTCTGCTTCTTTTTGGCGTTCTTGGAGGTTTGCTTCTACAATTCCTTCTAAATCGTCAATATCATAAAGAAATACACTTTCTAATTCAGTTATTTCAGGATCTAAGTCACGTGGGACCGCAATATCCACCATAAACAACGGATTACCTTTGCGGATTTTTTCAACTGCCTTCATCAATGCCTTTGTGATAACGAATGTGTTAGACCCAGTTGAACTAATGACAATATCTGCATCAATTAATGCACATTGCAGCTCATTCATCGGTTTTGCTTGCCCTTCAAAACGATCTGCAAGTGTTTCCGCTTTTTCAAATGTGCGATTTATCACAGTTACATTTTTAGCACCGTTGCTATACAAATTCTGAATAGCAAGCTCGCCCATCTTTCCTGCACCTAAAATGAGAACATTCTTATTTTGCAAGGTACCAAATATTTTTTTTGCCAATTCTACTGCTGCATAGCTTACAGACACAGCGTTTGCGCCAATCTCTGTCTCTGTGTGTGCTTTCTTTGCAAAAGTAATAGCCTGTTTAAATAACTGGTTAAACACTGAACCAGTAGATTTAATGGATTGTGCTGTCAAGAAGCTTGTGCGAATTTGGCCAAGAATCTGTGTTTCTCCGACAACCATTGAATTTAAACCACAAATAACTTGGAATAAATGATTTAAAGCTCCATCTTGTTCATACACAAATAAATAAGGAACAAACTCATCTTGTTCCAACTGAAACCATTCTGCTAAAAATTGCTTTATATAATATCGACCAGTGTGAAGCTGATCAACTACTGCATATATTTCCGTGCGATTACATGTTGAAATAATAATATTTTCTAGTATACTTTTTTTATTTTGTAATTGATTCATAGCTTCCCCTATTTGCTCTGAATCAAATGTTAAACGTTCACGAATTTCTACTGGGGCCGTTTTATAATTTAGTCCGACAGCTACTATATGCATTTTACCTAATGACACCCCCAAAAAGTTGTTCTTACCTTGTTAATCATAAAGAACATTTTAAAAACCATTTATATAAATAAATTAAATTATAATAATTATTAACACGTAGTTATTATAACAAAATCATTTCAAAAATGGGAAACATTTTGCCCTATAAATGTGAACAAATTGTGAATTCGTATGGTAAGATATAGTATTAATAACAGTAAAAGAATTATACTTACGTTATTTACTAGTAATAGTTTATACTTCTTTTATAAAATTATCGTTGTAATCTTAGTTTTTTTGTTAAATATAGTACTTTACTCATTGTACAGTAACAAAAATCTTCTATGTATTCAAGCTGAGTTTTTTGGAAGTGGAGGAAATAATGAAAACACAAAAATGGTTCTCCGGTATCGTATTAATTGGTTTTGGATTTTATTTTATCTTAAAAGAATTTAATATTACCATTCTACCCAATCTATATACATGGCCAACCCTATTAATTATTATTGGGATTGCCTTTCTTTTTCAAGGCTATAGTGGGAAGGATTATGCTGTCATTTTACCAGGTGTGATTTTAACTGGCTTTGGCTTACACTTTCACTTAGTGAATAAGCTTGCAATCTGGCCAGATCACACAGGTACATTTATTTTAATTATTGCTCTTGGCTTTATTCTTCAAAATCAGAAAATGGGGCAGGGAATGTTAAATGGTCTTCTATTTCTCTTGTTAGCTGTTCTTTTGCTTTTTTATCAAGAAATTCTCGGCTCGTTAACATTCTTAAAGATTAGTCCACATACTTTAAATAACTTGATACCCATTCTATTCATCATCGTTGGGGGATATTATTTAGTATCGAAAAAGAGGAAATAAAAGTGTTATACATAATACAAAATGGCTACGGTCATGATTGTAGCCAGAAAGTTAAATCTATACATCTATACTAAAATAAAAAATCGACTCACTTTTCAACTAGTTATGCTAGCTGATGTGAGTCGATTTTTTATTTATTTGCTAAATGTTCTAGCAGAGACCAAACTTTATCTTTTCCTTCTCCCGTTTCGGATGAGAATAGGATTAAGTAATCATCTGCACTAAGCCCTAATGTTTCTTTTGTTACTTTTAAATGTTTTTGCCATTGTGATTTTGATATTTTATCTGCTTTTGTAGCAATTACGACACATGGTATTCCATAATGCTTCAAGAAGTCATACATTAAAATATCATCAGCAGTTGGCGGATGGCGAAGATCTGTAATTAAAACAACTGCTTTTAACTGCTCTCTTGAGGTAAAATACGTTTCAAGCATTTTTCCCCAAGCTTCTCTTTCTTTCTTAGAAACTTTTGCATAACCATAACCAGGTACATCAACAAAGTGCAGGATTTCATTGATTAAATAAAAATTCAATGTTTGTGTTTTTCCCGGTTTGGACGAAATGCGAGCTAACGCTTTTCGTCCAAGCATACGATTAATAAAGGATGATTTCCCCACATTCGATCTTCCAGCTAAAGCAAACTCTGGTAGATTTCCTTCTGGATATTGATTGGGTTTTACGGCACTAATTACTATTTCTGCTTGATTAACTTTCAAAGATTTACACTTCCGTTCAACGCGTGTTTTAATACTTCATCTACATGTGAAACTAAAATAAAGTCTAGTTCTTCTCTTACACTCTCAGGAACATCGTCGATATCCTTAGCATTATCTTTTGGTATGATAATGGTCTTTAAACCGGCACGGTGAGCACCAAGGGATTTTTCCTTTAATCCTCCAATTGGCAGAACTCGTCCTCTGAGCGTTACCTCTCCTGTCATCCCTACTTCTTTCTTGATAGGTTTGCCAGAAAGAGCAGAAACAAGAGCAGTTACCATTGTAATCCCTGCAGATGGTCCATCCTTTGGTACTGCACCTTCTGGGACATGGATATGAATATCATATTTCTCATGGAAATTCGCGTCAATTCCTAGCTCTACTGATTTAGAACGAATATAGCTAAATGCAGCTTGAGCAGATTCCTTCATTACATCACCTAATTTTCCGGTCAAAACTAATTTACCTTTTCCCGGAGCCAAAGATACTTCAATTTGCAAAGTATCTCCCCCAACTGTCGTATAAGCAAGGCCAGTTGCAACACCAACTTGATCTACTTCTTCTGCCTGACCATAATGGAAAATAGGCTTACCAAGGAAATCTTCAATATTTTTAGCAGTTATCACTACTTTTTTCTTTTCACCTGTAACAATCATTCTTGCCGTTTTGCGGCAAATGGTTGCAAGTTGTCTTTCTAAAGTACGGACTCCTGCTTCTCTTGTATATAAACGGACAATTTTTTGGATGCCATCTTCTCTAATTTGAAGCTGAGATTTAGATAATCCATGGTCTTTAATTTGTTTAGGCAATAGATGATCTTTCGCGATATGAATTTTCTCGATTTCTGTATATCCAGCAATTGAGATAATTTCCATTCTATCACGCAATGGCCCAGGTATGGTAGCTAAATTATTGGCTGTAGCAATAAACATAACCTTCGATAAATCATATGTTTCTTCAATATAATGATCGCTAAAATTATGGTTTTGCTCAGGATCAAGTACCTCAAGCATAGCAGAGGAAGGATCTCCACGGAAATCATTGGACATTTTATCGATTTCATCTAATAAAAATACTGGATTAATCGTCTCTGCTTTTTTCATTCCTTGAATGATTCTTCCTGGCATTGCTCCAACATAAGTTCGTCTATGTCCTCTTATTTCCGATTCATCACGCACTCCACCTAAAGAGATGCGAACAAAATTACGGTTTAAAGAGCGTGCTATAGAACGCGCAAGACTCGTTTTCCCGACTCCAGGAGGTCCAGCTAGACAAAGAATAGGGCCCTTTAAAGAGTTTGTAAGCTTTTGTACGGCTAAATACTCTAATACCCTTTCTTTTACCTTTTCAAGTCCATGATGGTCGTCATTCAAGATTTTTTCCGCTTTAATTAGATTCAAATCATCTTCTGTTGCATTCGTCCACGGTAACGCTAATAGCCAATCGATATAATTGCGGATGACAGAGCTTTCTGCAGAGGTGGAAGGAATTTTTTCATACCGATCTAATTCCTTTAAAGCAGTTGCTTTTACATGATCGGGCATTCCTGATTCCTCAATTTTTTCAAGCAGTGTGCTTACTTCACCACTTTTTCCATCTTTATCGCCTAGCTCTTTTTGAATAGCTTTCATTTGTTCCCGTAAATAGTATTCCTTTTGTGTTCTTTCCATGGATTTCTTTACACGTTGACCGATTTTCTTCTCTAAATTTAAAACTTCTTTTTCGTTTTGAATGATATCAATCACATAATTCATTCTTTGCTTATTGTTTAGCATTTCTAAAATCTCTTGTTTTTCTTTTAATTTAATGGGTAAATGAGAAGCAATAATATCAGCCATTCTACCTGGCTCTTCCATATCAGAAACTGTTGCATATGTTTCATGGGATATTTTTTTAGAAATTTTTATGTATTGCTCAAAATACTGCAGCATTGTTCTCATTAATGCTTCATCTTCTACATCTTTTGAAGTTTCTTCTTCGTAAAGGTGCAGACTTGCTGCAAAATATCCATCTTCCTCCATTAATTCTTCCAGCTCTGCTCTTTGTACCCCTTCAACAAGGACTCTTATTGTTCCATTTGGTAACTTTAACATTTGTTTTACTTTTGTTAATGTTCCAATTTTATATAAATCCTCTTCTTCGGGTTCGTCTATATCCATATCTTTTTGCATTGTTAGAAAAATTAAATGGTCTTCTACCATTGCTTTTTCGAGAGCTTGAACAGATTTATCACGACCTACATCTAAATGAAGTACCATCGTTGGATAAACCAGTAATCCTCGAAGCGGCAGGAGGGGGACTATTGTTTTTTTATTTTCCTCCATGACGTTGCACCTCCAGCTTAAAAAATCCCTTACTTTTAGCGCCTAATCGCACTATTTCTATCGATATAGGCATCCCTTGCATTCTAATGCTTTGTACAATTCTATCTCATTTATGAAAATGTGTCTATTAACTAGAGTTATTAGACAGTCCGAAAAAATAGAACTAATTTTTCGATTCCCCTTTTCTACTCTTCTTAATCTGTATTTTGTTTACTTAGATAGAATTTCACGAGGAGAAATAACTTTTAAAAGACATTATCCAAATAATGCATAGATCCATTTAAAATAAGCCTTCTCTAATAAAGTGGCTTATTTAGGTGGTTTCCATTCAAAAAAGAAAAATATCAACACCTATTCTCCTCTTTTTCATTATATAATAATCTTTTCATTTATTAAAATATAGGTTATATCTACAGGTTTTCTTTTATTATCTTCCCCCCATACATACGGCTTCACAAAAAACTGCCGACCAACTCTCTCTTAACTGAATTAGCCGACAGTGAAAATGCTTTTACTGAAAGCATTTTTTATGTAATATAAGGAATTAAATACTTTCTTTCTTTGTCCATGCAATTGTAGACGCTGGAATTGCTTCTTCCTTCCATTCTTCCTTAAGTAATGCATGCTCGATAACTTCATTAAGTGATTGAACCGGAACAATGGTAATGTCCTTTATTTCCTCCAATATAGCCTGCATATTCTCTTGTGGAATAATAACTTTTTGAACGCCTGCAGCTTTAGCTGCTTTCACTTTCGCTACTACTCCTCCAATCGGTTTTACTTTTCCATGAATACTAATTTCCCCTGTCATTGCTACTTTTCGATCTACCGGTTGCTTGTAAATAGCAGAATAAATACCAGTTGCCATAGAAATACCTGCTGACGGTCCATCAATCGGTATACCACCTGGAAAATTGACATGGATGTCAAATTGGTCTGCTGGAACGTCCATTGATCGTAAAACCGTAATAACATTTTCTATTGAACCCTTTGCCATGCTTTTTCTTCGAATCGATTTACCTTGTCCTCCAATACTCTCTTCTTCCACAATACCGGTAATATTGATGCTTCCCTTCCCATCTTTTGCCGGAATAACAGTTACCTCAATCTCTAATAAAGCTCCAATATTGGATCCATAAACCGCAAGCCCGTTAACTGCTCCAATAGTAGAATGTTTATTAATTTTTCTTTCCATTCTAGGAGAAAGCTGACTTGAATTAATAACCCATTCTACCTCATCATCCTTAATAAAGCTCCGCTCCTCACCTATCGCAAGGCCAGCGGAAATCTGAACCATATTAACTGCTTCTCTTCCGTTTCTTGCATACTCTGAAAGGGTATCGAGAGCTTTCTCACTTATGGACATATTCACTTTATCTGCAGCTTTTTTGCCAATTTTTATAACTTCTTCTTTTGTTAATTCTCTAAAGAATACTTCCATACATCTTGAACGAATTGCTGGAGGAATTTCGTTTGGTGTTCGAGTTGTTGCTCCAATTAGTCGAAAATCTGCAGGCAATCCATTTTTAAATATATCATGTATATGGGAAGGAATTTGTGTATTCTCTTCATTGTAATAAGCACTTTCTAAATAAACTTTTCGGTCTTCTAACACTTTTAAAAGCTTATTCATTTGTGTTGGATGTAGTTCTCCAATCTCATCAATAAATAAAACTCCACCATGAGCGTTAGTAACTGCTCCTTGCTTCGGCTGTGGGATACCAGCTTGTCCCATCGCTCCAGCCCCTTGATAAATCGGATCATGAACTGATCCAATCAACGGATCTGCAATACCCCTCTCATCAAATCTAGCTGTTGTAGCATCTAATTCCACAAACACAGAGTTTGGCTTAAAGGGTGACTTCTGGTTCTTCTTTGCTTCTTCTAATACCAGTCTTGCTGCCGCTGTTTTACCGACCCCTGGAGGTCCATAAATAATAACATGCTGTGGATTTGGACCACAGAGTGCTGCTCTTAATGATTTAATGCCATCTTCCTGTCCTACAATATCAGCAAAGCTTGTTGGACGTACTTTTTCAGAAAGCGGCTCTGTTAAGGATATGGCACGCATCTTTCTTAGCTGATCCATTTCTTTTTTTGATTCACGGTCAATCGAAACCTTTTGTGTTCTCTGACTCTTTAATAAGTTCCAGAAATAAAGTCCGATAATAATCCCGAAGAATAATTGTACAAATAAAGCGATCTCCGCCCAATTCATAAATAATACCTCCTATAATCATGTTGTTTTAGAACCTCACATATGTATGTCCCTTAAAAAATCTACAGATAGGGGCAAATCTTTCATTCACTCTTTTGAGTAGGTTCTTCGGTAAGCATGCGTGTATGTTCCTTTACTCTTTACATAAGAAGTGAGATAGCATGTCAATTCCGACATTTTTACCAATTAAGGATTATTGATTTACTATCTTAATGAATTATACAAAGATTGATGAAATGCTCATTTCCAATAAGCGTAGACACCAATGAAAGACCACATACCTAATAGTGCCTTGTCTTTAAAAAATAGTATCTCCTTCCCTTTGTTGGAATAAACAAGTTTTCATGGAAAAAATATGTGGAGTATGTAGAAATTTAAAGTGGAACTTCCAACAATGGTGGTTTTCCTTCTTAGTAGTTGACACAAGAGTACCTTATGGACAAGTATATTCACTATCTTCCTTGCGTTCTCATTAGCAAAGAGTGAAAGTCTACTGTCCAGTGCGATAAAAAAGGGGTTCTCTCCTATTGTTGTTGATGGGGAATAAAATCACATAAAAAAAAAGAGAATCAATGGTGGTTTACACCAAATGATTCTCTTTTATAACTGTTGTTATGCAGATGTTTTTGTTTCTTTCTCCACTACTGTTCCATCTTCTAAAACAAGTTTTGGAGATGCATTTTCCGTTACTGTTTCTTTTGTAATAATACATTTGACAATGTCGTCTCTTGAAGGTAAGTCAAACATTATATCTAACAAAATACCTTCAATAATAGATCTTAATCCACGTGCCCCTGTTTTTCTTTCAATTGCCTTCTTAGCAATTTCCTTTAGAGCTTCTGGTTCAAATTCTAATTCGACATCATCTAATTCCAGCATTTTCTTAAATTGCTTTACTAAAGCATTTTTTGGTTTCGTTAAAATCTCAATTAATGCCTCTTCGTCTAATTGTCCAAGACTTGCAATAACTGGAAGACGTCCAATGAATTCTGGAATTAACCCGAAGCGTAATAAATCTTCTGGTAATACTTTCGCAAGTAAATCTTTATCTTCCACTTCTGCCTTTTTACCATCTGAACCAAAACCAATTACTTTCTGACCTAAACGTCTTTTAATAATCGGTTCGATACCATCAAATGCACCACCACAAATAAATAGGATATTCGTTGTGTCAATTTGAATGAATTCTTGATGAGGGTGCTTTCTGCCACCTTGAGGCGGAACACTAGCTACAGTACCTTCTAGAATTTTTAATAATGCTTGTTGAACACCTTCACCAGAGACGTCTCTTGTAATGGAAGGATTTTCTGATTTTCGTGCAACTTTATCAATTTCATCAATATAAATAATACCTTTTTCTGCTTTTTCTACATCATAATCTGCAGATTGGATTAATTTCAAGAGAATATTTTCTACATCTTCCCCAACATATCCAGCTTCTGTTAGACTTGTTGCATCTGCAATAGCAAATGGTACATTTAATATTCTTGCTAATGTTTGTGCAAGAAGTGTTTTACCACTACCAGTTGGCCCAATTAACGCAATATTACTTTTTGATAATTCCACATCATCAATTTTACTATTTGAATTAATGCGCTTGTAATGATTATACACTGCAACAGAAAGAGCCTTTTTCGCTTGATCCTGTCCAATGACATATTCATTAAGGATATCGCGAATTTCTGCTGGTTTCGGTACATCTTTAAATTCTACTTCTTCTTCTGTACCTAATTCTTCTTCCACGATTTCTGTACATAGCTCTATACATTCATCACAAATGTATACACCTGGACCAGCAACTAATTTACGAACTTGATCCTGTGTCTTTCCGCAGAATGAACACTTTAACTGGCCTTTTTCGTCATTAAATTTAAACATGCCTTCACCCCTTAATACTTCTTTTTGTATATTTTTACCGTTACGGAATATTATTGGTTTGAAACAAAACTTACTTTTTTCAACAGTTATGTATTGAATTGTATCACATGATGGTAATGTACAGGAAATAATTCAGCTTGGGTAATCAGCCCTAATCATCCAATAACGGTAAAATGTATGTACTTTCTTAAGCATAACCAGATTTCGCTTCTTTAAATCTGGAAATATTATCTCTTGATTTGTCTGTATATTCCTGTACGGTAGAGTAACTTATATTATAGTTACCCATATTATATGTTATTTAACACTAATATAAAACTAAGGCACGAAATAGTCGCGCCTTAGTTTTTTTTCTTACTTCTATTATGCAACAGTTTTGCTGTTTTCTACAAGGAAATCGATTGCTTTTCTCATTTTAATGTCCATTTGTAAGTTTTCTACACCGCCAAGTGCTTGTTTAATAGCATCTACTGGCATATTGTACATTTGAGACATATTTTCAAGTTCAGCATTTACTTCTTCTTCTGTTACTTCAATATTTTCTGCTGCAACAATTGCTTCAAGAGTTAAGTTAGAACGAACACGTTTTCCAGCGTCTTCTTGCATTTGCTCTTTTAAAGCAGCTTCATCTTGTCCAGAGAATTGGAAGTATAATTCAAGGTTCATACCTTGCATTTGAAGACGTTGTTCGAATTCATTCATCATGCGATCAATTTCTGTATCGATCATTGCAGAAGGGATATCCATTGTTGCATTCTCAGAAGCTTTTTCTACAACCGTATCACGTACTGTATGTTCCGCTTGATGTTTCTTATCATTTTCTAGACGAGTTTTAATTTTTTCTTTTAATTCAGCTAATGTTTCAGCTTCTTCATCTACGTCTTTTGCAAATTCATCATCTAATTCAGGAAGTTCTTTTCCTTTGATCTCATGAATTGTTACTTTAAATGTAGCAGGCTTTCCAGCTAAATCTTCAGCATGGTATTCTTCTGGGAATGTAACTTCTACTTCTGTCGTTTCGCCAGTAGCAACTCCTACTAATTTTTCTTCAAATCCAGGAATAAATTGACCTGAACCAAGTTCTAATGAGAAGTTCTCAGCAGTTCCGCCTTCGAATGCAACTCCATCTTGGAATCCTTCGAAGTCCATAACAACTGTATCGCCTAATTCAGCAGTACCTTCTTCTTTTACTACTAACTCAGCTTGTTTTTCTTGCAATGCTTTAATTTCAGCTTCAACTTCTTCATCTGTAACAGTTGTTTCAACAGCAGGTACTTCTAACCCTTTGTACTCACCTAATGTTACTTCAGGCTTCACTGTAACAGTTGCTTTGAAAATTAATGCTTTTCCTTTTTCGATTTGTTCAACATCGATTTCTGGACGATCTACTGGCTCAATTTCAGTTTCTTCAATTGCATTTGCATAAGCTTCTGGTAAAAGAATATCAATTGCATCTTGGTATAAAGATTCAACACCAAAACGTTGTTCGAACATTCCACGTGGAATTCTACCTTTACGGAATCCAGGAATATTTACTTGCTTAACTACTTTTTTAAATGCTAAATCTAAACCTTCGTTTAATTTTTCTGCATCTAATTCAATTGTAAGAACGCCACGGTTCCCTTCTAAAACTTCCCATTTAGCTGACATACTATAATTTCCCTCCAACAATCTATTCTACTTTTTCATTACTTCTACTTAATGTATAGATAAACTTCTTTATTACTGTTTGAAAGCTATTTCAAACGAAAAAGCTCACACCTAATAATGGCAGAAAGTTATCTAGTAAGAAATAAACATATTCGCATTTTCTAAATGCAACCATTACATTATATCATAGGTTCTAGTTGTTTCAACATCCTTGCCTAAATATTAGGATAAGAAATTTCCTCTAGTTGATAAATGAAGGCTTTAGCTTGTTCAAAATTATCCTCATTTACTTCATATATTGAGAGAATCTCTTGTGTATCCTCTTGGCCAAAATATTCATTTACGACAGCATGATAGGATGCGGCCCATGTTTCAGGACTATAATCTTCAAGTACCAATGGATAAAGCAAAAAAAATTGTCGATCCATTAACATTTTAATATTTTCGAATAAAACGGGATCATTACTTTCAACATAATCAATCAGAAATGTCATTATCTTTTTATATTGATCTTGCTCTTTAATATCCTTTAAATTGGTTGGCTTTACGGTTATGGTTCGAGTAAATTTATGAATCACTACTTCTTTGTCATAATCCTGCTCTCGCAAAATATTAATTAACATCGTTTTTAAAAACGGGTTTTTTTCGTCCTCCTGAAGAAACTGTTTTACTTGTTCAATAGAAGCTCGGATGTTTTGACTAGACATTTTAGCAATAAGAAGCATTTGTTCCTGTGGATCTTCTAATTCCATTAATCTCTCCGTTTCACCCGTAGTTTCTTCCATTAAATTATCCTTTTCTGTTAGTGGAGAAGACTCTGCCATTTTTCTACTAAAAGTAAGCATTTTTGAAAAGTGCTCGATTTTATTGGCAGGAATTTGGTGATCTTCTAACAATACTTCAATCGTTGAAACAATTTCTTCATATTCATGTAGCTGCACAAGGATCATGATATATAAGTCCAACACATGTATATAGTCACCCTGTCCCTCTTTCAGCATTTCTTTTGCTAAGTATTTTGCCGGTTCCAATAAACCTAGCTCGTAATAAGACAGAATTAACCCAATGTTAATTTCACTATGAAAAGGATTTCTCTCTTTTGCTTCCTCTAGATAAGCAATTGCTTCTTTATATTGCTTATCTGAAATGGCATCTAAGCCCTTTTGTAATAAACGTTTATCTAAATCGGGAAAAAAAATAACATTATCTTTTTTTTCCTGCTCCCGTTTCTTCATCCTTTTAACCGCCTATACATTCTTTTTGTTGCTAGTGTAGCTTTTTTTCTATTTAGATGCAACCTGAACTTTTCATTAACTCTTGATAATAATGAAAATGTTAAATTTAATTTTATAATGAAGTAATAGTAATCATTTTAACTATAAAATAGGCTCAAAAGAAAAAAACCTTTAGAAAGGCAGGAAAGCACCTGTTTTCTAAAGGTTATCTAAGCGAAGTCAACTGCTAATTTTGTGTAACAGACTTTTCATAATCTGCTATTTTATCACTGTACTGGATCGTAATTTCAATTTCATCCCAGCCGTTAGTCAACATTTTTTTCCAATATGGATGGATAGTAAATGTTGCAGTAAAGCCCTGATCATCTTCTACTTTTTCCTCTTCTAAATTAATATGAAGAAAATAAGGTTGATTTTGGGCTTCCTTTAAAAGATACTCCACTTCTGCTGTAGGTAATTGAATAGGAAGCATTCCATTTTTCAAACAATTTTGATAAAAAATATCTGCAAAGGATGGAGCAATAACGACAGAAAACCCAAAATCCTGAAGAGCCCATGGTGCATGCTCTCTGGATGATCCACAACCAAAGTTTTTATTAGCGATTAATATAGAAGCTCCTTGATTTTCAGGATAGTTCAACTCAAATTCTGGATTTGGTTCTCCATTTTTCAAATAGCGCCAATCAAAAAAAGCAAATTTTCCAAATCCCGTCTTTTCGATGCGCTTTAAAAATTGCTTTGGAATAATCTGATCTGTATCTACATTTACTCGATCCATTGCTACTGCCTTTTCATAAAGCTTCTTAAAACCACTCACAATTGCTTCCTCCTTTACGTTGTAGCTTGTAATTCTACATTCATTTTTCGGATATCAACAAATCGTCCATATAATGCTGCAGCAGCAGCCATCGATGGACTAACTAAATGAGTTCTGGCACCGGCTCCTTGCCGTCCTTCGAAATTTCTATTTGAGGTCGAAGCACAATGTTCCCCACTTGGAACCACATCATTATTCATACTTAAACACATACTGCAACCTGCGTCTCTCCATTCAAAACCAGCTTCTACAAATAGCTTATCCAGTCCTTCTTCCTCTGCCTGTTTCTTTACTTTTTGAGAACCTGGGACAACTAGTGCCCTCACTCCTGGATATACCTTTTGGCCTTTAATAACACTCGCTGCTTGTCTTAAATCTTCTATTCTGGAATTTGTACAGGAACCTATAAACACATGCTGAATTGCAATATCGGTAATGGCCATTCCTTCTTTTAGCCCCATATACGAAAGCGCACTATGTAGGGCACGACGATCTGTTTCGTCTTGATAATTTTCTGTTGCTGGAATTTTTCCATCTACTTTTGCAGTCATAGATGGGTTTGTACCCCAACTAACCATTGGCGCAATATCATGACCATCAATCGTAATAACTTTATCGTAGGTAGCATCTTCGTCCGAAACTAAGCTACGCCATTCTTGTACTGCTTTATCCCAGTTTTCTGGTGCGTGTTTTCTTCCTTTTAAATAGGAGAAGGTCGTTTCATCTGGACATATTAACCCTGCACGGGCTCCGCCTTCAATGGACATATTACAAATAGTCAATCTTTCTTCCATTGAAAGATTACGAATTACATCCCCTGTATATTCAATAACATGGCCAGTACCAAAGTTAACTCCATATTTAGAAAGTATATAAAGAATAACATCTTTCGCATTGACACCATGAGCAAGCTTACCGTTGACCTCTATTTTTAATGTTTTTGGTCTAGTTTGCCATAAAGTTTGTGTAGCAAGAACATGCTCTACTTCACTTGTGCCTATTCCAAAAGCAAGGGCTCCAAAAGCTCCATGGGTCGATGTATGACTATCTCCACAAACGATTGTTTTTCCTGGCTGTGTCAATCCAAGCTCTGGGCCTATTACGTGGACAATCCCTTGTTCAGGACTATCTAGCCCTGCTAAAGGAATATTAAATTCTAAGCAGTTTTTTTCGAGAGTAGTCATCTGGTTTAACGCGATTTCATCATCTATTTTATAACGGTTAAGTGTTGGAACATTATGGTCCATCGTTGCAAATGTACGATCTGGTCTTCTTACTTTCCGATTTTTCATTCTTAATCCAGAAAATGCTTGTGGAGAAGTAACTTCATGAACAAGATGCAGATCAATATACAATAAATCTGGCTTCCCTTCTTCTCTATGCACTATATGTTTTTCCCAAATTTTATCGATAATGGATTTCCCCATTACTTTGCCCTCCAATCCATTTCTTTTATTTCCTTTTTGTAGATTAAAGGGCTGTCAAATTATTCTTTTGACAAGCCCATAAACATGTTTCTTTCTATTATTAGTCCCCTATATCCCAATTACTGCCGCTCTATCTTCTCTTTTTTATATAGCATGTGTCGATGCTACTAACTCGAAAATTTCTTTGTTAACAGCTTCTACCATTTCATTTGTAGAAACAATTTTACAATTTGGTGAAAGAATATCCCTTGTTCTATATCCTTTATTCAAGACATTATTTACAGCCTCTTCTATTACTGTTGCTTCTTTATCTAGCTGAAATGATAATCGTAGCATCATGCTTGTCGATAATATCGTCGCTAATGGATTGGCAATATTTTCTCCTGCAATATCTGGTGCAGAGCCATGGATCGGTTCATATAAATATGGCCCCTCTTCTGATAAACTGCTTGAAGCAAGCATCCCTAATGAACCTGTTAAGACAGATGCTTCATCACTCAAAATATCGCCGAACATATTTTCCGTAACGATGACATCAAATTGCTTTGGATTTCTAATAAGCTGCATTGCTGCATTATCTACAAGCATATGCTCAAGCAAAACATCCGGATATTTCTCTGCTACTTGATTTGCAATCTCTCTCCATACTCTACTAGTCTCCAAAACATTTGCCTTATCAACAGAAGTAATCTTTTTTGATCTTGTTTTTGCGACTTCAAATGCTTTCTCGATGACACGCTCTATCTCTTCATTTTTATATTGCAGTGTATCTACAGCACCTGGCTTCCCATCTATTTCTCTACGTTCGCTTGGTGTCCCAAAATAGATGCCTCCTGTTAACTCACGCACAACAATCAAGTCCACACCTTCAATAATATCTTTCTTTAGAGGGGACGAGTCAGCTAAACTTTCGTAACAGGTTGTCGGCCTCAGGTTCGCAAACAAGTTCAATGCTTTTCTGATTTTTAATAGTCCTTGCTCCGGACGTTTTTCAACAGGAAGAGAATCCCATTTCGGACCACCTACTGCCCCTAATAAAATGGCATCACTATTTTTGCATATCGTAATTGTTTCATTAGGTAATGGAGTCCCTGTTTTATCTGTCGCACATCCACCTATATCTGCATAAGTTAATTCGAACTGATGGCCATATAAAGTTTCAATTGTTTGCAAAATTCTGACTGCCCCAGCAACTATTTCAGGTCCAATTCCATCACCTGGCAATACAGCGATTCTTTTGTTCATCTTCATTCGCTCCCCTATATCAAAGGCTTGGTTTTCAGACCTTAAAGCCTACACTTTTTCCAAAAATTGTTCTTTTGCAAGAATAGCTCTATTAATAGCATTTATATATGCTTTAGCGGATGCTATTAAAACATCTTGATCCAATCCTCTACCTGTACTTTCTTTTTGGTCATATTGCACTCTTACAAATACTTGAGCTAAGGCATCTCTACCTGCACCTAATGATTGTATTCGATAATCATTTAGCGTTACTTGACCAGAAATAGACATTTCAAGTGTGTTATACAGCGCTTCTACACTTCCTGATCCTGTGCCATGTTGAATGATTAATTCATTTTTCGGCCCAGAAAGCTTAACGACCGCATCTGCTTCATTATCATTTTTATGTTGAACCTTAACCTCAACTAATTCATAATACTTCTCTTCCTTAGCAAGCTTGTTCTCTAACACAATAGCAATAATGTCTTCATCAGAGATTTCTTTTTTATGGTCTGCCAAATCCTTAAAGGCAATAAAGAGATTCTTTACATCCTCTTCCTTTACCTGAAGCTCTAGTTCTTGCAGCTTTGTTTTAAATGCATGGCTGCCTGAATGCTTTCCTAACACCATATTGTTATTGTTCACATAGCCAACAAGTTCTGGAGAAATAATTTCATAGGTAGTTTTCTCCTTAAGAACCCCATCCTGATGAATACCAGATTCATGCGCATATGCATTGCGACCAACAATTGCTTTATTCCCTGGTACTACCATTCCTGTTAATTCACTAACTAAGCTACTTGATCTACTAATCTCTTTCAGATTAATTCTTGTTCTTTCCTGATAATGATCATTTCTGATATGAAGCGCTACCACAATTTCTTCCATCGAAGCATTGCCTGCTCTTTCACCTATGCCATTAATAGTGCATTCTACTTGTGTTGCTCCATTTTCAATGGCTGCCAGTGAGTTAGCTGTGGCCATCCCTAAATCATCGTGACAATGGGTTGATAAAGAAACTTTATCAATGGATGGAACATTATTTTTTAAATATTGAAAAACTTCTCCGTATTCATTTGGCGTAATATACCCTACAGTGTCTGGTATATTTATTATTTGTGCTCCAGCTTGAATTACTTCTTCGATTATTTCTGCTAGAAATGGAAGTTCCGTGCGACAAGCATCCTCTGCACTCCATTGTATGACAGGAAATCTTTTAGCAGCATATGCAACAGCTGAAACCGCTCGCTCCACAACTTGTTCTTTCGATAGTTTCAACTTATATTGTCTATGAATGGGGCTTGTTGCTAGAAAAACATGGATTCTTGGTTCTGCCCCATCTTTTAAAGCTTCCCAAGCAGTATCTATATCCGATGTTACTGCCCTTGCTAGACCAGTAACAGAACTATTTTTTATCGTTCGCGCAATTTGTTGAACAGATTGAAAATCACCTTTAGAGGCAGCAGGAAAGCCTGCCTCTATGATATCTACATTCAACTTTTCTAACTGTTCAGCAATTACCAACTTCTCTGCCAAATTTAAATTAACACCTGGCGATTGCTCCCCATCTCTTAATGTTGTATCAAATATCTTAATTTTTGCCACTACCCACCACTTCTTTCTTCCTAGAGCTTTTAACAAATGGCATCATTGCACGCAATTCTTTTCCGACCTTTTCAATTAAATGCTCACTTTCTCTGTCATTAATCGCATTAAATACTGGTCTATTTGCTTGATTTTCTAAAATCCAGCCTTTAGCAAATTTCCCTTCTTGAATATCTGTAAGTACAGCTTTCATTTCTTTCTTCACATCTTCTGTTACAATACGTGGCCCTGTTACAAAGTCACCCCATTGTGCTGTATCAGAAATGGAATATCTCATTCCAGCCATTCCATCTTCATACATTAGGTCAACAATTAATTTCAACTCATGCAAACACTCAAAGTATGCTAATTCTGGTTGATATCCTGCCTCTACCAATGTTTCAAAGCCTGCTTTTACTAGTGCTGTCAACCCTCCACAAAGAACCGCTTGTTCACCAAATAGATCCGTTTCTGTTTCTTCTTTAAAAGTCGTTTCTAATGCACCGGCACGTAATGCTCCAATTGCTTTTGCATATGCAAGAGCAAGTTCTCTCGCTTCACCAGTAACATCTTGATAGATTGCAAATAATGCTGGAACTCCTGCTTCTTGTTCAAATGTTCTTCTAACAAGATGACCTGGGCCTTTTGGAGCAACCAATAAAACATCACTCTCACTTGGAGGAACAATTTGACTAAAATGAATGTTAAATCCATGCGCAAACATTAAAGCTTGATTTGTTAAATTTGGTTTAATTTCTTCATTGTATACTTTTGTTTGCAACTCATCTGGAAGTAAAATCATGACAATATCAGCCTTAGCTGTTGCTTCTCCAACCGGGAATACGTCAAATCCATCTTCCACTGCTTTATTCCATGAATTTCCTTTTCTTAATCCGATAATAACATTTACTCCACTATCCTTCATATTTAAAGCATGAGCATGCCCTTGAGATCCATAACCAATTACTGCAACTGTTTTCCCCTCAAAATATCCTAAATTTGCGTCTCCGTTATAATACATTTTTGCCATTTTTCTTCTCCCTTTCGTCTGTAAAATTTAGATTTATTTAATATTAGATTTAAACGATAGAATAGTTACTTTTATGAGTTGCTGTTTTTTGAGATCCACGTGGGAATGCAGTTGTGCCAGTTCTGGCCAATTCTTTAATTCCATACGGTCTAAGCAGTTCAATAAAAGCTTCAATTTTGGTTGATTCTCCTGTAATTTGGATAACGAGACTTTCTTTACTTACATCGATTACAGAAGCCCTAAATGGTTCGATTACTGAGTATAATTCATGCCTTGTCTGCGGTGTAGCAAGTACTTTTATTAAAGCTAGCTCTCTTGCAACAATTGCTTGGTCAGTGATGTCAACCACTTTCAATATATCAATCTGCTTATTTAACTGTTTTGTTATTTGTTCAATAATTCCATCACTTTCTACATGTACAACACATGTAATTCGAGAAACACCTTCATGCTCTGTATGCCCTACAGATATACTTTCAATGTTATAATTTCTTTTCGAAAAAAGATTTGTGATTCGATTTAATACACCTGACTTATTCAAGACAGTCAAACTAATTATTTTTTTCATGGCTTCATCCCTACCATTTCATGTAATCCTTTTCCTGGTGCTATCATTGGATATACATTCTCGTTTGGATCAATACGGAAATCTAATAATACAGGTTCCCTTACCGCTAATACTTCGTCCAGAATGCTTGCAGCTTCTTTAGCAGATGATATTTGGTATCCTTTTATTCCATATGCTTCTGCTAAAGCGACAAAGGAAGGCTGAAAAGACTCCTTACTATGGGAAAAACGAGACTCATAGAAAAATTCTTGCCACTGTCTTACCATTCCTAACGCCTGATTATTAAAAATAATAATCTTAATTGGTAAATTTAATTCCCTAATTAATGCAAGCTCCTGGCTACACATTTGGAAGCCTCCATCGCCGCTAATTGCTAGAACCGTCGCTTTTGGATCGGCCAATTGTGCACCAATACTTGATGGTAGCCCGAACCCCATTGTTCCTAATCCCCCAGAAGTTACCCAACGGTTGGACTCTTTAAATTGATAGTACTGTGCAGCCCACATTTGATGCTGTCCAACGTCCGTTGTTACAATTGCTTCTCCTTTTGTCTTTTCAAAAAGCAGCTCCAATACTTGCTGTGGTTTAAGAAGATTAGACTCCTTATAGTAGTAAGGATATTCATTTTTCCAATTTTCAATCTTTTCTAACCAATCTCTATGCTCTGAATGTAGACCTTTCTGCTTAATTAACATGCTCAAAGCTTCTTTCGCATCTGCTACAATCGGGATTTTCGTTGGAATTATCTTGCCAATCTCTGCTGGGTCGATATCAATATGTGCTTTAACAGCATTCGGTGCGAAATGTGCTAAGTTTCCAGTTAAACGATCATCAAATCTTGCCCCAACATTAATTAATAAGTCTGATTCATATAATGCCATATTGGCAGCGTAACAACCGTGCATCCCTCCCATACCAACAAATAACTTGTTATCAGCTGGAAAGCCTCCTAATCCAAGAAGTGTATGGACGACTGGTATTTGTTGTTGTTCTGCATATTCAAGTAATTCAGCACTAGCTTTTGCAAAATTGACACCTGCACCTGCTAAGATTACTGGTTTTTTTGCTGCACTTACAGCTTCTGTTAATTTTCGAATCTGCAAATAATTCGGTTGTGTTGTTGGTTGATAGCCAGGAAGGTCTACTTCCTTTTCATCAGGAACACTTGAAATGGTAGCCGCAATATCTTTCGGAAAATCAATTAACACAGGACCTGGTCTTCCACTTGTTGCAATGTAGAACGCTTCTTTTATGATTCTCGGTATATCTTCAAGATTTCGAACCTGACAATTATATTTTGTTATTGGGGTCGTAATCCCTAAAATGTCGGCTTCTTGAAAGGCATCTGTTCCAATTACACTTGTTGCAACCTGACCTGTAAATACAACCAGCGGAAGAGAATCCATCATTGCATCAGCAAGTCCTGTTACAATATTAGTTGCTCCAGGACCAGATGTCGCAATTACAACTCCTGGTTTTCCAGAGATTCTCGCATACCCTTCAGCTGCATGGATTCCTCCTTGCTCGTGTCTTGGCAGAACATGAAAGATTTTAGAGTCATAAATCTTATCATATATTGGTAAGACAGCTCCACCTGGATATCCGAAAATAAATTCAACATTTTCCTTTTCCAAAGCCTGTAATAAGAGATCAGCACCAGTTAACGGTTTCACTTGGGCCTTTGTCTTTTCAAAGGCAGTCTCCTGTAACATTTGTATAACCTCCCTAAATTACTTTCCTATTACTTAATTAATTTGTATCAATAGAAGGGCTCTTTCCATGAAAAAAGCCTTCCCACCTCCAATGATTACTAATGTTTTTTAGTAATCAAAGGGGTGAAAAGGCATTCCTTTCCACGGTACCACCCTTATTCATACACTTTCGAAAAGCGTATGCACTTAATTGAACGGTTCGTTCTCTTTTGGTAACGAGTGGAAACACTCGGTTAGCTCTACTAGGATTACCTTTCAAGCTAACACTCTGAGGTGAGTTCATTTCCTATTGGTTCACCGGTTCACACCAACCACCGGCTCTCTTTGGAATCCAAAATAGAAAACTACTTATCCTCATCATCGAATTAATCTATTAATCATGTCAAACAAATTCAGTTAGTCATGGTGTCTATTTGCTATGCTAAATTAGCATGTAACATTTTGTGTTTTTCATTTGTTGAGGTTATCTTACGCTGAATTTAAACAAGAGTCAACAGTATTTTTGAGAATTGTTTGATTATTTAAACAACGAAACCACACTTAGAAAACGTTTACAATATTGCTGTATAAAGAATGCATGTACTTTTTTAATGAATTAAAAAATTTAAAAAATTCTTTTTTCGCTGAAAATATTCTAAAAAAATCCTTAATATGGTTCATTATAATAAAATAATTCTTTACTTAAAACTAATATGTAATAAAATCTTACATTGTTTTTTCATTTTGTTTCATATAATTTAATTTCAGACAAAAAAATGCAACCGCAAAAAAAGAAAGCGATTGCATTAATTAGGTAATCAAACTAAGATACCGCACATATATCATGAATCCATGATAAACGAATTTGATACGTGTTTTCTTTATCATCTTTTAAATCAATGGTTTGATCTATTAGATTTAGCTTCTGAACTTGTCCCTTACATGTTTCTAAAAAACCATTCTTATAATAATTAATAACAATTAGCCTACTTCTTCCTAATTCTTTGAGAATCATGGTGCACGTCTCCTTCTATATAATGTTAGTCATGTTCATCTATTCACATTGTTTCATCTTTTGATTATTTTACTTAAGTCTATTATACACGATAACAGTAAGCGTTTTCAAGTGTTATAAGTGATTTTCTGAACATTATTTTTCTTACTTCCATTATTCGCTATTTTATTCCTAATTATACCTTTGTAGGTGAAATAATGTGTAACTTCCATTAGTTAGGTATTAGTTAAATCATCCAAACCTTCGTAACCCGTGCGATTGTCCTTGAATGAGGATGAGTCTTAATGAAAATTAAAGAGCAGAATATTAAAATAGAAATCTTTCTATACTTACATTGCTTGTGATAAAAGATAACCAATAAAATATTAAATAGAGGATTTAACAGGAGATATTTCTCTATCATTATTCTAATATAAGGTACAACTATTTCTTTATTTTTTATGGGAAAAAAGTTTGCTAATTCACAAAAATAGGAATTTTTGTTGAGACAGAAAATCCACTGTTTATTCCCTCTGACTAGTGGGAATATAAAAAATATGCAAGAACTATTTGTTTAAAGGAGGAATAGGTATATGACAAAAAGTGTTGTAGGTATATATGATTCTCCTGAAGAAACAGTAAATGCTATAGACGAACTTCTCTCTAAAGGATATTCACCCAATCATATTTCCGTTATTACAAGAAACGAACAAACGGCATTAATTGAACAAGAAACAGAAGTAGATACTGCTACTGGAATAGAAGAAGTAGATACTGCTACTGGAATAGAAGAAGTAGAGCCAACATCCTTTTTAGATCGATTAAAGACATTCTTTTCTGACACCGATCTTAAGCCATATGAAAAGGAATTACAAGCAGGAAAATATATTGTTCTCTTAGATAATGAGGGAGAATTAGAACAAGAGAATCTAAATAAACTAAACTTCGATAATAATGAAGTAGAAGTCATGCCATCTCAAACAATGCATACCACAGTTGAACGAAAGAAAGTGGAATAAGAAAAAGATGGTGAGATAAACCTATTTTCACTTTGAAAAAACTAAGCAGTCTGAATCCATGTAGACTCCAGTTCGATTCATGGGAAAGCATATTTGAAAGTAAATAAACGATTGGTTTGGAGAGGTGAGCGTCGGAGGCTGTTAAAAAAGTTCAAAATCTTGCCAGACGACTCAAGAGCAAGCCCGATAAAGCGACGTATTTTCAGGATGTGAATAATATTACGAAAACACCTTTTTTCCATAACTAATAATAACTCCAAACGATCAAACTATGATTGTTTGGAGTTTTCTTTGGTCGTATTACTTCTCTGTCAACCCCTTTATGTAACGACAGAGGAATACTTTTTAACTACTTCTAGAAATGTAGATATATAATACATTATATTAATCCATATAAAGTGATACCACCAAAAATAATAATGATTAATCCTGATAATCGATTAATAATCGTTAAAGATTGGCCACTAATTCGATTTCTAAATAATCCTACACTACTACTTAATATTACCCACCATAAAGTAGAACCACAGAACACCCCCATCACTAAAATAACAGAAGAAATGATAGTGTTTTCTGAGTTTGAAATACCTAAACCTGCAAAAATGGCAATAAATGATAGAATGGTCATTGGATTTGTTAAAGTCAAAAATAAAACTGATACGAACGCATTTATCCTATTTTTCTTTTGAGTATCTGACTGTGTAAAACTAGCCTTAGAAGTCAACGTTTTTATTCCCAAATAACAAAGAAAAAATCCACCTATTAATTGAATCCAAAATTGATGACCAATTAATAAATTAGTAATGACAGTTAAACCAAATCCCGCAATTAATCCATAAATTCCATCCGCAGCAGCTGCTCCTAATCCCGAAACTAATCCCACTATTCTTCCATGTGCTAAAGTTCTTCGGATACATAAAACGCCAATTGGTCCAACTGGTGCTGCAATTGATAAACCAATTAGTAATCCCTTTATATAAAATTCAATAAGCATCTTACTCTCCTTCCTCTATTAAAAATTTATGTTTTTGTAACGGCATTCGAAAAGTTTCTTTTGTTGTATCCATGACAATCGTTGTCTTTGTTCTGATGATACCTTTTAAACCTTTTATCTCATGACTAATCACACGATCTAAATCCTTTGTATTTCTACTTCTAATTTTAAGTAAATAGTCATCTTCTCCTGCAATATGATGACATTCTTGAACTTCTTCTAATTTATTTACTAATTCTAAAAAAGGACCTCTATTTTTCGGATGCTCCAATGATACTGCAACAAATGCAGTTAATTCGCTCCCTACTTTTTCAGAGTCTAATAAGACACTAAAATTCTTAATTACACCTTGCTGAATTAATCGGTTAACACGTTCAGCAGTTGCTGGCGCCGACAACCCAACTTCCTTTGCCAAATCCGCCCATTTAATTCTTGAATTAGCCATTAAACATTCAATTATTTTCAAATCATAAGAATTCATCAATATACACCTTCTTTTTATAAGTTTTTTTATATTTTACTTACATTATGAAAGTTAGTCAATTAAATTTAAGTAGTCGTTCGCCTAAATCGTACTCCATTTGCTAAATTTCACTTGTAAAATAGGCTTAATCTATTACCTAAAGCAAAGAAAAACTCCCAATACGTTAAAAACCCTCCGCAAAATTATTACATTATGATAAAAGAAGGGAACGACTGTTATAGTATCTACATTTAAGATACACTAATGGTCTTGAATAGAGGAGGTAACAGAGAATTAGTTGGTTTATCAATGGAAGATAGTAAATTTCCCGTTAACTTTGGATTTACTTACTTCAAACACATATATCCTTTTGTAAAATTTGTGAATAAGAAGCACCTTTATCTTTTTATTTGTTTCCTTTTCTTCCAAAAAAAAGATGCTTCAAACCCTTAAAATAAGGATTTGAAGCATCTTCATATGGTTCAAACTTTCTCTTTCCGAACCCTTGACGTCCCAGGAGAGATTCGAACTCCCGACCGTACGCTTAGAAGGCGTATGCTCTATCCTGCTGAGCTACTGGGAGGAATACTGTCCCTTATCAGCCAAACAACAGGCATATCAAAGGTTAACACAGACTAAATTTTCACTGTCTGTCTACAATGTATTATAGTAGGGATTAGTACAATTCCCTAACAAAGTTCTATTACCTTATATCAACAGAATAACTCAATTCCTGACTAAATATCATGGTTTATCTTCTAATTCAAGTTGCAAATTTATAGCTTATTGTTGAAACAGTTCCAAACTGTTATCTAGACATTCAGCAGGTATAGTCAAAGTAAAAAAAGTATGCTTACTCCTTTTCCTTCACAAAGATAAGGGACTTACTAAAATACAAAAATGGTTAAAAGGCATATCAGATTATTAATACATTTAAATTTTAGGAATATAAAAGGAGAGGTATTAAGTTGCCTCTCCTGTTTCATTATTTTATTAATGATATTGAAACCATGCAAACCATTTATTATTTTTATCTTTTACAATATAAAGCTCCCCTAATGATGCACTTTGAGCAGGAAGTAGTCTTGGAAACCTTAACCTAACAAACCATGAATGATCTGCTACTTCTTTCCCACAAAAGTGTATTGCCATTTTGTAATAATTCTCCTCAAAACCTGTAAGACTTGGCATAGGTTCAATAATTTCAATTTCCCATTCTTTATGTTCAAAACCTTTACCATATACTTTAGGAATAATTTCATTCAAGGCTTTTACTAGTTCATCTTTATCTTTATCAGTAGTCATCACAAGATTTTCAGGTTTAGGGCATTCTGAACCCAGTATGTCCCCTAAGGATACTGTTGGAAACATAAAAATAAATAAAATAAAGAGCAAGAGTATTTTTCTCATATTTTCACCTCTAAATTATTCTGTCTTTAACTTAGAAAAATATGAGAAGTTTTACATCTGCCCTACAAATAAACAACTGTCTATCTAAACTTGTGTATGATGATCCTTTTTCTAAATTTTATATATTGACTTAAAATGCAAAAGCCTATAACAACACCAAATAGATTTAGAATAATATCATCAATATCAAAGACACCTAACAAAGTAAAATATTGAACAATCTCTATTGTCAGGATACCAATAAAAGATGCTAGGATTAACTGTTTAATACCCTCTATCTTAGTAAAGATAAGTGGAAGTAGAATTCCTAAAGGCATAAACAATAAAACATTGCCAAAAGTATTATAAAACCAAGTATTAAAATTATAATGATGAAAATTGGTTAAATAAGTCCCTATGGTTTCAAAAGGGATTAAATTGTGTGATACATCATCATATTTTCCTAAAAGCCTTTCTGGAAAAGAAACACCAACACCAATAAAACTAAATTTCAAGACTAAGGCAATGTAAAAACAAAAAAGAATAATAATGTATTTATTGCTAACAAGCTTCAAGACACACACCTCCCTAAAGAGAGGTATATGTCCAAGACCTAGTATTTATTCAATTGCTGAGTTAAGTATTGATTTTTTATCCTTGTTCAATAAATTGTCCAACATATCAGGTTCAGTGTTAAGCATATCCATAAACAAATTATATGCCTTTGGATTAAATGATCCTTTTAATATGCTCTTTATTTGGACAGAAGGGATAGTATAGCCTAT
The DNA here is from genome assembly GCF_052064465.1 of Niallia sp. HCP3S3_B10. Taxonomy (NCBI): domain Bacteria; kingdom Bacillati; phylum Bacillota; class Bacilli; order Caryophanales; family Bacillaceae; genus Niallia; species Niallia sp. HCP3S3_B10. Next base: position 12,407 of record NZ_JBQHVO010000001.1, on the reverse strand, counting down.
TGGAGTTTTTCTAATTTCAGAAACTGTGAGACCTTTGACATAATGGAGAAACAAAATAGCTCCTAGTATTTCTCCTGTGTAACCCTTGCTTTCTGAATTAATTCTCAGGAGGTTATAAGACTTCTTACTAAATACAGGAGCTTGATTCTCTGAGACTCTCCAAGTATTAAACAGATAATGAATACTCATTTGACTTTCTCCTCCTTTAGAGTAACCCCTCATTTTTCAAATCTCTTAAAAGAGGCATTATGTCTTGCCTTAAATGCTCTAGCTTGTGAATTTCTAATCCCATCTGACTTAGATGAACTCTCTTTCCTGATGGAGCATTAAAGAACCTATCTGCTGTAGAAACTAATTTCCTATCAGTCATGATACTTTTTACCATTGCAAAAGAACCATTGATACTCATCATAATTTCTTTTAACTCAGCTATATCTGCCTCTATTGATTTAGGGCTTGTCTCAGCTATGAAAACATATTTTAAGTTATTAAATATCTGCCTAGCCTGAACATACTTATCAAAGAAAGTTTCTACTACATTACTCAGTTCCTGATTAGACTTGTTAGCCATTGCTACAACAGATGCCTCCTCTAATGTAATCTCTTGAGTTAGCTCTGTAATTGTGATGATTGCTTTTTTGACAGTTACTTTATCAGTGGCAGTTGCTTTTGCCTCCTCAGCCTCAGTCAATCTATCTTTTAATGATTTTATATATTCATTGTCCTTTTTCTCCTGCTCCTCTATCTCCTCTAAATATGTCTCTATTGCCTGTCTTGAAGTTTTTAGCTCATCAAGTTTAGCAGCCATATTATTTTTTACAATTTGTTTATTAATCTCTGTTCTCATTTTAAATTCCCCCAAATAATTTATTAGTCAATTTCAATTGCATCTAATTCCTGATACTCCCTAGAAAGCTCATCTTCTCCTGAGTACACCTCATAATCCAGATAGCAGTTGATTGGATGATAAAGATAAAATTCCTGACCATCTTTTTTCCTTAGCTTTATAGCCTCCAAGAGCTTTTTATTTAGATAAACATTGCTTAACAAAAACTTATGAACTACAACACCTACTTGCTGTCTTGAAAGTCCTACTAGATTTCCAATGCTCTCCTGTGAAATCCAAGCATAACCATCCTTATCAGTATGAGATGCAATAACAAGTAATACTTTTAATGCTGATGGATGAAGTTTGGACAGTCCCCCTTGAGCAATAAAATCTTTGTCTAATGATAGATAAACTTTTTTATCAATTTCATCAGTAGTAAAATTGTAAGATTCTTTTACTGACAGATGAACAAAAGGCTCTTGTTCTATATCAGTATTAGAAAGCCTTTCACTCAGCAGAGTCTTTCCTTGTTGTATGGTATCTCTAGGAATATGTTTTGAGTTTTTTTCATTCACTACATTCATTTACTTACCTCCTAGTAATATTGTTGTTACTCATATTGATACAATGTTGTATTAAATAGTTGTACTATCCATCCTTTACAACCTTTAAAATCTTTCTCTACTTTCATGTCTTTCAGTTCTTTAGTGTTAAGTAGACATTCCCCCTTAAAATGTTAGACAGTTAGAATTGATTGACTGCCCATAACTATAATTAGATGAGAAATGGAAACTGTGAAATGATATTCCCTTCCCTCCAACCTTTATTTAGATGATTAAATTTTGCTGTGACAGGCTTTACAATTTCTTACTAAACAACCTGCTCACAAAACTATCATTAGAAATTCAATGCAGAACTGTGACAGATTGTTATGAATATATATGGAATCCCTTTTTCATTTATGGAGTAAGTAAACAAGAGGAATGTTAGGGGAATGCCTTACCTAGAGAGAAAATTGAAATTATTGACTAAGGCAATTTACAGGAATGGATAAGCTGATCTTGGATTTTCTATAAAGTAGGAATGTTGTTATATCAATGTTTCTAACCATGCAACATCCAAGAAATGCAGAGTATCTCAAATCATAAAAATATTTAAAGTTTGTATTTTCCACAGATCACAGGGAGAAGACCACTTAAAAAAAGAAAAAAAAGAGCATCACATTGATTGCCCTTAAATAATCCCCTTCTCTTTTGCTATATTGTACAGGGATGCTCTACTAATTTTAGTTATCTCACATATTTCGTTTACAGTCTTACCATTTGTTGCTCTGTTTGCAAACAACTCTAAAGCATGGACTAGAGCAGGATTTTTATCTGTGTATTTCTTAGGCTTACCCTTGTACTTACCTTGAGTCTTAGCTATTGCAATACCTTCTCTTTGTCTCTCAAGTATCATTTCTCTCTCCCACTCAGCTACAGAGAGCAGTATATTCCTCAGGAGCTTTGAGGTAGCTGTACCATCAAACAATCCCATATTAAGTACATGGAGCTTTATTCCCTTCTCTGCTAATTCATCTATAAGCTGTATGCCTTCCTTAACATTCCTAGCTATCCTATCTAACTTTGTTATCACAAGGGTATCTCCAACATCTAGAATACTCAGGAGAGACTGGAAGCCATCCCTTTTAGTATTTCTACCTGTTGCTTTATCTTTGAAAATCTCAGATACTCCAGCCTCTTTTAAAGCCTGTATCTGTACCTCAAGACTTTGCTCTGCTGTTGAAACTCTTGCATATCCATACTGTTTAGCCATATATGTATCCTCCTGATGTATGTAGATAATTAAATAGACATTTAAAATAGACACTAGAAACTCAGTATAATCCAGTGTAGTTATTTTGTCTAATTAAGGTAGAGTCTATTTAGAGACTGAAAGCCCAAAGGGGGGTACAGGGGGGATTAGGGGGTATGGAGCAGGGGGAGAAGTGCTTGAAAAATATCCACAATAAAAAATACCTTGTATGGAAATAAGCACCAAATAACAAGTTATTCCACTGCGTTTTGTAACCTTAATGTAACATTTGTAATGTATTAATGCAGTTTCTATTTTATAACCACTTCCTCAAACACATTTAAAGTGGTTTATTTTTGATTTTTAATAAAAGAGGTAGGTTACCATTCAGTAATATATTGTATGAGAATTCAGTGGCTCACAAATCTCTTAAAGGGCATATACTAAATGACTTTAAGTATAATTTTTGGTATGAAATAATATTTTCTTAATCTTCTCTTAACATTAACATTTGTAAAATTTGGTATAGTTAGATAGCAAGCTAACATGTTAGAAAGAGGGGATAATCTTTGAAAGAAGTAATTGGTGAACACAAAGATATATTAGTGATGTTAGATCATTTGCTAAAAGAGCAGTCAAAGTTCAACTGGGATAACTTTTATTCTGAAAGAGATAGGGGGATACCTTTTTTTGTAAACTATCCTGATGAAAATTTAGTTAGTTATTTTGAAAATAAACTTTTTATGCCAGGAAGAGTACTTGAATTAGGTTGTGGACCTGGTAGGAATGCCATTTATTTTGCAGAAAGGGGTTGCAGTGTTGATGCAGTAGATCTTTCTCAAGAGTCAATTCAATGGGCAAAAGAAAGAGCCACTGAAAAAAATACAAATGTTAATTTTATAAATAAAAACATATTTGAATTAGAAATAACAGAAGGTCAATATGATATTGTTTATGATTCAGGGTGCTTTCATCATATTGCTCCACACAGAAGAATGAGTTACATAAATTTAGTTAAGAAGGCATTAAAGCCAAATGGTTTCTTTGCTCTCACTTGCTTTATTCCAGGTGGAGAACTTGGTGGAGCAGAAATATCAGATTGGGATGTTTACAGGATGATGAGTTTAAAAGGTGGTCTAGGCTATTCAGAGGAAAAGTTAAGAGAAATCTTCAAGGATTTTAAAGAAATTGAAATAAGAAAAATGCTTGAGATAGAGCAACCAAATAATTTATTTGGAGTTAAAGGGTTAACTACAGCTTTATTTCAAAAATAATATCTATATGTATTTGCACAAACTGACAGGGCTAAATGCTCTGTTTTTTTTATTGAATTTTTTTAAAAAGAAAACTCCTGCCTCAGATGTAGCAGGAGTAATTCTCTTATAGGTATTCCCTTAAATTATCTACAACTTCCTCAACATCTAAATCAAGATACTGAGTAGTAACTGCTAAGTTAGAATGTCCAAGAGCCTTTGATATTAGTGCAAGATTAGCTCCTTTATCTAATAAGCTCTTTGCATATCCCCTTCTAAGAGCATGAGGATTAATGTTATTTAAGCCATATCTTTTAGAATATTTGTGGAGCTGCTTAGAAATGGCATTATTAGTTGACTTTGTATCTAATGATGTACCTTTGTAGCTTATAAACAGATAAGAATTCTTCTGACCATAATACTGCCTTATCTTGTCATTCTGCATGATTAAAATCTTTAGCAAGTGTATTAACTCATCATCAAGAGGTAACTTTAACAGCTTGTGGTTTTTTAGTATTGTGCCATCCATACATAATAGCTTATTCTCAAAATCAATATGTTTCTCTTGGAGCTGACCTAATGTATTTATCCTAACTCCTGTCCTATACAGAGTGAGAACTGCCACAGCATCCCTCAAACCTATAAAGGTATTCAAGTCTAACAAAGAGAGTAAAACCATTACATCATCTTTCTTAACACCTTTCTTGACCTGTTTATCAACTTTAATGTTAATGCCATTCCAAAACTTTGATTGTACCCATCCATTATTAAAACACTTGCCTAGAATAGCCTTGAGGCATTTTAGCCTAGTCAGTTTAGTCTGATTGGATACATCCATTGAATTGAGCCATGAGTATATAGTATCTGTTGTTATTTGCTCAAGATATTTTACATTTGTGGCTTTCCTAAACTGTACCATGTAGTTTAAATAGTCAGTAATAGTTCTTTCTCTGTATCCACTAACTTTCATTTGCTGAATGATAATTTCAATAACACTGTCTAAATCTCTGCCTTCTTCCTTTACAGCTACTGTTACAGCTACTGTTGTATGAGCTGAGGATGTCCCTGAGTACTTAGACTGTCCAGAGAGCTTAGTCTCTACTCCTGATCCAATGCCCTGCTTAAACAGGTTAATATCTGCTCCTACATCAAAAATACCTTTTTTCTTTGTCATGCTATCTCCTCCAGTAAAATTAACTTGGAGGCAATAGAAAATTGTAGGGATAAAAAAAGAGATGCTCCCACAGTGTTATAATCTGTGTTAGCATCCCTTATCTGTCAAAACCCCTGTCATATCAAGGGTTAAACTGTTATGTAATGGCGTCCCAGGAGAGATTCGAACTCCCGACCGACGGCTTAGAAGGCCGTTGCTCTATCCAGCTGAGCTACTGGGACATGGTTTATTTGATTATTTTCGAAACAGTTACCTAAAGTATTGTATCATAACCTTTTAAAAAATCATAGTCTTTCTTTATAATACCTATAATTTAAGTGTTACTAAGTTGAAAATAATCTATTAAAATATACTTAAAATAATTTAAGTTTATAAAAATACGTCCCAGGAGAGATTCGAACTCCCGACCGACGGCTTAGAAGGCCGTTGCTCTATCCAGCTGAGCTACTGGGACATGTTATGTATTTGCTTTAGTCCTAATGAGGACAATAATTATTATATGACTATAGAAAAACAAAGTCAATAGTTAATTAAAGTTTTTTTCCTAATGAGGAATTTTTTTCTCCTCATTAGGAAAAATCATACTAAAGAGAAAAATCATTCTTTAATTCTGGAAGTAAACCTTTATGAAAATCATAGACCTCAGTCTCTAACCGATCACGCTCAATCGTTAAAATCACATATGTTTGTTCCATTCTTCCCCTAGGCAGACGCAAACTACCAGGATTGATGAATAAAACATCATCAACTACTTCCATCCCTAAATAATGAGAATGACCAAAGCAGGCGATGTCTGCCTGTACTTCCTTTGCTTTATACAATAGGCTATTAAGAGAAGACTTTACACCATATAGATGCCCATGAGTTAAAAAAATCTTCTTTCCTGCGATTTCTTGAATTGTTTCGGTTGGATATTTGTCCTCATAATCACAGTTACCTTGAACGGTAATATATCCCTCCATCACATCTTCACTTGCAGCTAACTCTGAATCTCCACAATGTAGAAATAAGTCTACTTCTTTTCCATGTCTTTTCTTTAAAACACCTAATTCGGATACCATACCATGACTGTCACTAACAATCAAAACTTTCATCCTAGTTCCCTTCCTTAAAAACAGCAGGTAACTGTTCTTTGAGTTTTTTCAATGCATTTGCACGGTGACTAATAGTATTTTTTACTTCTGGAGGCAATTCAGCCATCGCCTTTTGCTCTTCTACTACATAAAAGATCGGATCATAGCCAAATCCATATTCTCCTCTTCTTCCCTCCAAGATAACCCCTTCACAGGTGCCAGTAAATGTTAGAGAGGCTTCATTTGGAATAGCAACCGCTAATGTACAGCAGAAGCGAGCTGTTCTCTCTTCTGTTGGAATTCCCTCTAATTCACGTAAAACCTTATCCATATTGTCTTGATCGTTTTTTTGTTCTCCAGCATATCGAGCAGAGTATACTCCTGGTCTACCATTTAAAGCATCTACCACAAGACCAGAATCATCAGAAATAACGACACGATTTAGTAGTTTAGAAATCGTTTCTGCTTTGAGAAGAGCGTTTTCTTCAAATGTACTTCCTGTTTCCTCTACATCCGGCACATCTGGAAAGTCTAAAAGTGTTTTTACTTCATAGCCAAGTGGCGAAAACATTTGAACAAATTCCTTCGCCTTACCTGTATTCTTTGTTGCAATTATTATCTCTTTCATCATAATTCTCCTTAATTAACCAAAAATGTCATTTCCTTTACTTTAACATAAAACAAACTATATTCTTAAGTTTACTACGCTAAAAAAAATGTGTCTATATACACAGTATATACCCTTTCTTCCTTAATTCAAAAGGCGGTTTTGTGAAGTTTTTTCCAATCATTAAACATAAATGGTAGTGGCGAGGTAATAAATTTATTATTTTTTCTGCACTAAATAAAAAGAAGCCTAGGAGTATCCCAAGCTTCTTTTGCATCTTAAACTGACCTTAATAACTACCTGTATTCACATTTTCTGGACGAGTTACTGGTTTAGTTAAGCTTTCACCCTCTGCATTTACTAAATCAGCCTCTCCATTGACTGTAACAGCAACACTTTCAATGCCTTCTTGTTCTGTTAAAGAAAGTACTAAGGAATTTAATATCTCATTAGCGACTACCTTTTCTTCTCCATCTAGTCCGCTTGAATAAATATTTTCATTGAAATTCAACGTAACCTTACCATCCTCAACTACCGGATCGTCTAATAGCTTAACATCCTCAGGTAATAAGCTCGTTAAGGATGGTGATGCACTCATACCTGGTCCTTCTATTAGCTCCCCTACTGCTGCTGCTACATTATTTTCTTCCCCATTGCTGACACGCTTTGTTACTGGAACATAATAGGACGACTCTAAATCTCCGCCAATATAATAAACAGTCAACGGCTTTGTATTTGTTATATCTGTCACGTCATCTGTATTAATATTTATGCCATCTGCTCTTGTCAAAGCACCTTGAATCGGTGTTTTATTTACTGGCATTTCTGTCAATGCATGACCGTTTAGAGATATCTTTACAGAATCAATGGAATCAAACTGTGTCAATGTCCATGTGATAGATTGTAAGATTTTCTCTTCATCCTTTGCCTCATACTCTTTAAACTCATTTGAAAAATCAACAGTAGCCACTTTATCATCATCGACATTTATACTGATTTTTGTATCTTGGGGAATAACTGCCTGAAAATCATTTGGCAGCATTTCCGTTACCTTTCCACCCGTAACTAAATATTCAAGGCTTTCTTGTGCAATCGAGTTTGTTTTTGGCAAGTTTAATGTTTGAGGGACAACATAACCGTATTTATCCATTAAATATAATTCAATAGGCATTGTATCCTCTGCTGCAACTTCACCTGTTGTTTCTTGGTCAGCATTTTCCTTAACTGCATCATCCTCATAAGTTGTAGATTGAGGTGGGTCTACGTTTTCTTTATCTCCCAATAAGCTACAACCAGAGATCAACACAGATGATATGATAACCGCTGAAACTATGGTCAATTTGTTATTCTTAGACATCTTCATCACTCCTAAGACAGTTTGTACTAATATATATACGAGCCTATATTATTTTTAGACCGCCTTTAGGAGATTTTTTTTTAAAAAAGACCATCTTCCGGTTTTCATCCACTTTAAATATCTAAACAATGACAGTGGATGTACCTATAAGACAGTCTTAATTGATTATGTCAGCTTAATTGTTTCAACAGAATCTATTTTTTGATTAAGCCAGTTTGAAGCTATCCTCGCAAAAATATCCTTCGACCCAGTAGTATAAAAATGATGTTCTACTTCACTTTCTCCTGAAGCAAGTTGGTCATTATGATTTAAAATGGTACTAACTTCTCGTGCCGTTTCTGCTCCAGAACTAATCACCTTTACCTTATTCCCCATCTCTTCTCGAATTACTTTTGCCAACAAAGGATAATGGGTGCAGCCAAGTATTAATGTATCAATCTCTTTGTTCTTTAACGGCCACAGCGTTTCTTTCACGATTTTCCTTGCTACCGGACCATCATATTCTCCGCTCTCTACCAAAGGAACAAATTTTGGGCATGCTAAACTAACTGTTCTTACTCGATTATTAATCTTCTTTAGTGCTTTTTCATACGCTCGACTTCGAACAGTACCAATTGTTCCAATCATACCGATATAATTATTATTTGTTACCTTTAATGCTGTTCGTGCCCCGGGAACGATTACTCCAATTACTGGAATAGATAGTTGTCCTCGAATCTCTTCCAATGCTACAGCAGTAGCAGTATTACAGGCAATGACAAGCATTTTTATATTTTTCTCCAACAAGAACCTAGTCATTTCCCAAGTGAATTTTTTCACTTCTTCTCCCGTTCTTGGTCCATATGGACATCTTGCCGTATCTCCTAAGTATACGATGTTCTCAAAAGGAAGCTGGCGTATAATCTCCTTTGCTACCGTTAATCCACCAACTCCAGAATCTATAACCCCTATAGCTCTTTCCAAAAAACCGCCTCATTTTTCTCGCATTACTTGATGTAAACGCATGAAATTTTTCTTTAATTCTTCGATATCATCAGTCGTATAGTCATTCAGTACCTCTTGAAGATAGCCTTGACGCTTTTTGATTACTTCGTCAATTAGCCTCTTCCCTTCTTCCAGCATATGAATACGAACGACACGTCGATCATTCGGATCCTTCACTCTTTGTACTAATTTATTCTTTTCCATACGATCAACTAAATCAGTTGTTGTGCTAAAGGCTAGGAACATTTTATTCGACAATTCTCCTATCGTCATATCCCCCTCTTCAAATAGCCATTGCAGGGCGACAAATTGAGGAGGAGTCATTGTATAATTACTTAATATTTCTCTCCCCTTTTGTTTGATGATACCAGATATGTATCGCATATCCTTTTCGATTGTAGCTATATTCTCTAAGTATTCCTTTGCGTTTTTCTCTTCAGTCATCATGATTCCAACTCCTACTTATAAATATACAAATATAATTAATTTCCGACAAATTTCATATCTTCTTTATTTACAATTATAATCTACAATTATTAAATCGTAAATGTGTTACCCTTTCCCATTCCTGACAGGAAAAAACTAACAGAATAAAAAGAATGATTTCCCTCACAATATTAAAGATATAATTGGAGGTGTTAGGATGTTTTTTCATGTGAAAGAATTGCAATACATAGCTAAACCAGATAACCCAGATCCTATTTATGCAAAAAAGCTTCAGGAAGTGTTAGGTGGCCAATTTGGAGAAATTTCGGTTATGATGCAATATTTATTTCAGGGTTGGAATTGCAGAGCTGAAAAAAAATATCGAGATATGCTTTTAGATATAGGTACTGAAGAAATAGCTCATGTTGAAATGTTAGCTACCATGATTGCACAATTACTTGACAAGGCTCCTGTAGAGGAACAAGAGCAGGCGGCCAAAGATCCAATAATTGCTAGCGTTATGGGCGGAATGAATCCACAGCATGCAATAGTTAATGGTTTAGGAGCTAGCCCAAACGATAGCGCAGGCTATCCATGGAATGCTCGCTATACCATTGCAAGTGGAAATCTTCTTGCAGACTTCAGAGCAAATCTAAATGCCGAATCACAAGGAAGACTCCAAGTCGTTCGTCTATATGAAATGACAGATGATAAAGGTGTAAGAGATATGCTTTCCTTCTTAATTGCACGTGACACCATGCATCAAAACCAATGGTTAGCCGCAATCGCAGAATTAGAAGAGAAAGAAGGCAAAGTAGTACCAAGTACCTTTAATCGCCAGTACGAAAAATCTGATGTTGCTTATAAATTCATAAGCTGTTCTGAAGGTACTGAAAGTCAAGCCGGTAGATGGGCAAAAGGTCCATCTATGGATGGCATGGGACAATTTGAATATGTAGAACATCCTGTTGGAACAGGGCAAGCTCCCGAGTTAGAACAAGCTCCAGGGTATATTCATGGAACACCCAAAAATATGCAAACAATTTTCTTAAAAGATAATGGAGTTTCAAATTAGAAACTCGTTTAAGCATTAATTATAAAAGGAAACAATAAAAAGCCACGGGATGACTAATTCCTCGTGGTTTTTATTGGTAAAATGACAGCCAAATAAAAGACAAAGGTAAATAAAAACAGTCCTCATTAAGAATAGGTCTAATGATCTATTTGTGTTTATTTTCTGACTTCTATGATCATTCTTCTCATTCTATAGTTTTTTCTCACTTAGCTTTCCTATTTTAAAGTCAACAATTAAACAAACTAAAAAGAAGATGACCCATATAAGCGGCAAAGGAGTGGAATTTCCTCCCCGCTTATACGAGATCATCTTCTTTATTATAGCTCTAATTCTCCCATTCTTAGAAGCTCTACAACAGCCTGTGAACGCCCCTTCACGCCCAGCTTCTGCATAACATTGGGAATATATACCTATTGCATACTAAAAACACATAAGTACATCCATCTTTATGATGGTGTGTAAACGTGATCTATTAAGGCTTTGAAACAATTAGTATTTCACAGTTCATTTATTCCTCATCTGAAGAATTAGAATATAAATCCTTTTCAACTTGAACCCACTTGATAAGACCCTGTCATTTAGGATATTCCTTTTCGTAATCTATATTAGAATTTATTTATTCCGTTCCCTTTGTAGTTATCCCTGCTGGTTTAATAGAAAAATAATCTCCTACTCTTAAAACACGTTCTAAATACCCTTCATTTTCTAAAAAGCTGATAAAGTTTTCAAACTCTCTTTGTTTAAATCCGTTTTTTTCACTAAATCACCAGAATAATAGAAAAATAAGGAAATATGAATATTTTATTTGTCTAAACAAAAGTATAGAATAATCACTAATATATACTATTGTAAAATTTTACGAATTTTTTGTAAAAAAAGGAATTTAGATACTTGATGTTTAACTGTAAATATATGGTGTCTAGCTATATATTGAGGGGGAAATTTTTTGAATAAGTTAAATAGTTATCTTTTCTTAACACTTTTAACATTATGTTTAGGCTTTTCTTTTGAAAATAAAGTATTGTATCTGCTGAAGATGATACTTTCGAGGAGATCGTTGACCCAGATTATGTTCTAACTGAAATAATTATTGAAGATAGTCAACAATCTAATATATTGATTCCTTCAATTGGTACAGGAACTGGAGGCATAACACCAAATGCATATATGTTTACAGAATGGAGAATTTATTCAAAATCTCAATTAAGTGATGTATATGGAAGTTGGATAGCAGGTCCATCTGGGTGGGGACCATCAAGACTTTCATGGTCAGATAGAATAGGAGTTTCTAACTCTTATACAGGTACATTAAAAGTTAGCAAGTCTGCAGTCGATGCTTCAGTAGGTTTTTCCATTAGTACATCATATACTAAAACCGCTACTTACTCAGTTGAACCACCATGCAACCAAGAATGGACGATTATGTATCGAAAACGTTATGATAAATGGAAGGTAACTCAGCGTACTTATAGACATGAAGGTTCTACACATTATTGGACTAGTGATTATGCATATGTTTATCCTAAAAAGTTTGATAACTTTAGTTATGATTACAACGTTACCGACACTCGATGAAATTTTATAATTAACTTTAGAATTTAAATAATATAAATAAATATAAAACAGCTATCCCCTGAAAAAAATTAGGAGGTAAATATGAATAAAAAAATCCTATATTTAATTATTTCATTATTAATTTTATGCACTTTTTCTTTAGTTTTTTTAAAAAATAGCAATTCCAAAGCCCCCTCTGTTAGGATAGATGTCGTACGATACTTTAGTGTTATACTTTAAGTAAATAACACGGAGGTCGATCGATATGAAAGAAAAAAATG